>NZ_PVXN01000001.1 GCF_002995795.1 Clostridium thermopalmarium DSM 5974
CCTGTCACGCCGGAGGTCGAGGGTTCGAGCCCCTTCTGGGTCGCCAAATAAGCTGGCATGGCTCAATTGGTAGAGCAACTGACTTGTAATCAGTAGGTTCCGGGTTCAAGTCCTGGTGCCAGCACCATTAAAGATTAAAAAACATAATATGGCTCCTTGGTCAAGCGGTCAAGACACCACCCTTTCACGGTGGTAACAGGGGTTCGATTCCCCTAGGAGTCACCATTTTGTGGGCGCATAGCTCAGCTGGGAGAGCATCTGCCTTACAAGCAGGGGGTCACAGGTTCGATCCCTGTTGTGCCCACCACAAAAACATGGCCCAGTGGCTCAGTTGGTTAGAGTGCCGGCCTGTCACGCCGGAGGTCGAGGGTTCGAGCCCCTTCTGGGTCGCCAAATAAGCTGGCATGGCTCAATTGGTAGAGCAACTGACTTGTAATCAGTAGGTTCCGGGTTCAAGTCCTGGTGCCAGCACCAAACAAAAAACCTTAAGCAAAACGCTTAAGGTTTTTTGTTTATAAGCTTCTTTAATGTTTTCTACAATGGAGGTTAGCTTAGAGAGCTTAGGTTTTTTCCAAACTAAACACAGCGCCCAAACTCTCCGCTCTTCTGCTTATAGATTTTGTGACTTAATTTTATTTAAATTCATTTTTACTCTAATATCTTCACCATAAAATTTGCATAAAGTGAAGTTGCCGAAAAGTCTCGATGTTATTCTTTCAGAATAAGTCTTTGACAGCTCTTCTAAAGTATAGTTAGTAGAAACTATCATCTTCTTTTCCTTTAGAAGCCTTTTATTTATTAAATTAAATAACTCTGTTTTACTAAAATTACTTATCTGCTCAGTTCCCAGATCATCAATAATTAACAAGTCACAATTTGTAAGCAAGTCTTCCATATCTGCATTATTTTCTATACGGACTTCTCTAAGATTTTTAATCAGATCTTCAGCAGTTTTATATATAACCAGTATACCTCTATCTAAAAGCTCTTTTGCTATGCAGTGGGTTAAAAATGTTTTTCCAGTACCTGAGTTTCCATAGAATAGAAGGTTATCCTTAGAATTTGAGAAAGTCTCAATAAAGTACATACTTATTTTTACTATTTCTTCTATGTTTTTTCGTGGGCTTTTTATATTATCGCCGCTGCGTACCGTTGGATAGTACTCATATTTAAAATTATTAAAATTATTAGTTTTTAGTATTTGATTTAACTCAGAATTTTTATAGTATAGTTTTACTAAATTTTGTTTATAGCACTGACAGCGATTAACTCCAATAAATCCTGTATCCTTACATTTTTTGCACCTGTATTGCATATTTAAATAGTCTATATCATATCCGTGAGACACCAAAAGTTCAGATTTAGCTATTCTAAGGTCTGTTAGCTGTTCTTTAAGATTCTTCAAATATTCTTCACGATTTTTTATAGGTTTAAATGAGCTTATGGAAATATGTACGCAAAGTTTGTTTATTTGCTTATCTATGTCTTCAATCTCTGGAATATTTTTGTATATTTCTTCTTTTCTTTTTTTTAAAGCTCTTTCTTCTTCACGTCGTATATTTTCATACATCTCCATTATTTCAGAGTGATAACCCTTAATCATCAACATCCCATCCTAATAGTTTTTTTTCTAAGTCCTCATAATCATAAGAGCGCTGCTCATAATTATTAAAGGAATCATTTTTATTATTGCCATTATACTTATTTTTCTTAAAGTTAGGTTTTATCTTATCCTTTTTCTCTATATCTTCAAGAGTTTTTATATCATTGGTAAACCAATTGTTTAGTATACCATCAATATATTTAAATTCAGCCTTATTTAGCCTTTCAAAACAAATATCACAAGCTTTATATATGACTTCTAAAGAAAACTTATAAACATTTAGCCATTTATCAATCATCTGCTCTTGGGGTTTCATAACATCATTACTTTGAACACCCAGATATTTTAATATCTTTTTAATTTTAAGCCATTTATCTTCATGTTTTTTAATAAAGGCTTGAGCATCATCTACAGTCTTTATTTTTGAGTCATGCCAAGAAATAGCTATCTTTTCTATATATCTATAGTCTGTTTTTCCTTTAGATATACTGTACTGAATTAAAAGAAGAAGCAGCTCAGGAGTAAAATCGTAATCTTTGAGCCAGCTTAGATACATGGTCATTTCTTTATTAGAAAGAGGTCTAGCAAGTAATTTTTGAATATCTTCCATCATATCCTTTATAGCCGTATTTTTTAACTCTGATAAAAGATTTATCTTATCATTAGAATCTATATTTTGAGCATTTAAATCTAAAAATTCTATGGAGAAGTTCCCCATATTATCAATTTTACTAATCCTTACTACACCTTCATCATTCCAATAATTCCAAGCATTCATAACATCGCTTTCTAGGAGATGTAAGCTGGTTGCTATACTAGATGAATTAATTCCTATTTCGCCAGATAAGCAATAACGAAGTCCAAGAAGGTATACCTTTATATATTCTCCACGAGCCTTAGGCATAAATTTATCTATGAACACGTTACTTATAGGTGTATATTCTATATTTGTATTTTTAAACATGAATGTACTCATGCAATCTCAACCTTTCCTTTTATAAGCACTATATATGGTATATATAATATTTAATTATAACAAAATGTAGTTACTTTCTCAATTAGTTAGGAGTTTTGCTTATAAATTATTTTAAAATTATATTATATACCAAACTTAGGATAAATTAAATTACAAAAATATGATTAAAATTTAGGGATATGGGGAATATTAGAAAAATGTGAAAGGATGTGTTATAAATTTGAGTTGTGACAATAAACAGAAAAAAATGCTAAGCTATATAATTATAATAATCACTATAGTCATATGTATGTCTTTTTACATAGCTTACAGACCAAATGCTTACGAAATAAAAATGAATGATAAAATTAATTTTTATGTAAAAGATAAAGAGGAATTCAAAACCCAAGTTAATAAAATTCAAAGTGATTTAAGAAAAGAATTTAAGGATTTTAAGCTTAAAGATAAGTTTACTTGGACTAAAGTTCATATTGATTATAAGGACTTAACTCCTGAGGAGGATATAAAGAATATTATATTAGAGAGCAATAAAGAAACTTTAAAAGTATTACAAGAAAAAAAGGAAAAAGAAAAACTCGAAGAGAAAAAGGCAAAGGCTTCAAAAAATAATCCTGTTTCAGCTAACAAGATTAAGTTTCTTAAACCTTGTGATGGAACAGTTACATCACAATTTGGAATGCGATGGGGAAAGATGCATAAGGGTATAGATATAGCAAATAAAGAAGGATCTCCTATTTATGCCGCTTTAGATGGAAAGGTTACCTATGCAGGATGGATGGAGGGCTATGGAAATGTAATAAAGATAGACCACAATAACGGTGTAGAAACTACATATGCTCACTGTAAGCTTATAAGAGTAAAAAAAGGAGAGCAAGTTAAAAAGGGTCAGTTAATAGGGGATATGGGGAGCACAGGAAGAAGTACAGGACCTCATGTTCATTTTGAAATAAGGGTTAACGGTGTGCCTCAAAACCCGTCTAATTATATATAAAATGTTGAAGGAAGAATAATTTAGTGATATGTTTATATTATTATGCAAATTTAAATGAAATAAGGTGGGGGGTATAGCATGACTAAAATTGTATGGATTTATGGAAATAAGGGGATTGAGGATGCACTAAGTATAAGGCGTAAAGTATTTATAGAAGAGCAAAGTGTACCTGAAGAAATAGAAATAGATGATATAGATAGTTTTGCAGAACATATAATAATTTACGAAGATAATAAGCCTATAGCTACAGGGAGAGTTTTTAAAAAAGATGATAATTTCTTTTTAGGAAGAATTGCGGTTTTAAAAGAGTATAGAAGAAAACATTTTGGGAAAATGGCTGTAAAAATGCTTGTTAACAGAGGATTTAACAAAGGAGCTGAGAAAATTATAATACATGCTCAGACTACTGCAGAGGAGTTTTACAAGAAGTTAGGTTTTAAATCCTTTGGAGAAAAATATTATGAAGCTGGAATAGAGCATATAAATATGATTTTAAAAAAGTAATATTTTTATATAAGGCTGTGTTTTGAAATTTGTCAAAACATAGCCTAAAAAATTGATTGACAGTTTTTTATTTTTTGTATATACTTTGATTATCAAAATATTTGATTATCGAAGTAAGTTTTAATAAAGTGTAAATATGGACGTTAGTTAGAAAGAGAAGTGATATGTGATGGATAGACCTATAAAGAAAATACTAAACGAACTACTAGTAGATACATTCAATGAAATATTGACAATTGAACAAACTGCTTTAAAGTCTGGCAAATTAAATGATTTATCCGTGACAGAAATTCACACAATAGAAGCTATTGGTATGTATAGAGCAAGAACAATGTCTGAGGTGGCAGCTGATCTTGGAATAACTGTAGGAACATTAACCACAGCTATAAATAATCTTGTAAAAAAGGGATACGTAGAAAGACAGAGGGATGAGAAAGATAGAAGAGTAGTTAAGATAATTCTTACAAGAGCAGGTAAGCTTGCTTATAGAGTTCATGAAAAGTTTCATTCTGATATGATTAAGGCTACTATAGAAGGCTTATCAGAGGATGAAGAAAAAGTTTTAGAAAGAGCCTTAAGTAAATTAAATGACTTCTTCAAAAATAAGTATCTAACAAAAAATCAATGTGAAAAGGAATAGGAATATGTTTGAAGTTAAAGTAATAGGTACCGGAAGGTATGTTCCAGAAAATATTGTTACAAATGATGATTTATCAAAGATTGTAGATACCAATAATGAGTGGATTAAAAGTAGAACTGGAATAAGGGAGAGGAGAATTTCAAAAGAGGAAAATACCTCTGAGCTAGCTGCAAAAGCTGGAAGAAAGGCGCTGGAAAGTTCTAAATTAAAACCAGAGGATATAGAACTTATTATAGTGTCAACTGCTACTCCAGATAACTTTACTCCATCCACAGCATGTATGGTTCAAGAAAAACTAGGAGCTATTAATGCTACTTGTTTTGATATAAGTGCAGCATGCACAGGATTTATATATGCAGTAGGGATTGCATCTCAGTTTATAAAGACAGGACAAAGTAAGAATGCTTTAGTAATTGGAGCCGAGGTTTTATCTAAGATAATTGACTGGGAAGATAGAAGTACTTGTGTATTATTTGGAGATGGAGCAGGAGCAGTTGTTCTTGAGAGAAGTGAAGAAATAGGCTTAATATCTCAATATACAGGTTCTGATGGAAGTGGAGGCAAATTTTTAGAGTGTGGTACAGTACCTTTAAAAAATCCTTATTCCAAAACTGATATAAATTTTAAAAGTAATTTATCTATGGAAGGAAGAGAAGTATTTAAATTTGCTATAAATGCAATGATCCATAGTATAGGTAAGGTTCTTAAAGATACTCAATATACTTTAGATGATATAGACTATATAGTTCCACATCAGGCCAATTTAAGAATTATTGATTTTGTGGCTAAAAAGTTGAAGCTCGATAAGGATAAGTTTTATATAAATTTAGATAGATATGGAAATACATCTGGGGCAAGCATTCCGATAGCCTTAGATGAAATGAATGAAAAAGGACTTTTAAAAAAAGGAGACAAAATCATTATAGTGGGCTTTGGTGGAGGGCTTACCTTCGGAGCACATTTAATCAAATGGTAATTATATAAAATATGGGAGGCGTTATTATGTTATTTGAAAAAGTTAGAAAGATTATGGCAGAACAATTAGGAATAGGGGAAGAGGAAATAAAGTTAGAATCAAATTTCCAAGATGATTTAGGGATAGATTCTCTAGACATATTTGAGGTAATAATGGAACTTGAAGATGAATTTGATATACAAATTCCTAACGAGGACCTTGAGAACTTAAAGACTGTTGAAGATCTAGTAAATTATATAGAATCAAAGTGCTAATAGGATAAACAATCAAAAACTAAAGACTGCAGCATAGCAGTCTCTTTTTGTAGGAGGTAAGTATGAGCAGTAATAGTTTATTTAAAAAATTAGGTATAAAATATCCTATAATCCAAGGAGGAATGGCTTGGATAGCTGACAGCTCATTAGCAGCAGCAGTTTCTAATGCAGGGGGTCTTGGAATTATAGCAGCAGGAAATGCTCCTGTAGATTATGTTAGAGAAGAGATAAGAAAGGCTAAACAAATGACAGATAAGCCTTTTGGTGTGAATATAATGCTTTTAAGTGATAATGCAGATGATATAGCAAAGCTTGTTTGCGAAGAGGGAGTAAAAGTTATAACAACAGGTGCAGGAAGTCCGGGGAAATATATGGAGATGTGGAAGAAACATGGAATTACTGTAATACCTGTAGTAGCATCAGTAGCTTTAGCAAAGAGAATGGAAAGAAGTGGAGCAGATGCTGTAGTTGCTGAAGGCTGTGAAGCTGGAGGGCATATAGGAGAGCTTACAACTATGGCTCTTGTGCCTCAAGTGGTGGATGCAGTGAATATTCCTGTAATAGCAGCAGGCGGAATTGGAGACGGAAGAGGAGTTGCTGCTGCATTTATGCTTGGTGCTTCTGGTGTTCAGGTTGGAACAAGATTTTTAGTTGCAAATGAGTGTACAGTTCATAAAAACTATAAAGAAAGAGTTATTAAGGCCAAGGATATTGATACTGTGGTTACAGGAAGAGCTACAGGACATCCAGTTAGAGTTTTAAGAAATAAATTAACAAGAGAGTTTAGTTTGTTAGAAAAAGGAGAATTCTCATTAGAGAAGTTTGAGGAATTAGGAAAAGGTGCACTTCCAAGAGCAGCCCGTGATGGTGATATTGAAATGGGGTCAGTTATGGCTGGACAGATAGCAGGACTTATAAAGAAAGAACAAAGCTGCAGGGAAATAATAGAAGAAATTTTCACTGAAGCAGAACAGGTAGTTAAGAATGTGACATTGGGAGGTTACTATGAATAAAGTTGCTTTTATATTCTCAGGTCAAGGAGCACAATATGTTGGCATGGGAAAAGAAGTTTATGACAACATAGAAGAAAGCAGAAAAGTTTTTGAGGCAGCAGATGAGGCATTAGGGTTTTCTATAAGCAAATTGTGTTTTGAAGGCAGTAAAGAGGAATTGGATAAGACTGAAAATACTCAGCCTGCTGTTGTAACAACAAGTATAGCTTTATTAAAGGCTTTAGAAAGAAGTGGAATAAAAGCAGATGCAGCTGCAGGACTTAGCCTTGGAGAGTATTCTGCATTAGTGTACAGCGGCGTTTTTAACTTTGAAGATGCAGTAAAGCTTGTGAAAAAAAGAGGAAGGTTCATGCAGGAGGAAGTGCCACAGGGCGTTGGCACCATGGCAGCTATTATAGGTTTAGATAGGGAAAAGGTTAAGGAAGCCTGTATTGCTTCAAAGTCAGAAGGAATTGTAGAAGTTGCTAACTTTAATTGTCCTTCTCAAATAGTTATTGCTGGGGAAATAAAAGCAGTAGAAGCAGCTTCATCTAAAGCAAAAGAACTTGGTGCAAAGAGAGTGATGCCCCTTTCAGTAAGTGGGCCTTTTCATACATCTATGCTAAAGGGTGCTGGAGAAAAACTTTATAAGGAGCTTGAGAAGGTAGAGATTAATGATATAGGTATTCCTGCTATGACCAACGTAACAGGAGATTATATAAAGGATAAAAGCGAGATAAGAGAGCTGCTAAAAAAGCAAGTATATAGTTCTGTATTATGGGAGGATATAGTAAATAATATGATAAAGGATGGAATAAATACTTTTGTTGAAATAGGACCAGGAAAAGCACTAAGCGGATTTGTAAAAAAGATAGATAGAAGTGTTAAGGTTCTAAATGTAGAAGATTTAGCTTCATTAAATAAGACAGTAAAAGAATTAAAAGGAGTGTAAATTAAATGATATTAAAAGGAAAAAATGCCATAATAACAGGAGCTAGCAGGGGAATAGGAAGAGCAATTGCATTAAGGCTTGCAGAACTTGGTGCTAATGTTGTTTTAAATTATAGAAGTGATTTAAACTCAGTAGAAGAAGTGGTTAAGCAGGTCGAAGAAAAGGGAGTAAAGGCATTAGCGGTTAAAGGAGATGTAAGCAGTTTTGATGATGCTAAGAGAATAGTTGATGAAACTATAGAAAATTTTGGCTCAATAGATATTTTGGTAAATAATGCTGGTATAACAAAAGATACTCTTCTTATGAGAATGAAAGAAGAGGAGTTTGATAGGGTTATAAATGTAAATTTAAAAGGAGTATTCAACTGCACAAAGCATGTTGTACCTGTTATGTTGAAGCAAAGAAGTGGAAGGATAATTAATATTTCCTCTGTAGTAGGATTATCAGGAAACGCAGGTCAGGCAAATTATGCAGCTGCTAAAGCTGGAATTATTGGATTTACAAAGTCTATAGCTAAAGAAATAGGAAGCAGAGGAATAACTGTAAATGCTATAGCGCCAGGATATATTGAAACAGATATGACTGAAGTTTTATCTGATAAAGTAAAAGAGCAGATAAAGGCTAATATTCCTCTAAAAAGGCTTGGAACACCTAAGGATATAGCAAACGTAGTTGCTTTTTTATCTTCAGAAGACGCTAGTTATATAACAGGTCAAGTGCTTAGTGTAGATGGAGGAATGCATATATAGATTTTAAAGGTTAAGCAGGGAGTGAATTATGGTGAAAAACAGAGTAGTTATCACAGGTATGGGAGCTATTACTCCTATAGGTAATGATGTAAATACATTTTGGAGCAGCATCAAAGAAGGAAAGTGCGGAATTGATAATATAACAGCTTTTGATACAACTGACTATAAGGTTAAATTAGCTGCTGAGGTTAAAAATTTTGATGCAGCTGATTATATGGATAAAAGAGAAGTTAGAAGGATGGATAGGTTCTGTCAATTTGCTATGGCGGCAGCAGATGAGGCTGTGAAGGATGCAGGGCTTGATCTAGAATCTCTTGATAGAGAGAGGTTTGGGGTTATTGTAGGTTCAGGAATAGGCGGTATAAGCACTATAGAAGAACAACATAAAAAGTTAATAGAAAGAGGACCAAATAGAATATCACCATTTTTTATACCTATGATTATAGGAAATATGGCAGCTGGGAATATAGCTATAAAATATGGAGCTAAAGGAATTTGTACTACAATAGTTACAGCCTGTGCTACAGGAACTCATGCTGTAGGAGAAGCTTTTCATAATATAAGAAATGGGTTATCAGATATAATAATTACAGGAGGAGCAGAAGCTTCAATAACACCTCTATCAGTGGCTGGATTTATATCACTTACAGCTTTAAGCACAAGTAAAGACAAAAATAGGGCATCTATTCCTTTTGATAAGGAAAGAGATGGCTTTGTTATGGGAGAAGGATCAGGAATATTAATTCTAGAATCTCTTGAGCATGCATTAAAGAGAAATGCAAAGATATATGCAGAGATAACCGGTTATGGAGCTACTTGTGATGCTTATCATATAACTTCACCAGCACCAAATGGAGAAGGTGGAGCAAGAGCAATGAAACTGGCTATTAAAGATTCAGGCATAGGAGAAGAAGAAATTTCTTATATAAATGCTCATGGAACAAGCACACCATACAATGATAAGTTTGAAACTGCTGCAATAAAGACTGTATTTGGAGATTATGCATACAAAGTACCAGTAAGTTCAACTAAGTCAATGACAGGGCATCTTCTTGGAGCAGCAGGAGCAGTAGAAGCTATTGTCTGTGTAAAAGCTTTAGAAGAAGGATTTGTACCTCCAACTATAGGATATAAGGTTCCAGATGAGGAATGTGATTTAGATTATGTTCCAAATAAGGGAAGAAAACAAGAGTTAAAGTATGCCATGTCCAATTCATTAGGTTTTGGAGGACATAATTCAACAATAGTTTTAAAGAAATGGGATGAGAGGTAGAGTTATGGATTATAAAGCTATTCAAGAACTTATAAAGACTATGAGCGACTCTAAGCTTACATCTTTAGAAGTAGAGGCAGATGATATTAAAATCAAGCTAAAAAAAGAAAGCCAAGTTGATAAGTTAGAAAAAGATAAGTTAAATGTTAAACAAGAATATATTAACAATTTACAAGTTAATGAATTAGAAGTTAGAAAAGACGGTGGATTAGACGAAGTAAGTGTAGAGAGTGTCCTTAGAAATAAGGAAGAAGTAATAAGTAAAAAAGATGAAAATCTTATAGCTATAAAGTCTCCAATAGTTGGAACTTTTTATGCAGCACCATCTCCAGAGGATCCTCCTTTTGTATCAGTTGGAGATAAGGTAAAAAGGGGAGATGTACTCTGCATAATAGAAGCTATGAAGCTTATGAATGAAATAGAAGCGGAAGATGACTATGAAATAGTTGAAATTTTAGTAGAAAATGAAGAAATGGTTGAGTATGGAGAAACAATTTTTAAAGTTAGAAAACTTTAAGATTAAATTAACAATGTACAATGGGCAATTAACAATTGTCCATTTATAATGGTTGATTATACAGATTGGAGTGATAAAAAATGCTTGGTATAAAAGAGATCCAAGAAATAATTCCTCATAGATATCCTTTCCTTCTTGTTGATAGAGTAGAGGAGCTAGAAGAGGGCAAGAGGGCTGTTGGATATAAAAATGTAACCATGAATGAATATTTCTTCCAAGGACATTTTCCAGGGGAGCCGGTTATGCCTGGAGTGCTTATGGTGGAGGCACTTGCTCAGGTTGGAGCAATAGCTCTTTTAAGCAAAGAAGAGTTTAAAGGGAAAATAGCATATTTTGGAGGAATTAATAAGGCTAAGTTTAGACGCAAGGTTGTTCCAGGAGATGTGTTAAGGCTGGAAGTTGAAATAATAAAGATGAAGGGACCTGCTGGAATAGGAAAAGGAATAGCCACTGTTAATGGAGAAAAGGCAGTAGAAGCTGAAATTATGTTTGCAGTAGGAAAGTAGGTGGAATATATGTTTAACAAAATCTTAATTGCTAATCGTGGAGAAATTGCAGTTAGGATAATTAGAGCATGTAGAGAAATGGGAATTGAGACAGTAGCAGTATATTCCGAAGCAGATAAAGATGCCATCCATGTAAGTATGGCAGATGAGGCTGTATGTATTGGGCCAGCAAAGGCAAGTGAAAGCTATCTTAACATGGAAAACATAATAAGTGCTACGGTTCTTACAGGGGCTCAGGCCATTCATCCTGGCTTTGGATTTCTGTCTGAAAACAGCAAATTTGCAGAGATGTGTAGAGGGTGCAATATCACATTTATAGGACCTGATGTAAAGACTATAGAAGATATGGGTAATAAGTCAAGGGCTAGAGAAATAATGATACAAGCAGGAGTTCCAGTCACTCCAGGAAGTATGGGAAATCTTGAAACCTTAGAAGATGCCTTAAAGGAAGCAGAGAGAATTGGATACCCAGTAATGATTAAGGCGTCATCTGGAGGCGGCGGAAGAGGTATAAGAATAGCAAGAAATAAGGAAGAGATTATAAAAGTATTTGATACGGCAAAGATAGAGGCTAAAGGAGCTTTTGGAGATGACAGTATGTACATGGAAAAGTTTATTGAAAATCCAAGGCATATAGAGTTTCAAATACTGGGAGATAACTACGGAAATATAATACATCTAGGAGAAAGAGATTGCTCCATACAAAGAAGAAATCAAAAGGTTTTAGAAGAAACCCCTTGTCCTGTAATGAATGAAGAATTGAGAAGGAAAATGGGAGAGGTTGCAGTGAAGGCTGCTAAAGCTGTTAATTATAAAGGAGCAGGGACTATAGAATTTTTATTAGATAATAAAGGTAACTTTTACTTTATGGAAATGAACACCAGAATACAGGTAGAGCATCCAATAACAGAGATGGTAACAGGAATAGATTTAGTAAAAGAACAGATTAAGGTTGCTTCTGGGGAGAGGTTAGAAGTAACTCAAGAGGATATAAGGCTTAAAGGCCATTCAATAGAATGCAGAATAAATGCAGAAAATCCGGAAAAGGGCTTTATGCCATCACCAGGAACTATTAATATTACTCATATACCTGGTGGAAGTGGAATAAGAATAGATAGTGCATTTTATCAAGGCTACAAAATACCTCCTTATTATGATTCTATGCTGGCAAAGCTTATAGTTCATGGAAGAGATAGAAATGAAGCTATAAACAAAATGAAAAGAGCCTTGGAGGAGTTTGTAATAGAAGGTATAAGCACTAATATAGATTTCCAACTAAAGATACTTTATAATGATACTTTTACAAAAGGTGCTTATAATACAGGATTTATAAAAGATGAATTTAATTATTAAAGATAAATTAGAATATAACCTATTATGGTTTAATATATTAGGTCATTTTATAACAACAACTTCAATATTGTTGTTAAAGGCAGGTGGGTTTTATGTTTAAGTTCAATCCTATGTTCAAAAAGACTAAGTATATAACTCTAAAAAATTCTGTAAATGATAGAGATAACGAGGAAAATACCCCCAATATACCTAGCGGTATGTGGATAAAATGCAGCGGTTGCGGAAAAATCTTATATAAAAGAGATTTAGAAGAAAATTTTAAAATTTGTCCACAGTGCGGAAAACATTATAGGATGAGCGCCAAAGAGAGAATAGATTTAATTGTAGATACAGGGACCTTTAGGGAAATGGATAGGGATATGAAAACATTAAATCCTTTAGACTTTCCAGAGTACTCTGAGAAAATAAAATCTTCTCAGGAGGCATCAGAATTAAATGAAGCTGTGGTTACAGGTATAGGTAAGATTTATGGAAAAGATGCAGTGATAGGAATTATGGATAGTAAATTTATGATGGGAAGCATGGGCTCTGTTGTAGGAGAGAAGTTAACTCGGGCAATTGAGAGAGCTACAAAGGAAAGACTTCCAGTTATAATATTTACAGCATCAGGTGGAGCTAGAATGCAAGAAGGAATGTTTTCTCTGATGCAGATGGCAAAGACAAGCGCAGCTATAGCAAGACATAATGAAGAAGGACTTTTATATATAGCCGTGCTTACAGATCCAACTACAGGAGGTGTCACTGCAAGTTTTGCCATGCTTGGGGATATTATTTTATCAGAACCTCAAGTGCTTATAGGATTTGCAGGTAGAAGAGTAATAGAGCAAACCATAAAGCAAAAACTTCCAGAGGGTTTTCAAAGTGCAGAATTTTTATTGGAACATGGATTTATAGATAAGATAGTAAATAGAAATGAGCTTAAGAAGACATTATATAGAATTTTAGATATACACTCCTAAGGGTGAGGTGATTTTTTTGCTAGAGTGCGAAAAGAAAATCAGTGAAATCAGTAAAAAGATAGAAGAATTAAAAAAATTTTCGGAAGAAAAAAATATAGATTTATCCCTTGAAATAAATGAATTTGAAAAGAAGCTAAAAGAGCTTAAGGAAAGCGAATATAAAAATCTAACTCCTATGGATAAGCTTATGTTGTCTAGAATGATAGAGCGTCCAACAGCCCTTGATTATATAGAAAGAATTTTTGATGGGTTTATAGAATTTCATGGAGATAGATATTTTGGTGATGATGCTTGTATCATAGGAGGTATTGGAAAGCTAAATGGAATGCCCTGTACCATAATAGGACAGCAAAAGGGAAGAAATACAAAAGAAAATATAAAAAGAAATTTTGGTATGCCAAATCCAGAAGGATATAGAAAAGCTTTAAGACTTATGAAACAGGCGGAAAAGTTTAAGAGACCAGTAATTTGTTTTATTGATACACCAGGAGCTTTTCCAGGGAAAGGTGCAGAAGAAAGAGGTCAAGGAGAAGCTATTGCTAAGAATCTTATGGAAATGGCCATGCTAAAAACTCCAATAATATCAATTGTTATAGGAGAAGGAGGCAGCGGAGGAGCTTTAGCACTATCAGTAGGAGATGAGATATGGATGCTTGAACATGCTGTATATTCTGTACTTTCACCAGAAGGCTTTGCCAGCATTTTGTGGAAGGATTCTTCAAGAGTAGCAGAAGCAGCTGATGTAATGAAGATAACGGCTCAAGATTTAAAGTCTTATAATATAATAGATAAAATTATAGAAGAACCTTTAGGAGGAGCTCATAAAGATGTAGATTTAATGGCTGATAGAATTAAAGAGGAACTTTTAAAGGTGAATTTTCATGAATTGATGGAAGATATAGAGTGCACTTTGGATAAGAGATATAATAAATATAGGACTATAGGAAAATATTTAGAATAGGTATGAGAGAAGGTATAATATATAAAGATGTGATTACACACTGAAGGACATATGTAATTACATCTTTATATATAGTTTTTAAATTTTTTAAGCAGCTCTATGAGTAAAATATATATTCTCTTTAAAAGCTAATTTTAATAAAATTGGAGTTATTAAAGTTGAAAATATAACTACAGCGATTATAGATCCTATAAATTGTTTTGGAAGTAGATTTATAGCAGAACCTTTATTAGCAACAATAAGGGCTACTTCCCCACGAGAAATCATTCCTACTCCTATTTGAAGAGAAGATTTATTGTCATATCCACATAGCTTAGCACCTAGGCCGCATCCAACTACCTTAGTTAGTATGGCTATGACTGTTAATACTACAGTAAATAGCAGTAGAGAACTGCCAGCAGATGATAAATCATTGTTAATTCCTATACTAGCAAAAAATATAGGTGAAAGAAGAAGATAAGATAAAACCTCTATTTTGCTCTCAATATAGTCTGAATGAACAGTATTTGAAATTATTACTCCTGCAATGTAGGATCCAGTAATATCAGCAATACCAAAGTATGCTTCTGCAATAAAGGACAAAATCAAGCAAAAAGAAAAAGCAAATAAAGAAAGTCGCCTCTTAGGACCGTGGCGAAGGCTTAGAAAGATAAAAATTTTTCTGAAAATGATACCGCTAACAATAGATATTAAGAAGAAGGCAGCTATTTTAATTAATGAATAAAGTATATTTACAGAAGGATCATTAAAGCTAGTTGCTATAGTAAGAAGTATTATACCTAAAATATCATCGATAATAGCGGCTCCCATTATAGCAGTTCCTGCGCTGGTTTTTAATTTTCCAAGTTCTTGAAGTGTTTCCACGGTAATACTAACAGATGTAGCTGTTAATATCACTCCCATAAATATATTTTCAATAAGTTTTTGATTACTCAAATTAAAAAAGTTTCCATCATTGTTAAAGAAGCTAGCTACTGCAAGCCCGCCCATTAAAGGAACTACAACTCCCATTAGAGCAATAATAAAGGAGGCTTTTCCACACTTTTTCAGCTCGTTAAAGTCAGTATCCAGACCAGCTTGAAACATAAGAACAATAACACCAAGCTCGGACATTTTAGAGATAAAGTCTGTTTCATGAACCATTCCTAAAACAGAAGGTCCTAAGATTATACCAGCTAAAAGTGCTCCTACTACTTGAGGCATATGAATTTTTCTAGTAAAAAGCCCTAATAGTTTAGTTGACAATAAAATAATAGATAAGTCTAGCAAAAAATGAATAGAAAGCATAGATGCCCACCTCCATAATTGAAATAATTTTTACATAAATACATTATATTGTATTTATGCAAAAATTATACCATATAGTATAAAAAATTAAAAGTAAATAATTAATTAAAATTTAAAATAGAAAATAAAAAAAGAGCACTAGTAAAAAAGTTCTAATACTCTTTTTTATTACAATATAATTTTATTAAACATTAAATAAGTTTTTCATTCTATTCAACGCTTCTTCTAATTTCTCTATATTAACAGTACAAGCTATTCTAACAAAACCTTCACCGCTTTTGCCAAAAGCGGTGCCTGATACAACAACAACTTTAGCTTTCTCTAAAAGAACTTTACAAAACTCTTCTGAAGTCATTCCCGTACCTTTTATATTAGCAAATAGATAGATGCCGCCTTTTGGATCTAATACTTTCATGCCTTTGATTTCATTTATTTTATTTGCTGTATAAATCATACGTTCTTCAAAACCTTTTACAATAGCTGGTTGAACTTTATTTCTATTTCTCAAAGCATAAATAGCTGCCCTTTGTGAAATAGATGGTGCTGAGAAAGTTACACTTTCGTTAATTTGAACCATGCAATCAATAACATAGTCTGGCGCAATTGCAAAGCCAACTCTCCATCCAGTCATTGCATATCCCTTTGAAAAACTTCCTAAGAGAACACTTCTTTCTTTCATACCTTCCATTGAAAGGATAGATGTATGTTTTTTATCATTAAACATAATGGCATCATACACTTCATCAGAAATAATAACAAGATTATTTTCTATTGCTACCTTAGCTAAGGCCTCTAAAGTTTCTCTATCATAACATGCTCCTGTGGGATTATTAGGAGAATTGATTATAATTGCTTTAGTTCTTTCGTTAATTAAAAGCTTTAATCTACTTATGTTTATATTAAATCCTTCATCTTCATTTGTCACTAATGTAACTATTTTACCTCCAACATCTTCAATTTGATCTTTGTATGGAGTAAAATAAGGTTCTGGTACAATTACCTCGTCACCTTCATCTATAATAGATTTAAGGGCCAAATACATTGCGTGACAAGCACCTACGGTAACCATTACTTCATTTTCTTTCACATCAATATTATAATCATCTTTATAAAACTTAGTAATCTCTTTTATAAGCTCTGGGTCTCCAGACGGTTTTGTGTATTTAGTATGTCCATTTAAAGCGTCCTTAAAAGCTGCATTAGTTATGATACTGTCTGTTATAAAGTCTGGGTCTCCAATGCTTAAATTAATAATATCTTTATCTCCCAGTAGAGAAGCCGCTGAAGATAGAGGATTAGAGTTATCATTTAAATATTTTTTCCCCAAAAATCTGCTTTTCATAATTTATACCCCCTTTTTATAATCTATACCCCTAAGATAGGACTTTGCTTAAGAAATCTTTAGTTCTAGCATTCTTTGGATTGTTAAATACTTCTTCCGGAGTTCCTTCTTCAATAATGTTTCCTCCGTCCATAAAGAAGATTCTATCTCCTACTTCTTTAGCAAATCCCATTTCGTGAGTAACAACCACCATTGTCATTCCTTCTGACGCAAGTTCTTTCATTACATTCAATACTTCACCAACCATTTCAGGGTCTAATGCAGAAGTGGGTTCATCAAAAAGCATAACATCTGGTTCCATAGCTAATGCTCGTGCTATAGCTATTCTCTGTTTTTGACCACCGGAAAGTTGAGAAGGGTAGCTATTTGCTTTATCATCAAGACCTATTTTCTTTAAAAGTTTAAATGCAATAGCTTCTGCTTCTTCCTTTGATTTCTTTTTTACCTTTATTGGTGCTAAAGTTATATTCTCAAGAACGGTTTTATTAGGAAACAAATTAAACTGCTGAAAAACCATTCCCATTTTTTCACGTAAATGATTTATATTAACCTTTTTATCTGTAATATTAGTACCTTCGAAGATTATTTCGCCCTCAGTTGGAGTTTCTAATAAGTTTAGGCATCTTAAAAATGTACTTTTTCCAGAGCCGCTAGGCCCAATAACAACTACAACCTCACCCTTATTAATGTGGGCGTTTACTCCTTTAAGAACATGGACGTGATTAAATTTTTTATGCAAATTATTTACCTTAATCACTAGTTTTCATCCTCCTTTCAAGTAATCCAATACATTTAGACAATGTAAATGTCATTATAAAATACAAAACTGCAACTACTATTAAAGGTTCAAATGAAAGATATGTTACTCCTCTTATGATATCAGAAGTTCTGGTAAGTTCTGTAAGCCCTATAACCGACACTATAGAAGATTCTTTTATAACTGTAACAAATTCGTTACCTAAAGCAGGTAAAACATTTTTAACAGCTTGAGGAATGATAACTTCCTTCATGGTCATAGCATAAGTCATACCTAAGCTTCTAGCTGCTTCCATTTGACCTTTATCAACAGCTTGTATTCCTGATCTTATTATTTCTGCTACATATGCTCCACTATTAATTGATAGAGCTAATATAGCAGATGGGAATTCAGGAAGTTCTACTCCTAAAGCAGCGGGTATACCGAAGTAGAATAAAAACAATTGAATCATTAAAGGAGTACCTCTTATAAACTCTACGTAAGCTGTAGAAATAAGTTTAAGTATCTTATTATTAGAAAGTCTCATTAAAGATAATAGAGTACCTAAAATTGTTCCAAATAAAACTGTTAAAAATGCTAACAATAAGGTCATTTTTACACCAGATAAGAACATCGTATAGTATTTTACTAAAAAACTAAAGTTCAATTATAAATCCCTCCTATAAATTGAAAAATTATAACTAAAAAACAAAAAATAAACAATTGATCTTAACTAACAAAAGATAATGGCTTAGCCATTATCTTTTCCTAAGTTACTCTATAGTATGTTATTCAATCATATTGCTTGCGTCTACAATAAATTGATTAATCTTATCTTCGGTCATAAGTCTATCTAAAGTTTTATTTATTGAATCTAAAAATTCTTGGTTATTCTTTGTTACTGCTATAGCAGATCCTTTTTCTGAAATAGATTTATCAAATTCTATATCAGACATGGATAAATCTTTATTTTTATCTGCATAAGATTGTCCAACAGGAAGTTCTACTACTAAAGCATCTACCTTTTTATTCTTAAGTTCAAGAATTAAATCTGTAATTTTGCTTAAAGATTTGATTTCAGCATCTTTAATTTGAGATTTTGCTATTTCTTCCTGAGTTGAACTCAATTGAACTCCAACTTTTTTACCCTTTAAGTCATCTAAAGATTTTATTTTATCTTTATCTTCAGCTCTTACTAAAACTGCTTGCTTAGCTACATAATATACCTTTGAGAAGTCAACTTCTTTTGCTCTCTCAGGAGTTGGATTCATACCAGCTATAACCATATCAACTTTGTTGCTTTTTAGTGCGCCTAATAAGCCCTCAAAGTTCATATCCCTTATTTCTAATTTTACACCTAAGTCTTTTGCAATTTCTTCAGCTATCATTATGTCGAAACCAACAACCTTATCTTCACCATTTACTTTTTTATGAAATTCATATGGTGGATAGTCACCGCTTGTTCCAACTATTAAAGTACCATTTTCTTTAACTCTTTCCATAGGTGATTTAGTTTTGCTACAAGCTGAGAAAGTAAATATCATGGCAGTCATTAACGTTAATGTAACTAATTTATTTAATATATTCTTTTTCATAAAAACAACTCCCTCTCAATTATCTTATGTATTATTATACATGTATACTTATAAATATTCAATAAGGTTTATTAAATTTTTATGAAAAAATTATACTTTAAGATTGAACAGGTAATGTACTTCCCGCTGTAGGCATTAAATAGATTAAATCAGCATTGTCTATAGCATCTTTAGCATAATATATAGCATCTTCTAAATTGTTTGTAATTTTAATGTTGCAACATTCTAAAGCCTTTTGATCCATTGAAGAAACTAATATTATATTGTATTTAACTGCCATTTCGCATATAACAAAAGCAAAAAACTTTGCAATTGTATATTCTCTTCTAACTTCCTTTTCTCTTTCTGCATTGTTTTTAAAGTTATAGAATATATGCTCCATATCTTTATGACCTAATCCTTCTATACATTGAGCAACCAAAATTATGGTTCCGCCTTCACGTACAGCTTCTACTGAATTGCTTAAGGCTTTTGAAGCTTGATAAAGATCTATATCTTTTGGATATCCACCAGCTGAAGCTATAATAACATCAGCTTTTTCTTTAATATTGAAGCTGTCTATTGATTTCAATATTTCACAGCCTTTTCTGTGGGCGGTAATATAATTACCTGCAACGGCAGCTGTAAAATTGCCATCTGAATCTAGTATTACATTAAATAAAAAGGATGGATTTACAAATTTAGCAGCTTCAAGCATGTCCTCGCTAAAAGGGTTTCCATCCATAAGGGCAGTTCTAACTTTTGGATTACTTCCTGGTCCATTTGGATTTAGTGAAAGAGAGTGATTTTGCATTACAGTTTCATAACTGCTGATACCTGGTAATATGGCCTTTCTTCCTCCACCAAAGCCAGCTATATCGTGAAAGACAATTCCGCCTGTAAGGATAATGTGTTTGCATTGAAGTGCTAATTTATTTACATACACTTCAGTACCAAAAGATGTGGTACCAACATATTGGAGATTATCCTTATCTCTACAGTCATGATCTATAATTTCAAACCTATTAAAAAGATCTTCACCCATGATCAATTTATGTTCTTCTTCATTTTGCTTTCTATGAGTTCCTAATGCGCAGATGAAATGGATATTATCATCTTTAACTCCTGCTTCTTCTAATTCTTTAATCACATAAGGCAAATATACAGATGGTTTTTGCCATAATCTTGTAACATCTGGTACTATAATGCACACATCTTCATCAGGTTTTACTATATCCTTTAATCTTGGGCTATCGATTGGATTTTCAATAGCATATTTTAATATTTCTTCTTCTCTTTTTAATTTAGGAGAAGATAGACTACTTATGATTTTTACATTTTTATGTTCAAAATTTAAATCAAAGTGCTTTTCACCATATTTCATTGATATTTTCAATTTCTACACCCCCTATATATGTTATATCTATTATATAACATATATTAATATAATGAAGTATAATTTATGCGAAAATATGAATTTTTATACAACAAGGTTTATCTTTTGGTATAAAATATAGTTATATCTTATATTATATAATGATAACAATTATTTTAGAGGATATTATGAGTGAATATAATAGAGAAAATGATATTATCTCAAAAGCAAATTTACACTATGATAGAATGTTAGCTAAGGAATATGCAGAAAAATATGCTTTAACCCCTAACATAAGTCAGTATCCATATTTTGAAACAGATGATTGTGCAAACTTTGTATCTCAAGTCTTAAAAGCTGGAGGAATGGAGGAAGTAGGCAGCAAATGGGATAAAATTGATTCTTGGTTTTGCAAAACAAAGGATCATAAAAATTTAACTAATATATCTATAACATGGAGAGCCGCACGATATTTTAGAAGGCATTGGGGAAATGAAAACGGTTTAGGAGCCAATAGAGCTGCAGCATATACTGCTATAACAGTTCAACAAGCATTAGACAATTTTGATAGGTTATTTTCCTTATTAAATATAGGAGATGTGATACAACATGGTAGTCCTGATAATAAATATCCATACCATACTCAAGTTATACACGATAAAGGCTATAACTGGAAAATAGGCATATATGATTTATTTATGGCTCAGCATACGAAAAATAGACTTTATGTATCACTTTACCAGTATTTAAGCGACTTTACGGATAAAGATATAAGGCCAGTGTATATTTATAGAATTAAGGACGATTAAGAAGTAAATTGTGACAATTTTTATTGAAGATTCTATATGGGATTTGCATTTAGGAAAGCTTCTAATGCTAGTTCAACGCTTTCTATAATGCAAATCTTATATTTCTATTAGTTTTGTTTGATTTAACATTTTTACCACTTTAAAAGAATTTTATTAATAGCTAGAAAAACAATTGAAAGAAACATTATTAAACTTATCACTTTATCCTTAAATTTAGCAGATGGTCTAATTATGCAAAATAAATATGATGCTCCCATAAATGAATAGGATACTATTTGTAAATAAGTAATCTGAGTAGATCCCAATGAGAATAAAGGAAAGGCTACAGGAATAAGCACTAATACTCCAATTGCTAAAAGTAAAGTTTGTACTTTTTCAGCTGAGGTTAAATCTTTTAAGCGATTTTTAAACATGCATTTATACCTCCTTATATTGATATATACTTAATTATTATTTCGATTAACACTTTTTAACTTTATTCCCATTATATTTATTTTAATAATATCATATAAACATTTATTTTAAAACGTTATTTTAAATTTTATAATTGGATTTTTGAAAAAGATCTTATGTGTTTTTTTCATAAATAAATAGTGCTATGAAGGCACGTTATATCATTATTGGACATTATTTAGGAATAGAGCTTTAACAACAATAACCAGCATAGATGCTTTAGGTATATCAGTAATTAATTCTGCAGGAGTATGTAGGTTTGTTTGGATTGATTCATATATATTTTAAAAATAAGTTATAATTAAGTATAGACTATACATAATCGAGAGGATAAAAAATATGGAAGAGAAAACCATTATAAAGATTTCCGTTAGAAACCTTGTGGAGTTTGTTCTAAGGTCTGGAGATTTGGTTTCGACATTTACGGGAAGTTCTAGAAACGTGGATGCTATAAAGGTGCATCAGAAAATACAAAAATCAGCTCCTAAAGAATATAAGAGTGAGGTAGCACTTTCTTATACTATAGAGGATGAAGGTATAATTTTAGAAGTAGGTGGACGTGCTGACGGAATTATAGAGGAAGAGGATAGGATTATAATTGATGAGATAAAGACAACTACAGTTCCTTTAGAGTTTGTGGAAGAGGATTATAATGAGCTTCATTGGGCTCAAGCTAAGTGCTATGGATTTATATATTCTAAGGAAAATAATTTAGAAAATATATGTATTCAGCTTACATATTATCAAATGGATACAAAAGAAATTAAAAGGTTTATGAAGACCTTTGACTTTAAAGAGTTGGAAGAGTTTTTTTATAGTTTAGTAGATCAATATATGGATTGGGCAAGGATGCAGCAAAGTTGGGTTGAAGAGAGAAATAGGTCTATAGTAGAGATGCTATTTCCGTTTAAAAGTTATAGAGAGGGACAAAGAAGGCTTGCTGTAGCTGTATACAAAACAATAGTTGAGGAAAAGAAAATATTTGCTCAAGCTCCTACAGGCATAGGAAAGACTTTAGCTTCGCTTTTTCCAAGCATTAAAGCTATGGGAGAGGGACACACCTCAAAGATATTTTATCTTACAGCAAAAACTATAACTAGAACTGCTGCGGAAAAGGCTGTAGAAAAAATGAGGAATAAAGGACTTAGAATTAAAAGTCTTACAATTACAGCTAAGGATAAAATATGTTTTAAAGAAGAGAAAAATTGTGATCCTGAAAAGTGTGAATACGCTAGAGGACACTTTGATAGAGTAAATGAAGCTATAAAGGATATTTTTAAGGAAGATAATCTATGTCGAGAGATTGTTGAAGAATATTCTAGAAAACATAGAGTATGTCCTTTTGAATTTTCTTTAGAATTGGCTAATTTTTCGGACTGCATAATATGTGATTATAATTATGTATTTGATCCTAGAGTATATTTAAAAAGATTTTTCTTAGAAGGAACTACAGATTTTACATTTTTAATTGATGAGGCTCATAATCTGGTTGATAGAGCAAGAGAAATGTTTTCTGCGGAACTTAGTAAAAAAGAAATATTGAAGTTAAAAAAAGATACATTAGATAAGGCTAAAGAAGTTTCTAGAATTCTTAATAAGATAAATTCAGAGATGATTAAGTTTAGAAAGCTGTGTGAGGAGAACGGCGGCAATGCATATATAGATAAAGAACCTCCTAAGGATATAATATCTCTTTTAAGGGAATTTTCATTTCATGCAGAAAAGTGGTTTTTAGAAAATAAAGATAGCAATGAAAATTTTAAAGATGAACTTATGGAGTTTTACTTTAATGTCCTAAACTTTATAAGGACTTTTGATGGATATGATGATACATATGTAACTTATGCAGAGAAGCTTGGAGATGAGGTTAAGTTAAAATTATTCTGCCTAGATCCATCACTTTTACTTCAGGAGGGAATGAAGAGAGGAAGAGCTTCTATTTTATTTTCAGCTACTCTAATGCCTATGGATTATTTTGTTGATATTCTTGGAGGAGATGAAAATTCATACAAAATAAGATTGAATTCACCTTTTAGAAGGGAAAATCTCTGCTTAATGATGGATAGCAGCATAGCTACGACATACAAAATGAGAAAGTTTACTTATGATAAAATCGTAGAAGATATTGAAAGAATTTTTGAAAGTAAGAGAGGAAACTATCTAGTGTTCTTTCCATCATATGAGTACATGAATGAAGTTTATACAAGGTATTCTCTAAAAAATTCTCATGTAAAAACTCTGTGTCAAAGTTCTTTTATGATGGAAGAAGAAAGAGAAGAATTTTTAAATAGTTTTTCTAAGGATAATAAAGAGGGCTTAATTGGGTTCGCTGTCATGGGAGGAATTTTTTCAGAAGGCATTGATTTAACCGGAGATAGATTAATAGGAACTATAATAGTGGGAGTTGGTCTTCCACAGATTTCTTTAGAGAGAAATATAATAAAGGATTATTTTAATCATAAAAACAATAAGGGGTTTGAATATGCATATATGTACCCGGGGATGAATAAGGTTATGCAGGCTGCAGGAAGAGTAATAAGAACAGAAGAAGATAAGGGAGTAGTTCTCTTAATCGATGAGAGATTTTCTTATCCAAGTTACTATAAGTTATTTCCAAGGGAATGGAGAAACTTAATACTTCTTAAAAATTCAAAAGAAATAGATAGGATTGTTAAAGATTTCTGGAATAGAAGTCAGGGAAATATTTTCAAATGAATGAAAAGAAATATTGACAATCGAACAAATGTTCTATATAATCGAATTATGTAGTTATTTGCACGATTTTATAGATGGGGGTACATTTATGCAACAACATGGCAGTTTTTTTGTTAGAGTAAATTATTCTATTCAAGGTAGGGACAAGAAAGGAAAGTGCATAGGAGCACATATAACAAGGATAAAAAATAATGGAGAGAATAAATATTTAATAGGTGGAGGACACATCAATAGGAATGAAGGTTCATTTTTATTTAAGGTGAAGGATTTGAAAGAAGCAAATGAGGTTGCTAAGAATAGCGTATTTATAAAGGATAAAATATATAGTTACGAACTTATTATATTAGATGAAAAAATCAGAATAGCATAATGAAGAGAGTTTCCTGTCGTATTTTGAACAATAGATTATATATATATCTATTGTTTTTTTGGTATAATATTGAATAAAGCGTTATGTTTAAAAGAGGAAAGAAGGAAAAATAATGAGGGCGGAAATATTAGCAGTAGGTACAGAGATATTATTAGGTAATATAGTGAATACTAATGCTCAGTATATAGCAAACAGATTAGCTGAACTAGGTATAGAGGTATATCATCAATCAGTAGTTGGAGATAATGCAGAGAGGCTAATGCAGGCTTATGATTTAGCCTTTAAAAGAGCAGATCTAGTAATAACTACAGGAGGACTTGGACCGACTAAAGATGATTTAACTAAGGAAGTAGCATTTGAGTATTTTGGAAAGAAAGCAGTTCTTCATGAGGAATTATTGAAAGAAATAGAGGATTATTTTAAAAAAATAAACATGCCTATGAGTGAAAACAATAAAAAGCAAGCGTTTTTCCCAGAGGATGCAATTATAATGAAGAACAAAAATGGTACAGCACCAGGATGCATAATAGAAGAAGGTAATAAGATATTAGCTGTGCTTCCTGGACCTCCAAGGGAAATGAAACTTATGTTTGAGGAGAGCCTGGTTCCATATCTAAAAAAATTTCAAGATAGTGTTTTAGTATCAAAAACTCTTAGGGTTATAGGTCTAGGAGAAAGTAATGTAGCTGAAATTATAGATGATATTTTAGAAAATTCAAAAAATCCTACAGTTGCACCTTACGCCAAAGAAGGTCAGGTTACTTTGAGAATTACAGCTAAGGCAGAAAATGAAGAAGAAGGGAAAAAACTAATCATTTCAGTTGAAAAAGAAATTAGAGAAAGACTTGGAATTTCAGTATATGGAGAAGGAGATATTACATTAGAAGAGGTTGTAGGAAAAATACTAGTTGAAAATAATTTAACTATAGCTACAGCAGAATCTTGTACTGGAGGACTTTTGGGCGGAGCCATAATAAATTATCCAGGAATATCTAAAGTATTTAAAGAAGGGTTCATAACTTATAGTAACGAAGCTAAGATTAAGAGATTAAATGTATCGGAAAAAACACTTAAAAACTTTGGAGCAGTAAGCAGTGAGACGGCAGCAGAAATGGCTAAGGGAGCAGCTCTTTCTTCAGGAAGCGATATAGGTATATCAACAACAGGAATTGCAGGACCAGGAGGCGGAACTAAAGAAAAACCTGTTGGACTTGTGTATGTAGGCCTTTATATAAAAGGAGAGGTTAAAACTAAAGAACTGCATTTAGTAGGAAATAGGCAGAGAATAAGGAACATGACAGTGATGAGGGCCTTAGATTGGTTAAGAAGAGAATTAATAAGCAGGTATATATAGGAATTACCAAGGAGGATTATAATATGAATACTATTATAACTACAGATTCAAGTAGTGATTTGCCGCTGGAGTATGTTGAAAAAAATAATATACAAACTTTAGGCTTGATATGTCATTTAGAAGGACAAGATTATATAGATGACTTTGGTAAAACCCTTACATATGAAGAGTTTTACGGCAAATTAAGAAAGGGAGCTATGCCTACTACTTCTCAAATAAATGTATATAGATTTGAAGATTTATTTAGAAAATATGTAAAAGAGGGAAAATCTATAATTCATCTGTCTATGTCCTCTAAAATAAGCGGGTGTTACAGCAGTGCCATTATTGCAAAAAAAACAATTGAAGAAGAGATAAAAGGAGCAGATATAACGGTAATAGATACAAAAAGTGCTTCTATTGGAGAGGGAATTTTAGTATATACTGCTGTAGAAATGCTAAATGGTGGAGCATCAAAGGAAGAGATAATAAATTGGGTGGAAGAAAATAAATTAAAACTTCATCATTGGTTTATAGTAGAAGACCTTATTCATTTAAAAAGAGGTGGAAGACTTTCTAGTGCAAAGGCTAATATAGGAACTCTTCTTCAGATAAAGCCTTTAATATATATAGATAAAGAGGGAAATCTCCAAAATTTAAGCAACATAAGAGGAAGAAAAAAGGCCATAAAATCTCTTATGGATAAATTTGAAGAAAATATTGTAGATACAGAAAATTTGGTTGTGGGCATAAGCCATGGGGATTGCCTTTCTGATGCTCTTTATCTTAAAGAGATGATTCTTGAAAAATATAATGTAAAAAAGGTTTTAATAAATCATGTAGGTCCTGTTATAGCATCTCATACAGGAGCGGGAATGCTATCATTATGTTTTATAGGCAAAGATAGAGTTATATAGAAACCTAGGATTGCAAGTTAGAAGTCTAATGTTAAGAACTAAAATATTTAGAAAAGAACTAGGCAATGTAGTTTTAGATTGCTTAGTTCTTTTGATTTTTTGTAAATAATATAAGAAACAATATAATTAAATTTTTGTTGACAAATGAGGGACAAGGTGTTAATATCTTACTGTATTTATACTAGATACAAATGTTTTTTGTATAAATACAAAATGTAAAAGGGGGGATTTATATGAAAAAGATGGGGCTTTTACCCAAATTGGTTATAGGAATAATATTAGGTATCATAATTGGAATTGTATCAAAAAATACAGAAGTTTATTTTATTTCAAGAATATTTGTTACCTTTTCAAGCTTATTCGGTAGCTTTTTAAGCTTTATCATTCCTTGTATAATTTTAGGATTTGTTGCACCGGGTATTGCGGATTTAGGAAATGGATCTGGAAAGTTACTAGCGATAACAACAGCAATAGCGTATGTTTCTACTATAATAGCAGGAACAGCAGCATATTTCATTGGAGCATCTATACTTCCTAAGGTAATAAAGGCGGCGGAAGTAGCTAAAGGCTCATCTATAGAGCTAGAGCCGTATTTTACAATAACTATAGACCCAGTAATGGGAGTTATGACAGCACTTGTTATGGCGTTTATGCTAGGAATAGGCATGTCATATATAAAGGGAAATGCACTTCTTAATGCACTAAAAGATTTTCAAGATGTAGTAGCACTTGCAGTAAAGAATATAATTATACCTCTTGTACCTGTATATATAACAGGAATATTTGTAAAACTTACAGTTGCAGGAGAAATATTTAGAACTTTAAAGACATTCTCATCTGTTTATATAATATTATTATTGCTTCAAGCGGCTTATCTTGCAGTTCAATATGTGGTAGCTGGAACTATAAGTGGTAAAAATCCATTTAAATCCTTAAAAAATGAGATTCCAGCATACTTTGCAGCACTGGGAACTCAGTCATCAGCAGCTACTATTCCGATAAACCTAGAATGTGTAAGAAAAAACGAAGTTTCAGATGAAATTGTAGACTTTGTTGTTCCATTATGTGCAACAATTCATTTAGCAGGAGATACTATAACATTAGTATTAGCTTCTATGGGAGTTATGCTAATGAATGGACAAAATCCAACATTTGCAGTAATGTTTCCATTTATACTAATGCTGGGAGTAACAATGGTAGCGGCACCAGGAATACCAGGTGGAGGAGTTATGGCATCCTTAGGACTTTTACAAGATATGCTTTTATTTACTCAACCTCAACAAGGTTTGATGATAGCGCTGCATGCAGCACAAGACAGCTTTGGTACAGCTACAAATGTAACAGGGGATGGAGCTATAGCTATTATTGTAGATCATATTTTCAAAAGAAATAAATCTAAAGATGAGGAAAAAGTAATAGAAATCAAGGCTGCAGAAGGCTAAATAAAAAAGATGTAAGAATTGGTCACAAATAATTCTTACATCTTTTTTGTGCTTAAAATAATTTACTTATAGTTTTATAGTATTAGGAAAGTAGTTTTTTAATATTTATAATACCTGAGCCCTGTATACTTTTAGGTATGTTTAAAAAAGTAGAAGACATCTTAAGGAGAGAAACTATATCTTTATATGTTAGATTGGGATTTTTTTCATATAATAAGGCGCAAACACCACTTATATAAGCAGCTGCACAGGATGTACCTGTATAGGTGGTGTAAGGATTATCTATAATACGAGGATATAGCTTTTGTCCATCTCTTTCAGATATATATGATGTATCCGAGTTTAAAGAGCATATGTTCACACAAGCAGCAGATAAATCGGGCTTTTCAAGCTTGCTACCAGATCCAGCAGAAGAATTTAAATAAGGTTTTTTTACACCAGAAGTATCTATGCCAGCTACGGTTATACAGTTTTTTAGAAGAGCTATTCCCCTCATAGAATTTTCTGTATTGGTATTGTGGCCACTTGGCACTACAATAACCAAATTATTTTCTACGGCTTTTTCAAAAAGCTTTGAAAATAGAGAAAGATAAAACTTGTTATAATCTAATAGTTCAAAAGGAAGACATATTATTTTTATATTGTAGGTATTGCTCTCTTCTATTAAAGTATCTATAGCAAACAATATGTCGGAGATAAAACCCCTTCCTGCACTATTAAAAGCTTTTATCATATAAATTTTACTTCCTTCAGCTATTCCTTTATACATTCCGTTAGAACTATAGCCGCTGGAAGCAATAATACCGCTTATAAAGGTTCCATGACCATTATCATCATAAGGATATTTAAGATTATTTATAAGATCTAAAAAATTTAAAATTTTATTAGAAGGACTTTTTAGATCTGGATGAGGATATACTCCACTGTCTACGATTCCTATACATACATCCTTTCCTGTTAGTTTGCTTTTATTTTCAAATTTAACTCCGTTTGCGGAAAGTACACTACTGCCGCATAAGAGAGCATAATTATCAAAACAAATATATTTTATCTCAGGATACTCAATAAGTCTTTCTATGACATTAGGAGAAACATTAGCACATATACATCCTACAGATGGAATTGAACGTATGACATCGCATCTATATATTTTAAGCTTTTTTTCGATTTTGTCTTGGAGAGATTTACAATATATTAAAACCCTATAATTTTTATATAGCTTATTTTCTAAGGCATCTTTTAAATTTATATCCAACTTGTTTTTTAGAGAAAACACTGGTATCCTCCTAAAATATTACTCTATTATATAGTATAGTAGTATTAAAGGGAAAATGTTAAAAATAAAAATAGAGAAACAAATAATCTCTACTCCCAATAGAGATTATTTGTTTCTCTATTTTTTCCATTCGAATATTATTATACCTAAGAGCATAATAGCGGCACCAATTATTTTAAACATACCAAAGTTAGATTTGTCAGAATCAAAAAGACCAAAAGCCTCAATTAGTGCAGCAGAAACAAGTTGGGCAATCAATATAGCGCTTACTGCATATGTAGGACCTAGTTTAGCCATTCCACACATAACTGTAAGAGTAATAGCTACGCCAAGGGGACCACCGAGAAGATAAAGTTTATTAGCTTCTCCTATATTTCTTATATTGCCTTTTCCTGCAAATAACATAATTACAAGTGTTAAAACAAAAGCTATTCCTTGCACTATTGTATTTGTCTCCCAAAGTCCAATCTTTTGACTAAGACGAGTATTAAAAACACCTTGAAGACTCATAAAAAGACCTGCAAGGAGAGAACATATTAGTCCGAACATAAAAATCACCCTCCAAGGATAGTGTACCCTAAAATTATAGGTTATATTATCCTTTCAGAAGGCTAACATAATAATTAACTTGTTATAAATTCATATATTAATATCCATTATCTTGTCTTGCATGATTTATAGCATTCTTATGGTAATAGGCATTCTCAATTTCTTTAAAGGTAAAACCTAAGTCGTGTCCAATACATAAGAAATCTTCAAATAAAGTTTTATAGTTATCTCTAGATGAGCAAACTATAAAATCGTTAATATCTATGTATAGATTAAGAAATTTTTTAGTTAACTCAGTATCCTCACCCTTACAGACAATATCTATGTCACAATAATTTTTATCAAGACCTATACTAAGTATAAAATGCAGACAGTCTACATATTCCTCAAGTATTTTTTCTTTAGGAGAAGGTCCCTTATTGCTCCAAAACTTAAAACACCTGGTTTCGTTAGCAAGTTCACTTATCTCTACCTGAAGAGCTAAAATCTTTTTTGAAAAAAGAGATTCATTTTGTAAATGATGTTCTTCTAAAATTCTTTTATCAAGATCCTGTTGTAACTGGAATAACTTATGCAAATTCATCTAAGATTTCCGCCTTTCTTTAAATTTCATACTAATATATTGTATAATATTTTCAGAAATATTAAAAGATTGACAAAACGTTTACATTTAAAATGTTAAAAAATAAATTCGTATCAAAATTTGTAGATTCGATACGAATTAACTTTATTTAATAATCTCTTAAAATGTAATCTTTTATTAAAATTTGTTTTTTATTGTTGATTGGTTTCCAAAGTTCAATGCGGTTAACCTTAGCAAAGTCATAACATATATCTTCATTTTTAAATGTAAATTCTGCATGCAAATCTTCATTTAGTGCTTTTCTAATAGAATAATTAGAATTTGCAATAGGCATATACAATTCTTTATCAGGATCATTTTGTATATTAAATCCATTTAAGAGAAGAATATCGGTAATGTTACGGATAATTCTATTTATATACCCACTATGTTCTACCCTTAAATTGATAGTTTTTAGAGATTTATCAAAGCAAAATTTAGGATTAATTTGAACCTTGAATTTTTTATAAGGAGCTAAAGTATCTGTAACAATCTTATCAAGTTTATCCATATCAGGGTCAATTATGGTTTGGATATGTATGAAAAATTGTTGATTTGTTTTATAAAGTTTATATTTTCTACATAAATCTCTTTGAGTTGTTTCAATAAGCTTATTAGATTCTTTATCAAATAAGGCAACTAAATGATATTTCATTTTAATCCCCCAAAAACAATTTTTATTGTTATTATATCATACTTAGTATATTTATGCATACTGAAAGTATACATAACATAAATTATTTACAGGTTAATCCTAATAGTGAATATATTAGCTTGCAATCAAACTTATGCTATAACATATAAAAAAATAGGTATTAAAAATCAGCAGTATTATGCTATAATAAACTTTGTGAAATATTTGATGCCATATTTTATAAAAATAAAATACTAAAAAAGATAGTAAGGATGGATAATCATATGGAGAAGTTGATTATTTATGGAGGAAGACCTCTTAATGGAGAGATAGAAATAAGTGGAGCAAAAAACGCAGCAGTTGCAATTTTACCTGCAGCTATAATGGCAAGTAAAGGTGTTTGTACTATTGACAATATACCTCAGATTAGTGATACATATTGTATAGAAAAAATTATAGAAAGCTTAGGAGCTAAAATAACTAAGAATAAAAATACAGTTATAATAGATAGTACCTGTATAAATAACAGTAATGCAGATACAGATGATGTAAGAAAAATGAGAGCTTCTTACTATTTGATAGGAGCACTATTAGGAAGATTTAAAAAAGCAAAGGTAGAAATGCCTGGTGGATGTGCTATAGGGGTTAGGCCTATTGATCAGCACATAAAGGGATTTGAAGCACTAGGTGCAAAGGTAAAAATTGAGCATGGTGCAGTGGTTGTAGAAGCAGATAGATTGGTTGGAGCTAATATATATTTTGATGTAGTTAGTGTTGGAGCTACTATTAACGTCATGTTAGCAGCTACACTTGCTGAGGGAAAAACTATACTTGAGAATGCAGCTAAAGAACCTCATGTAGTTGATGTAGCTAATTTTTTGAATAGTATGGGTGCGGATATAAAAGGTGCTGGAACAGATGTTATTAAAATAAATGGTGTTAAAGAACTAACAGGCTGTAGTTATAGTGTTATACCAGATCAAATAGAGGCCGGTACATACATGATTGCTGCCGCAGCTTGTGGAGGAAAGGTTACTGTAAATAGTGTTATACCGAAACATCTAGAATCTATATCAGCAAAACTTATAGAAATGGGTGTTAAAGTAACAGAAAATGGAGATAGTGTAACTGTGGAGAGTCACGGAAATTTAAGAGGAGTGAACATAAAGACTCTTCCATATCCAGGATTTCCTACAGATGTGCAGCAGCCAATGACTGCACTTTTGAGTATAGCAAAGGGAAGAAGTATAGTTAATGAAAGTATATGGGAAAGCAGATTTAAGCATATTGATGAGCTAAAGAAGATGGGAGCTCAAGTAAATGTAGAAGGTAATTTAGCTATTATTGAAGGAGTTTCACATCTTACAGGAGCAAAGGTAAAGGCTACAGACTTAAGAGCAGGAGCTGCTATGGTTATAGCAGGGCTTATTGCTAAGGGAGTTACAGAAGTTACTAGTATACAGCACATAGATAGAGGATATCCATATATAGAAAAGAAATTTAATGCGTTAGGTGCAAAAATAATAAGAGTTAAAGATGAATAGACTTTATGATTAGAATGGAGAAAGTACAATGATATTTTGTCCTTTGTATAGTGGAAGCAGTGGGAATAGCATATATGTATCCTCAAATTATGCAAGTATATTAATAGATGCAGGCTTAACAGGAAAAAGTATAGAAAGTGCATTATCATCCATTAAAAAGGACCCAAATAAAATAGACGGTATATTTATAACTCATGAACACAGTGATCATATAAAAGGTGTAGGCGTTTTATCAAGAAGATACAATATACCTATTTATGCTAATGAGCTTACATGGAAGAGTATGGAGAAGAGTATAGGAAAAATTAAGGAAGAAAACAAAAGAGTCATAGATAAGTCTGGTGTTAATATAAAAGATATGCAAATATGCAGTTATTCAATACCTCATGATGCTGCTGACCCAGTAGGTTATACTATTAGCTGTGGGAAAAATAAGGTAAGCATAGCCACAGATCTTGGATATTTTTCGAAGGAAGTAGAAGAAAACGTAAAAAATTCAGATGTTATTCTGCTTGAAAGTAATCATGATGTTGAGATGGTAAAATTCGGACCATATCCATATCCTTTAAAGAGAAGAATTCTAAGTGATGTTGGCCATTTATCTAATTATGATTGTGGAAAGGCCATAGTAAGTATGACAAAAAATAGTTGCAGAAGAATAGTTCTGGGACACTTAAGCAAGATTAACAATTATCCAGAGCTAGCATATGAAACAGTAGTGAGTGTGCTTAGAGAAGAAGGCATAAAAGTGAATGAGGATGTTTTTATTGGTATGGCTAAAAGAGACATGCCAAGTAATTATATAGAATTTTAAGGAGGAGGTATGGTGTGAAAAAAATATACAGGCTGTTTTTAATCATACTAGCAACTGTTTTTTTAAGTTTTATTCTTTTAGGGTGCGGCAATAAAAATAAAGACTTAGTAAAGGATAATAAGAAACTAAAGACATTAAAATTACCTAACTCCGATGAAACTTGCATAAATTTAGATGTTTATTTTGATGGATCTAAAAGTGAAAATGAAGTAAAAGTATTGAAAGAAGAAAGAATACTAGAGAAAGAAGAACTCATAGGGGAAATTATAATGCAGGAGCTTATAAAAGGGCCTTCTGTTGAAAGCCAGTTAAAGCCTGTATTTCATAAGGATACCAAGCTTATAAGTTTTTCAATTAAAGATGGCATTGCATATGTAAATTTAAGCAAAGAAGCGAAATATAAGATGAGTACAGCTAAGGAAGAAGCTTGCTTAAGAAGTATTGTATTATCATTAACTCAACTAAGTTCTATTAACAAGGTAAAAATATTAATTAATAATAAAAGTGTAGATTCTTTAGGTGGAAATTATGATATATCTAAGGCTTTTGCCGAGGAAGATATATCTAAAATAAAGAAATAATTGGAATTGAAAAGAAAATAAAATTTTATTATAATAATAAATAATTACGGGCAAATATAATTTACAGAAGGAGAATGTAAGATGAGTTTGTACAAGGATTGGACAAATATGGTTATAGATTATGTAAAACATAAAGGCGAGGCTGCTTTTTGGAAAGAGTATGGAGATATGGAAAAAAACATATATGCTAAGATTTTAGCTAATCATAAAGAATCTCCTAAGGGAACAGTAGAGGAATTAGCAGCTAAATTTGATACTCCTATAGATTTTTTTGTAGGGTTCTTAGATGGAATTAACGACAGCCTTGTGGCACCTTTAGATATAGAGAATATTGAAAAGGATACAGTAGTAGAACTAAATATAGATTTAGAAAAGCTATATTTTAATATGGTAGATGCTAAAGCAGACTATCTATACAATCTTCCTCAATGGGATGGAATTTTCTCTGTAGAAAAGAGAAAAGAAATTAAAAAAGCATGGAGAGCTTCTAAGACTGTAGTTAGAGAAGAGAAAATAGGAAGAAATGATCCTTGTCCTTGCGGAAGTGGTAAAAAGTATAAAAAGTGCTGTGGAGCTGCGGTTTAGAGATTTAAATAATAGTCTAAAATCATGAATCACACAGGATGGCGATAAGGTTTAAGCTGCCATCCTGTGTTATTTTTTGTAGTATAAGCATAATAAATCTCGACTTTTGTTTAATAAAATAATTGAAGAAATAGCAAATTATTACGAAAATCACTATATAGTATAGTAAGCAGGAGTACCGTCATATAGGAGTGATTTTTATGAAAAATGTAGTAATATTAGATAGCAAGGCTTATATGAGAAGTAGAATTAAGGAATTGGTATGCGACTATGAGGTACGTGTATATGAAGCTGTGAATTCTTTCCAACTATTTAGAATACTGGCTGAAGTCAATTATGATGTTTCACTAATAATAATGGAGATAAATTTGGATAGAGAGAGCGGAATAGATATACTAAATAAGTTAAAAAGCAGAGGGATAGATATACCAGTGTTGATAGTAACCTCAGAAAATAGGAAAAAAAAGTTTGTAAAGAGTATAAAGGCAGGAGCGGTAGATTACATATTGAAGCCCTTTGATGAGAAAATGTTGTTAAAAAGAATAGTGAAAGGTATGGACAAAAAATATAAAAAGACAAATAAAAATGGGGGCAACATAATTAAGGAGAAAAATAATAAGTTAAATTTAGATTTTCAAGACTATCTATCTAATCAGCTAAAGGATGCTAAGAGTAGGCATAATAATTTCTCTATAATGATGATAACTGTTTTTAAATTTGTAGATAACTTTACAGAAGATGTTGAAAAAGAGTATACTATATTAGGAAATGATTTATATATCAAGTTAAATGATATATTAAAGGATGCAGACTTATTTATAAGATATGAAATTCAAAGTTTCATAGCAACTTTTAAGAATAAGGATAAAGATAATGAAAATTATATTACTGAGAAGATAAAAAAATTTTTTGAAGACATAAAACAAAATGATAAAAGATTTAAAGACTATTATTTAGAGTGTGCTTTTGCTCATTATTTAGAGGATGGAAAAAGCAAAGCTGAGCTTTTATCGAAGGTTAAACAAAAAATAGTAAATAAAATAAATGAAGTGAAAAGAATGGAGAAAAAATGAACATAACAGTTATTTGTGTAGGAAAGTTGAAAGAAAAGTATTTAAAAAGTGCAATAGATGAATACAGCAAAAGGTTGAGTAGATACTGTAAACTAGATATTATTGAATTGAGTGATGAAAAAACTCCAGACAATGCCTCAGAAAAGGAAGAGTTAATGATAAAAGAAAAAGAAGGGAATAATATACTGAAACATATTAAGGATAATATGTTTGTTATAGCTTTAGCTATAGAAGGGAAGATGTTATCCTCAGAAGAATTGGCGGACTTCATAAGAGAGCAGGGAGTTCGAGGGAACAGCAATATTGCTTTTATAATTGGGGGGTCTCTCGGTTTATCTAAGGAAGTGCTTAGTAGAGCAGATTATAAGCTTTCTTTTTCTAAAATGACCTTCCCGCATCAACTTATGAGGGTTATATTGTTAGAACAGGTTTATAGAGGGTTTAGGATAATTAATGGAGAGCCGTATCATAAGTAAATCATAAGAAGGGAAAAATGTGAACTTATTGACTACAGTATTATTGTTGCTTGTTTGTTTATTGATTTCAAATGTTATTAGTCACTACATACCTTTTATTCCTACGGCATTAATCCAAATAGTCCTAGGAATAATAATTGCACTTTCATTCAGAAATATTAAAGTTAAAATAGAATCTGAATGGTTTATGCTGCTATTTGTTGCGCCTCTTCTATATAATGACGGCAGGCGTTTTCAGCTCAAAGAATTATGGAAACTGAGACGTCCCATTTTAGGTAATGCTATTTTTCTTGTTCTTTTGACAGCCATTGGTGGAGGATATTTTATTCACTGGATGATACCAAAAATCCCTATTGCTGCAGCATTTGCACTGGCAGCTATTTTATCACCAACTGATCCTGTAGCTGTTAATGGTATTGCTAAACGTATTCAGATTCCTGAAAACATATTGAATTTAGTAAGAGGAGAATCTCTAATAAATGATGCATCTGGATTAGTTGCCTTTAACTATGCAGTGGCCGCAGTGGTAACTGAAAGCTTTTCCCTAAAAGAGGCTGTGCTTGATTTCATCTATATGTTTAGTATGGGTGCCATTTTAGGAATAATTTTTGGGATGCTTATAATGTGGATAAAATATGCTCTGAGAAAAAGTGGTATCATTGATGTTACATTTCATTCCCTTATGCAAATTTTGGTTCCTTTTATCATTTATATTATTACAGAAGAGCTTTTGCATGCTTCGGGTGTTATAGCAGTAGTGATAGCTGGAATTATCCACTCATTAATCTCAGAGAGAACAGAAACCATTGTGCCTAATGAAAAGATAGTTACAGAAAATATATGGTCAATTATTATATTTACTCTTAATGGTATTGTATTCATACTATTAGGCTTAAACATTCCCTCTTCAATGGGAGAAACAGTGGTAGATCCTAACATTGGCAATTGGCTAGCTTTGGGATATGTGATTGCAATTGGACTGGTTATACTAGGAATTCGCTTTATTTGGTCCATTCTCTTTTCTTATTATCAATACAATTTTGTCAAAACAGAGCATACCGACAAGCCAAGCTTAAAAACCAGCTTATTAGTGAGTCTTACAGGTGTACGTGGTGCAGTTACTATGGCTGGAGTTTTATCGATTCCATATTTTTCAATGAGCGGAAGGGCATTTCCAGAACGATCCTTAATTCTTTTTTTAGCTGCTGGCGTTATTTTATTTACATTAATATCTGCAACAGTGCTTCTGCCTATTTTAAGCAATAAGGCAGCGAAAGAAGGAGAAATCCTTAATAATATGTATTTAACTGAAATAAGAAAAAAACTTATTCAAGAGTCTATAAAGAAGATTAGGTTAGAAATGAATGAAGAAAATGAAGCTGCAGCTTATGAACTAATGAGTGAATATAAATTGATGTATAAAAAGATAGATCGTTATGGTGATTTTAGGGAAACACAAGATTATCAGAATGAAATAACAAAAATACGATTATTAGGTGTAAAAGCAGAGAGAAAGTATATCCATGATATAAGAGATAACAAGGAGATAGACCCTAAAATTCTTAGTATATTTGAAAGTTCCCTTGATTATCGAGAGGAGGTACTCTCAAATAGTGTTTTTACGGGTTATAAACATGTTTTAGAAGAAACATTTCGAGGTTTCACTCATTTTAAGGCACAATACATAAAGAGTGAAGAAATAAGTGTTGATAAATTACGTGCTGCAAGGAATATTCAAGCAAAGGTGGAAGAGCAGATATTGCTAATGTTGTAATTTTAGATTATAAAAGAATGATTAATAAATTAAAATCAGCTAACTTACAATATAATGACAAAAAAGAAGAACAAAAGGAAGAACTGCGCATCAAAGTTATTGATTTTGAACGCTGTCAGATTCGTGCAATGTATGAATTAGGAGAAATAAGCAATAAGCAAGCAAAGGAATTAAGACGATTTATAAACTATATTGAAAGTGTTACTTTATATGAACAGGTAGAATGATAATAATATTTAAGTAAAGAGGAGGATACTGCTAAATTCAAAAGCAGTATCCTTTAATTTTGACGGAACACTAAATTATTATATTGATGAAAGAAGGAAATAAAACTTTCATCAGAGTCTTATATTTTTTTATTTTGTGTTTATTCTCCTTTACTACAATGAGACGCAAAAGCAGGTAACCAAAATCTGGGTCTCTTACTGTAGATATGTCCCCACTATTTACTGATTCTTTGATATAATTAAATAAGATATGATTTTATATATACGTAATTAAGTTAAATTAAGTATTGACATAAAGTTAACTTTACCCCTTATCATAGGTTATGTAGAATAATAATTTTGCTAAGAAAGGAGGTAAATATGAATTATACCATTAAACAGGTTGCGGAGAAAATGGGAGTTACTGTTTCAACCCTGCGGTATTACGATAAAGAAGGTCTTTTGCCATTTGTGGATAGGAAACCAGATGGAACTAGAGTTTTTAAAGATGAAGACTTTCATAGTCTGGAAATTATAAAATGTATGAAAAGGTCTGGAATGCCCATAAAACAGATAAAAAGGTACATGGATTTATGCCAAGAGGGTGATAAGACACTTCAAGAACGGCTGAATATTTTTCTTGAAAGGAAGAAAGTCGTTCTAAGGCAGATGGAGGAATTGAATAAGGTTATGGAAACTATCAATCATAAGATATGGTATTATGAAACAGCAATTGCAGCTGGTACAGAGAGAGTTCATAAGAAGTAAAAGAAAGGGTGTTATGATGAGTAAAGTATATTTCATTAAAAATTCAGAATCAGATTATGATAAGCTTGGAAAAGATGCTTTAGAACTTTTAAAAAAAATAGTATCAGAAACTGGACATAAGTTTGAAAAAGAAGTGCCTATAAAGGTCCACTTTGGTGAAAAGGGAAACAAAACCTTTATACCTGCAAAATGCTATGACGAAATTATAAATTATCTTAAAGAAAATGGTGTATCTCCATCCTATATCGAAAGTAATGTACTATATAGAGGATCAAGAACTACTACAGAGCTTCATATTGAGACAGCAAAAGCTCATGGCTTTACACAGATTCCAATTATAATAGCTGATGGAGATATAGGAACAGAGTACAATGAAGTGGAAATAAATAAAGAATACATAAAAAAGTGTAAGATAGGCAAGAGATACGGTGAATTTAAGCAATTTATTGTTATGAGTCATTTCAAGGGACATGTAGCAGCTGGATTTGGTGGAGCTTTAAAACAGCTTGCTATGGGTTTTGCTTCAAGAGGTGGAAAGATGGAGCAGCATTCAGGCATATCACCTGTGGTAGATCATGAAAAATGCGTTTCTTGCGGTATTTGTATGAATAAATGTAATTTTGGTGCTATCGAAATTTCAGATGCTGCAGTAATTGATGAGAGTAAATGTATTGGCTGTGCTGGGTGTATAGCTGTTTGTCCTCAAGGTGCAATTGAAAATTCTTGGGGAGGAGCTAATTTCCTTGAGAAACTTGCAGAGTATGCTTATGGAGCATCAAAGGATAAGGATATAATATATATTACATTTGTACACAATATTACCAAGGAGTGTGACTGTGTTGGTGAGCATATGAAACCAGTTGCAGGTAATATTGGTGTTCTTGCAGGAAAAGACCCAGTTGCCTTAGATACAGCATGTCTAGATTTGGTTCAGAAAAACAGTGGGAAAAAACTCTTTGAAAAAGGAAGGACATCACTTAAACATGCAGAAAAAATAGGATTAGGATCAATGGAATATGAACTTATTGAAATAAAATAATAACTTACATCACAAAAAGACATTTGCCTTTAGGCGAATGTCTTTTATATTGACATAAGAAAATTATAATGATATTATAAGTTCGATACTATTATTTATACAATAACTTTATACTTCCCTAATTTTATTATACACTTTTACAAAAACAATGTCAATAGGGTTTTAACAGAGATTTCGCATCTAATTTCCAGTAAAGCTTTTTTCTTTATAGGAAATTAGATTTTTTCTATTTTATTGAAATTTTGGAAGGGAAAAAGGCCGTAGGCCATGTATATAGATACACCTTCCCCCT
>NZ_PVXN01000002.1 GCF_002995795.1 Clostridium thermopalmarium DSM 5974
TGGTGTTAGTATAATATTGTAGACACAGAAAGCCGAACACTTTAAAATATTAATAAGAAAAGGAAGTGTTTATAATGGCAAGAGGTCAAAAACATTATACAGAAGAATTCAAAAATACAATAGTAGAATTATACAACTCTGGTAAGAGTTTAGCAGAGTTGAGTCGTGAGTATGCCCTATCAAAATCAACAATAAATGGATGGATATCAAAAAAGAAGCCAGTTTCAGTAGATAAAGATACAACTATAACAGCAGAAGAATATAAAAATTTATTAAAGAAAAATGCAAAACTTGAAGAGGAAATTGAAATACTAAAAAAAGCTATGGGCATATTCGCAAGGAAGTAACTAGTATATTTGAATTCATTACTAACAACAAGAAGTATCATGATATTAAGCTTATGTGTAAGGTTCTGAAAGTATCGCGTAGTTCTTATTATAAATATTTAAATAAGAAACCAAGCAAGCGTGAGCTTGAGAATGAAATCATATGTAACAAGATTATAGATATCCATAAGGCAAGCAAGAATCGATATGGAGCACCCAAAATAAACGAATCCTTGAAAGCTGAGGGAATAAATATTAGTTTAAAGAGGACGCAGCGATTAATGAAAAAATTAGGGATAAAATCTATAACTATAAAAAAATATAGACCCACATCATCTAAAAGGAAGATAGAAGAACAAGAAAACGTTTTAAAAAGAGATTTCCAAGCTAATACTATCAATGAAAAATGGGTAACTGACATAACTTACATTCATACTGTTAAAGATGGCTGGTGCTATTTAGCTTCAGTAATGGACTTATATAGTAGGAAAATAATTGGCTACGCCATGTCTAGATCTATCGATACTTCATTAGCTCTACGAGCTGTTAAAAATGCTATAGAGCTACAAAAACCTACTAAACCCTTAATCCTCCATAGTGATTTAGGGTGTCAATATACAAGCAATGCTTTTAAGGAATACATAGCTGCAACAAAGATTATTACACATTCATTTAGCTCCAAAGGATGCCCGTATGATAATGCTTGTATTGAATCTTTCCATGCTTCATTGAAAAAAGAGGAAGTTCATATAGTTAAATACTTTGATTATGATACTGCAAGATTAGCAATCTTTGAATATATAGAATCCTGGTATAACAGAAAAAGGATACATAGTAGCATAGGATATATAACTCCTCAAAAGTGTGAGGACTTAGCTAAAAATTCTGCATAATTTGTTCAACTTTTTGTGTCCAAGATATTGACATAGGTCCA
>NZ_PVXN01000003.1 GCF_002995795.1 Clostridium thermopalmarium DSM 5974
CACGTAAACATAGGAACAATAGGACACGTAGACCATGGTAAGACAACAACAACAGCAGCAATCACAATGACACTAGCAAAGACAGGTGGAGCAGAAGTACAAAAATACGAAGATATCGATAAAGCACCAGAAGAAAAAGAAAGAGGAATAACAATCAATACAGCACACGTAGAGTATGAAACAGAAAAGAGACACTATGCACACGTTGACTGTCCAGGACACGCTGACTACGTAAAGAACATGATAACAGGAGCAGCTCAAATGGATGGAGCAATCCTAGTAGTATCAGCAGCAGATGGTCCAATGCCACAAACAAGAGAACACATACTACTAGCATCAAGAGTAGGAGTTAACCATATAGTAGTATTCTTAAATAAAGCAGACCAAGTAGACGATCCAGAATTATTAGAATTAGTAGAAATGGAAGTTAGAGAATTATTAAATGAATATGGATTCGATGGAGACGGATGCCCAGTAGTAGTAGGATCAGCATTAAAAGCTATCGAAGAAGGCGATGACGAATGCATTAAAGAATTAATGAAGGCAGTTGACGAATACATACCAACACCAGAAAGAGCAACTGACCAACCATTCTTAATGCCAGTAGAAGACGTATTTACAATCACAGGAAGAGGAACAGTTGCAACAGGAAGAGTAGAAAGAGGAGTATTACACGTAGGAGACGAAGTACAAATCGTAGGAATGAAAGACGAAATAGGAAAGACAACAGTAACAGGAGTAGAAATGTTCAGAAAGATGTTAGATGAAGCAATGGCAGGAGATAACATCGGAGCATTACTAAGAGGAATACAAAGAAATGAAATAGAAAGAGGTCAAGTATTAGCACAACCAGGATCAGTAACACCACACAAGAAATTTGTAGGTCAAGTATACGTATTAAAGAAAGAAGAAGGTGGAAGACATACACCATTCTTTGATGGATACAGACCACAATTCTACTTCAGAACAACAGACGTTACAGGAACAATCAGATTACCAGAAGGTGTAGAAATGGTTATGCCAGGAGACCACATCGACATGAACGTAGAATTAATCACACCAGTAGCAATGGAAGCAGGATTAAGATTTGCTATAAGAGAAGGTGGAAGAACAGTAGGTTCAGGAGTTGTTACTTCAATAGTAGAATAGTTTTAA
>NZ_PVXN01000004.1 GCF_002995795.1 Clostridium thermopalmarium DSM 5974
TTAATACTTATAGGTTTTATTATAGTATTAGCCTAAAACAGCCACTTTACAATATAAAAATATCATTAGAAAAATGTATGTATAAAAATCCTATATTCATAATAAAAAAATAGATTTCTAAGCTTAATTGGATTTTTTAATTCGACTTAAGCTCAGAAATCTCTATGCTATACTGCATTCTTATATAATTTTAAAAAAACTGTCTTTAGTATTTTGTAATTTCTAATTATCAAAACAACTTTAGTGTCTATTAAGATAGCTTAAACTTACTTGTTTCTTCATTAAGTTGCTTCACTACCTCATTTAATTTTTCTGCAAGCCTAGCAACTTCATATGTGGCTGCAGTCATTTCTTCTGAAGATGCTGAAATTTCTTCTGAAGAAGATGTGGTTTCTTCAACAATAGCACTTACCGATTCTATCTTACTCATAACTATATCTTTAGATTTTATTGTATTTTCTAATGATATATAAGTATCATCTACTAAAGGTTTTATGTTAGATACAGCTTCTAACATATTATTAAAAGATACTATTGTATTTTCTACTATATTAACCTGTTCCTCTATAAGATTATTTACACTATCAGATGTAATTAATACATCAGAGGTTTCGTCACTAATGGTCTTAATCAGCTTTTGTATTTCTTCTGTGGATTTTTTTGATTGTTCAGCAAGAGCTCTTATTTCTTCTGCAACTACTCCAAATCCTCTTCCTGCCTCTCCAGCTCTTGATGCTTCTATAGCTGCATTTAATGCTAAAAGATTAGTCTGCTCTGATATACCATTTATAACATCAGCTATATTTCCAATTTGCGACACACTTAAATTTAAGCTATTGGTCTTTTCATTTACAATTTTAAATGAATCCTTTATATTATCAATAGATTTTAAAAGAATATCTATTTGCTCTTTCCCAATAATAGCCTTTTCCTTTGTTTTATCTGAACTTTCTTTAACATTTAAAATTTTATTATTTATATTTTCAAGTTCCTTAGCTAAATCAGACATATTATCAACTGCTTCTGTCAAATCATTTGATTGCTGCGCTGAACCTTGTGCTACATCTTGAATTGCACTTGCAACTTCATTAGATATTCCATTCATTTGTTCTGCATCACCAGCTAATTCTGCTGCCATATTACTTACTTTGGCCGCTTCATCTTTTATTACTCCAATTGTTCGCCTTAAACTATTTGTCATATATTTAAAACTTGATGCTAATACTCCTATTTCATCATTGTTTTTAATGTTTATTTCATTATTAAATTCTCCATTTGCTATATTTTCAGAAACTACTACTAAATGTTTAAGAGGATTTATTATATTTGCAGCTGCTCTTACCATAATAAATGAAGCTACTACAAATGTTATTATAGCTATACCTACAATTCTCCATATCATATTTGTAATAGTCTTTGAAACATTATCAATATCAAGTCCTATATCCATTACTCCAATGTTAGTACTATCTTTATAAATGGGAACTATTACACTATGTATTCTTTTACCATTTTGTAAAACAGATTCTTGTGAATGAACCTTTTTACTTAATATACACTGCTTTATATTATCATTATCAATAGTTTTTCCTATTGATTCCTTATTGGTACTAGCTATTATACTCAAATTTTTATCTAAAAAATTTGCATAAGCTACACTTTTATCTTCCGTTAGTTCTTGAAATAAAGATTGAATATCTAGTTTCTCACTTAATTCTTGAATTTTATTAGAGAGTATTCCTATTTGCACCATTCCACCATCTTTTTTTCTTACATATCCATACTTATAATAATTATTAGTCTCCCTACTTTTTCTTATATTCTCCATAAGTGTAGACTTTTCACCCTTTAAGACTGAATATGAAATATGATCACTACCAAAAACTGCACCAATACTTGTAGGTAGGTTAGAGTAAATTACTTTCCCATGGGAATCTGTTACATTTATTTCATCTACCTCAAATTGTTTTGCTAATGCTGTTAAATAATTATTATCCCATTTGCTGCCATTAACTAAAAAGTTTCCTAAAGTCCTTATTCTGGCCTCTATAACTTCATTTAACATAGTTACTGCACTGCTACTTTTTTCTACTTGTTTGCTTATTTGATTAGCAAGATTAATTCCATTTTCATTTACCTGACTTGTCAATCTTGTTTTAATTAAGTTTATTGCAGCTATTGATATGGATATAACTATTGCAAGTATTATAATTATTGGAATCATAAGTATTTTAAATTTAATAGACTTCTGACTTGATTGTAATTTATGCTTCACTATAATCTCTCCTTTTGTAATATCATCTAATTGCCATCACAAACTCTTAACAGTTTAATATAGATACCTTATCTATAATATCACTTTTTGTAGTAAAATTCCAAATTTGGTATGCATATTTGACAATAATAAAATTACTTTATATCTTAAATTTTCTAGATTATATTCAAATAGCATACATATATTACATTATTTTTCTTATTTTTTGCTCAACTTTTTAGTTGAATGTTTATCTTAATCTTTAAAAATCATTGTTACCTTATATATAGATAGAACATAAAATATTATAGCCATAAATTTAACGGAGGTAAAATAATGTTTTATAACCATGAAATATCATCTTATTACCCTTATATTCATTCTAATCCTTATTACAATAATGTCTACTTTAGGAACTCACAACATAATTTTATTCGAGAAAACTGGGCAGTTGCAATTATAAAAGGAGGGCCTCTTGCCCCTAATATTAACGGTATAGTTTATTTCAGAGAGGTTTCTAACGGAACAGAAATTTATGTATATGTAACTGGCCTTCCAGAATATAAACCTGGAAAAGGAGATAAACCACCTATAGGTCCTCACGGATTTCATATTCACGAGAATGGTTCTTGTGAAGTAGGTAATGTAAAAGATCCTTTTAAAGCAGCCGGCGAACATTGGAATCCTACAAATCAACCTCACGGAAATCATGCGGGAGATTTGCCAGTTTTATTTTCTAATAACGGAATAGCTAGAATGAGTTTTTTTACTAATAAGTTTAAAGTAGATGATATAATAGGAAAATCTATTATCATACATGAAAACCCAGACGATTATAGAAGCCAGCCTTCAGGAAATGCTGGGAAAAGACTTGCATGCGGAGTAATAAGAGCAGTATAGAATTTACAAGAGCAATGGTGAAGTGGAAGAGTTTAGATCATGTTCTAAGGAATGAAATAATTGAGTAAAGCTCAGTTATTTCATTCCTTAAAACTTTATTTATTCTTTGTAATTAGTATCTATAGATTGTCCACTAGTTATTTCAAAATTAATACTACAGGACAATGATCTGAGCCCGTGACTTCATTTAAAATTTCAGCATCTAGTATGTCATCTTTCATATTGTCAGATACAAAGTGGTAATCAATTCTCCATCCCGCATTGTTTTTTCTTGCATTAAATCGATAACTCCACCAAGAATATTTAATTTCATCTGGATGAAAGTACCTAAACGTGTCTATATATCCTCTTTTTATGATATTATCTATCCATTCTCTTTCAATAGGTAAGAAACCTGAGGTCTTGCTGTTAGCTTTAGGGTTTTTTAAGTCTATTTCTTTATGAGCAGTATTATAATCTCCACATATTATAAGCTTTTTGCCCTTTTCTTTTAGATTATCGCAATATTTAAATAGAGCATCATAAAACTCTAACTTATAACTAAGCCTTTCTTCACTGCTTTGTCCATTAGGAAAGTATATATTAAATAACATAAAATTATCATATTCACATATTAGTATTCTGCCTTCATTATCAAACTTTTCTATACCAATGCCATAAGAAACGGAAATAGGTTCTTCTTTTGTGTATGTTGCCACCCCACTATACCCTTTTCTCTCAGCACATGAAAAATAAGATCTATAACCTTCTATATTATTTAACTTGTCATTTATTTGTTCCCTTTGAATTTTAGTTTCCTGTATACATAAAATATCTGGCTGTTCTTCTTTAATCCAATCTATAAATCCCTTTTTTTCTATGGCTCTAAGCCCATTAACATTCCAAGAATAAATTCGCACATATCTCTCCCCTTTGTTTTAACTTTTGTTAATTATATTGTACCCTTTTATAATATTTATTCAACCTTGGAGAAGATAGTTTAGAACCTAAGGATTATAGATTATCTTCTTATAACATTCATATAGCCTATTTGCATATTCTTCCCAGGAATAATTTTCTTTTACAAATTTTTTTAATTCTTTATTTTTAGGCTTTCTAAACCCTTCTTCTACAGCATTATATATGCTTTCTTCATCATATGGATCGCAGTACAAGGCCATATCTTTAAAGTATTCTTTTGCGCTTCCCTCCATAGTTGATACAATATTACATCCACTAGCTGCTGCTTCTAGTGAAGAAAATCCTGGAGTTTCTACATAACTTGGAAGTGCGTGAAGCTTAGCAAATCTATAGGCATTATAAATATTATAACTATCTATGAATCCTAGATACAAAACATTTTTATACTTTATACATTCCTTGTAATATTCTTCATCTTTTATTCTTCCAATAAGGACCAGTTGTATTCCTAAATTGCTACATACCTTTGCCAATGTAAGTTGATTCTTTTTAGGATGTATCTTTCCTACACATAAAACATATGAATTTAAATTATATCTTTCCCTAATGCCATATAAAGGAACGTTTTCATCTTCTATCTCTACTCCATTATAAATGACCTCACACATCTTATTTATATTAAAATCCTTCTTTATACTTTCACTTTCTATATAACTATTTGTTATAATGACATTGCTTCCTTTAAGAATTTCCCTTCTATATACGTTACTTCTTTCCCACAGTTTTAATTTTTCAATATTGTTTTTATACTTGAAATACTTAGTTAAATTATAGTATATAGGAGATACCACTATTTTATTTTTATATTTTTGGGCCATTCTAAAATAATTATATACATCCCATACTTTATTTATATTAAATAAATGAACTATATCATATCCAGAATAATCAAATATGTTTCCATTATTTATGCGAACCTCTGCTCCTAGCCTTTTTAGGTATTTTGCAGTATTTAAAACCTGAGAAGAATCTCCGCTGTAGTTTCTATAGTAATCCTGCCTTATGCATAAAAGTACCTTCATTTTTAACTTGTCCCCCTAAACTATTTTGTAAACCATTGTTTCTTAACTAATATATATCTATGCATAATATTTTAAATGTTGCACAAAATAAAAAACCTGCTTTAAACAGAGACTTTTACTTATAACTTGATGCTGTATAAGCTAAAGTCTCTGCCTTTTGCAGAGACTATTATTTATCTTATAGATTTATTTTTAGCATACTTTTCTACATCCACAAGTAAGTCTAAACTCTCCAGTAAAAATTATATTTTTAAAGTTTGGACCACATGGAACAATATTAGCAACAAAATTTCTTGGTTCTATGGTTACTCCTTCGATTTCTCCTCCGCATTCGCTGTCCTTTCCGCTGTTGAAACAACCACAAGGGTCTTCCTCTATAACGTCGCATGAGAAACATTCATCTACGCATACAGAGCCAACATAGGAAACATTACTAGCTCCTCCTGCACTTGAGCAAGCATCATTACCATTAACAGATTTGCTTACAATAAATTGTATACACCCAACTATTCTTTTTACACATGCATCTACAGTGCCACAAGGTCTATTTGAATTCGGACAAAATACATCTATTGGTTCGATTGATTCTACACATCTTAGGCAGTTTACCCATGCTACATTAGCATTTCCAGCTCCTGCAACAAATCCTGCTGGAACTGTAACTGTAGCGCAGACTGGAACTACTATTGGTTGTGGCTCTGGTTTGCATTTTGGTTTTATCTTAACTTTCTTTTCTTCTAATTGCTCTTTTCCTTCTAAGCTAGCTTCTTCCATTTCGTTTATTATATCATCTACAGCTATTTCTCTCCAATCGCTCATTTTTTAATTGCTTCCTATTAAAAATTTATAGATTTTTATAGTAAGTAATACCTTTCACTATCATGATATGAAGTGTACTAAAAAGTGTGATATATTATTAATTCTTTCAGCATATTTATATAATAATAACTCTGCGGGGAGGATCATTAAATGTCCTTAAATGAAGATTATAATAACGGCACATTTTACTTTAATGATTATTGGGATTCTATAAACAAAAAAATGATAATGTATGAAGAAGAATTAGAAAAAAAAGAAGAACTTATTAGTAAGTTTAAGCAAAGTCTTAATATAGAAAAAGCTAAATCTCATTCTTATGAAACGAAATTTAAAAATATAAAGGATCAATATGATAAATTTCAAGCAGGAAAAGCCAAATTAAATAATGCTATAAATCTTCTAAAAGAAAACTTACAATCTTATGAAGAAAAAATTAGGGAACTAGAAGAAATAAAACTAAACAATGAAAAAGAAATTAATAGACTGAAAGAGCAAATTAACAGCCTGACTTCACAGCTTAATATGGCAAATTCCAAATTATCTTCTATTATTTTAAATAAAACTTCACAAAATATAGGGAAAAAATTTCATATTTTAGATGAAACAAAAAAATCTCTAAAATTTTATAAAGTTTGATTTACTGAATAATAAATGAATATGCCTCAAAGTGATTTTATAATCTTTGAGGCATATTCATTTATTATTCGCAAATTGACCTATAGCACTTAAATTTTTATTAACGAATATAATAAATTGATAACTAATAAATGGAGGTGCTATTATGGAAACAGTTTATATAATAACTTTTACTTCTGCTAACAGCAGTTTAATGTTATATAAGATCCTAAAAGATGCTAGAATAAAAGTTACTATGATACAAACCCCTTGCAAACTATCAGCTGGATGTGCCAGATCTTTAGAAATTAAAAAGTCTGATTTTAATAAAGCAGTTGATATAATTAAAAATTCAAATATTAAAATCCAAAAGATTTATAAAAGATTCATAAATTCTAAGACAAGACGATATGAATATATAGAAGTCTCTTATTAATTATAGATAATGGAGGATATATGATGTATTTAGATAATGCAGCAACCTCATTTCCTAAGCCTTTGTGCGTATATGATGCTGTAAATGACTGCCTAAGAAATTATTGTGCAAATCCTGGCAGAGCATCTCACGCACTATCTCTTCAATGTGAACTTAAAATAATTGAATGTAGAGAAAATTTAGCAAAGCTTTTAAATATAGATAATCCAATGAGAATTGTTTTTACTTCAAATACTACTGAAGGGTTAAATATTGCCATTAAAGGTGTATTACACACTGGAGATCATGTTATAACTACAATGATTGAGCATAATTCAGTTTTACGCCCTTTAGAAAGTCTAAAAAAAATTGGTATTGAAGTTACAATGCTTCCCGTTGATTCAGATGGTTATGTATCTTTGTCTAAAATTAAAAGTTCTATAAAAAAGAATACTAAAGCTTTAATAATAAATCACGGTTCTAATGTTCTAGGTACCATACAAGATATTAAATCTATTGGTAATTTAACAAAATCTCTAGGCATACTACTAATTGTTGATGCTGCACAAACAGCAGGCTATGTAGATATAGATGTTAAGCAGATGAATATAGACTTGCTTGCTTTTCCTGGGCATAAATCTCTTTTTGGAATACAAGGTACAGGTGGATTATATATTAGTGGAGATTTAGATATTCCACCTCTTAAAGAGGGTGGCACAGGAAGCATATCTAATAGTCTTATTCAACCTGATTTTATGCCTGATAAAATGGAAAGTGGAACACTAAATACTCCTGGAATAGTAGGTTTATGTGAAGGAGTTAAATTTATTTTATCAAAAGGACTTATAAATATAAGAAATCATGAAATATCTCTAATGGAGCAACTTACTGAAGAATTATCAAAACTCCCATTCATTAAGCTTTATGGAGAACTAGATGCTAGTAAAAAAACTCCTGTTTTATCTTTTAATATGGACGGCTTTGACAGTTCTGAAGTAGGAAGATTACTTAACGATAAAAATATTTATATTCGATCTGGTTATCATTGTGCTCCTATGATTCACAAAATTATAGGTACAGAAAGAATAGGAACTGTACGAATTAGCCCTGGTTATTTTACTAATCATGAAGACATTGAAAATTTAGTTATAGCTATAAAAAACATCTATAGATTGCATTCTTAGTACTTTTCCTTTTTTAGTTGCTCTTAATAAAATATAAATTATTTACAAAAAACAAGCACTTATATTTATCATATTAAGTACTTGTTTTTTTTCATATCTTAAATTGCTAATCTGTAATTTTAAATAATTTTTTAATAAAAGATTCATTGTTTTTTTCTTTTAAAGCTGCAAATTGGTTTTTTAGATTCTCAACTTCTTCTGTCTTATCCTTTAAAATATTGTTCAAATTATCTATCTGATTTCTTAGTTCTTTTGTTTCATTTAAATAATTAATTTTTTCTGCATTACTTTGAGCTACAATTTGTTTTAATTCTAATACTTCAGCTTCTTTTTCTTCTAATTCATATTTTCGAGCTTCTAACTCTTTCATGGAATCCTTTAATTCTTTTATCTTGTTTTCATAAGATGCTATTAAACTCTGTTTCTCTCCAAGAGCTTTCTCTAATACATTAATTCTATTATACCTTTTAGTCATCTCTTCATGTAAAGATGCAATATTTAAACGCAGCTTATTCTTTTCCTTATCACTTTGCCTACTGCGCATAGAAACAATTTTAAATCTTTCTTCATACTGTTTTAGTCTTGCAGTTAACTCTTTGATAATTTTTTCTTGTAATATATTTGATCTTATATCTTCATTTAATATTTTATTATAAATATCCTCTTGTTCTATGGCTAGTAATCTTTCATCTAAAGATTTGTTTGGTGATATATGCTCCCTATTTCTATTATTTAAATATTCTTCATAAAAACAAGAATCTGTATAAATTATTTTTTCATCACATATAACTATAATTATAAAGTTTGTAGAAATTTTATTATCTGATTGAAATGGATATTTTTCTATATCTAAAACTTTTATAAGATTTAATTCACTAATGTTTCTTGTTTTTTTAAATAAATTCATTTCTTTTAATTTTATTGTATTATTCGCTATATATTCTACATTCATCTTATCATTAGAATATAATATTATATTGCTGCCATATATTGATTGATTTCTTTCTTCAATCATATCTCTTTTTATATCATCATTATCACCAAATCCAAATCTTATATACCAATTTTCATTTTTAAAAAATGTAAACGCATATGCTATAGTATCATTTAATGTAGCAAAACAATAATCTTCTATTTCATAATAAGATGAATCTAAAAGATAAAAATTGCTCCAACTATTTTTTTTACAATCAAACTTTCTATAGCCTATTAAATTTGGATATGAATTTTTAATGTAACAAACCGATAATTGATTATTATTTACACTTACTATAAACGGAAAATCTCCTTTTATATTTATTGTATCTAATATTAATGGTGGAGATAATACAAGTCTATTGTTTAGTATTCTAAAGCAAAGAACTGCTGTATTATTGCTATTATAAGTTACATAAAATATATTCAAAGAGTTATTAACTGAAGCTACTTCAATATACTTTGTATTTAATAAGGATTTCATTAGTGTAATCTTATTAGATATTTTCTCTTCAAACATTGTACAAAGAATTAGATTTCCTGTTTTATTAGTAAAAATAATAGATATGTTATTATCTTTGGTAAGAATCACATTATTTAAATAATAACAATTATTTAATATAGGCTTTTCCTCAACAATTTCCCTGTCCTTATACTTCACTAGAAAAACTTCTTCATCTTTTCTATAAAACTTAAGCAATTCGTTATTTATTTCAACGAAAAAATTTTCTCGTTTAAACGAATTCATACTATTCCTCCACAATATTACTAATATATACTATGCTTATTAAAATATGTATATGACCTTGGAAAATTGTTAAATATTAAGTAATTTAAATATTATTCTATCCTTCTCTTCAATGATATTCACTAAGTTATTTATAGTATTTAAATACTCTCTGCATATATCTTCATAATATATTTCAGTCCTTTGTATTTCTTCTAAGGCTTCTAATTTTAAATTTAAATATCTTTCTTTCAAAAACTTTGTTTTTAACTTATAGCAATTAATCTCATTCATTATATCATTTTTATTAGCAATGTTTTTATAATTGTCTGTGTTTCCTTCAAATATCTCATTTCTTTCATCATTATTACAAAGTTTGAATAATTTATATAACTGAGAAAAATTTATGTAGGTTTTAATGTTTTCACACTTATTATCAACTATTTTCATAATATTTGCTTTAACTAAATTTCGTGCATTCTTTTTACTTAAACAGCTAAATTTCCATGTATTCAAATCATTTGATAAAGCAATATTTACATTATTAGTATTGTTCCAAATTACATATACATTCCCCATATAAATTGATATTTGTGGCTTTATAATATTTTTAGGCAGCGGTAATTTATGCTCATTATCCAAATATCCATTACCCTCGTTAATGATAACATTTCTATATTTTATAGATAAATCTCTCTCAATTAATCCATTATAAAATATTAACGGTTTCTTATTATAATTTATAAAAGAAATATTGCTTATATTTGGCAAATAAAAATCGTTAATATGTTTATTAGTAAGTAGATCATATAAAACATATTCTCCTTCTTCAAAGTTCTTACATATGAGTATGAGATCTTCATTATCTGTTTTACAAATCTTAAAAGAACTATTATAATCACTGATGTCTATTATACTTGGACTAGTACACATATTTATATTGCTTTTAAAAATATATATTTTGCCGCTGTGCCTATCACATCCTCTAAAAATTATATCAATATGATTATCTTTTATAAGTAAACTTAAAGAATCTAAACTTTTTAGATTTTTATTGCAAAGAAATAATAAATTTGTTTCTATTTTCTTTCTTATTCCCACTTCTAGTTCTATCTTGCTAATAAAAACAGAATATTTTTCATCATAGTAACAAATCCATAAAGAATCTTCATAATATTCCATTGTGTAATATAAAACTCCACTATGAATTTTAATAATATTGTTGTTTTCACTAATAAACAATGTTCTATTATTAGTAAATAACCTATAACATTTATTTTTATAAATTATTATATTTAAATCTTTTATATTTAAATCTTTAACCATAAAATCACCTAAATACATTTTTTTATACATTATATAAATACTAAAGTAATTCTGATTAATATGTAAAATTTCTTAATTTTATTGAATATAAAATTTATCACAATTTCAATCACATCTCATATTATATTAATAGATAATTAGTAAACTAAAAAAGGAGGATGTCCTTATGCAAGACAATTTTGAAGTAAACAACAATGAAATACAACAAGTTAGAACTGATGAATGCATTATCGCGGGAAAAGTTTACGGAAAATGTAGACAACAAGATTGTTTAAGACCTATTGATGCAAATACTACTCCTACCCCTGGAATGATTCAAATTGACTCTTCTAGATTAGGAGAAACAGAAGAGATTTCAGGTGGACCTTTAACTGGAACAATTACGCCAAACAGCATAATCAGCTTTGATGACACAGTTGCCGGAGTTCAACTAGTCCCTAATACATTTAGACTTTCTGACATTAGACTACAAAGTATTCAACCTAGTATATTTTCACAAGATGGTTTCTATGATGTTACTATTAGATATACATTCTCATATCAAATTAACTTATTGGACGATAATGGAGATCCAATACCAGTAACACAAGGAACTGATGAAATAACTGATATTGCTGCTTATACAACTTATACAAAGACAGTTTCCTTATTTGGCGGTGAAGCTTCTACATCAACCATAGCTACTTTAAACACATTATATTCAGATACTGCATCTATTAATGAAGGAAATATACCTTATGTTTCTGTTCAAGGTATTGCAAATCCACTATCAATAAATATAGGAACTTATGTTGTTAATGGAGATACGGAATATCATGCTGATGTTACAATAGGATTATTTACTATAATTAAATTATTTAGACTAGTTAATATGCTTGTGGCTTCTGCTGGAGATTGTGATATACCGGTTTGCGAACCATTCCAAACTAGTGACCCTTGTGAATATTTTTCTAGTTTACCATTCCCATTTGATGACTTTAATCCACCAAGCAACGTTGTATAGTTTTAGATTCCAACATAAAAAATATGTTGGGCCTCAAAAAAATACTATGCTTAAAGCGTAGTATTTTTTTATATGCACTTTATAAAAATTAGCTTTATATTTTGGACAAGTATCGTCACCACTTATACATAGAGTCATATACTATATTAGGATTAATAAACCCAAAAAGGAGATGAATTTTTAATGGCTACAACACTTAATTTTGATGCACCTAAATCTAGTACCCAACGTGAAGTTGAAGTTACTGGACTTGTTGACGCTTATAGCTATGGTTATTTAACAATTAGACTTAATGTTACTAATCCTGATGATTCAGATAGAGATCGTTCATTTTATAGAGTAGTAGAATTTGATAATACAGGTAGCAGTACACCTTTAGAGGTTAATGACTCTTATACTTTGTCAATTGTACCAAAACTTTCAGGGGCAGATACCGTTACTGCTGTAGCTGCTTGGTCATATACTCCTAATGAATAATTCTAATTATTTTATATGGAGCCATTTATGGCTCCATGCTTTAAGTTAATGCTTTAGAAAGAGGTGGAAATTTGTCAATCATATTAATTCCTTCTACTAAAAGTCTCACAGTAACAAATAAGATTCCAAATGGAAATATAAATAATGATATTATAACTGTGGGCAGCGATGGAAAATATGACTATATTAGTTATTTATTTTTTGATATTTCCACTATACCCATTAATGTTTCCATTTTGGACGCAGAACTTGTATTATTTAAAGTTAACAATTTTTATAATAACCTCATGGAAGAATTCTGCATATATCCTATAAGTGATTACTTTAGCACTTATACAACTTTTAATAATCGTCCTAAAGTAAATACAATTATAAAAAAAGTTTTTCATCCAATAACTTCAAAGGTAGCCGTAACAATAAATTTGACTTCTTTTGTTTCATTATGGATAAAAAATCAGTTAAATATAACCGGCATAGCTCTATTAGGTAAAAACACTAATACTCTTGCAGAATTCGGCTCTTCCATATGCAAGGATAACTATCTTATTCCTTTTATTAAAATACTTGTTAATCCTATAAATTGTAACAATTATTCTAATAATACTTCTATAGAAGGGAGTATGAAACGAATTAAAGTTGTAGGAAAAGTAGCTCCAGAATCAAAATACGTTGCCATTGTAAATATTGGAGTTAAAAGAAAAAATACTGGTCATACAGATAACTATTATGTTGCAGATGAATACGATAATTCACAAAATCTAAATCCACTTAAAATTAATAAAACTTATAATATAGCTATTATTCCAAAGAAAAATCCAGGAGATATAGAAAATATTAGTTTTTATGGTTCTTATAAGGAATAAAATATTATGATATACAATTATTTTATATGGGAACAAAAAAATAGTAGTTAGTATGTGCTAATACTCTTTTTAAGTATTAGCACATACTATTGGAAAAAATTCTATTAATACTTTAGTATCTCTAATCCTTCTGAATCGTATACTTCAAATTCCTTTATTGATCTTATTATTTCTTTTTTAGCAAAATTAATATATCCATGCTTATAGTATAATTTCCCAAGATTGAGTAAGACAAATTTGTTATCTATTAAATTTAGCAAATTTAATGCTATTCCAAACTCATCAAATTTATCATTTACTAGTAATATTTCGCAAATTTCTAAGATTATTTGAAGATAATTATCTTCATTTTCTTTTTCAGATATTATTTGAGTAGGTCTTTTTATAAATAAATTTATAAGTTGTTTATATACTCTCACTAATTTTTTATTATAATCTGATAAATTATTTTCTTTAAAGCTGCTTAATAGTGATAATGCATTATCATAATCTTTAATCAATATACTACTTATAACTTTATACATTGTGAGATATACATAAGATGGACTTTTTTTATCCATACACTTTATATTAATACAATCATTAAATGCACCAATCATTACAAAACATTTAGCTTTAAGTCGTAAAAGTTCTGTTGTAGTTTCTCCTGCTTTTTCGCATTTATATATATATTCTAGAGATGTTTTATAATAACTTTCATTATAAAACAGGGTTGCAATAATAAAATCTGATTTTGTTGAATCTATGAAAAATTCTTCTATAATTTTCTTAAAATCACTTATAGGAGTATTTTTTATTTTTAATATATGAGCAATACAGTATACTGATTGGATAAAATCAGGCTTTGCCTTAATTGCTTCAATATAATAATTGTATGCAGTATCACAATCTTTAAGTTTCATGTATATGTTGCCTAATTCATAATATGCTTTAAAAGTACCTACACCATAAAAACACTTTAATTCAGAAGGCGCTTCTCCTAATTCAATGCATTTTTCTAATGCTTTTATCTGAAGCATAGGCATATCCATATCTCTAAATATAAGAGACTTTAAAAAATATAAATCAGTAAATTTAGGAAAGTGCTTAGTACCAATGTCTATAAACTTAAGTGCTGTATCATATTTTTTTATTCTATAATTTAAAATTGCTATTCTTAAGATGAGCAAAAAACTATATCCATTGCATGGGTCAAATTTTTCATAGGACTTATAATAGTGCTCTAAAGCCTTTTTTTCATCATTTAATATTGCATATTCAGTGCCAAGATTAAAATGGGCAAAAGCATCTTCTGGATTACTTTTAATTTGTTTATTTAGAATAGTTATATTTCTGTTTCTTTTGTTTTTATAATTTATATTATTATTCATATATCCATAATGGTGAATCTTAACATACTTGTAAATTACATTGTATATATCATTTGAATGAATTAACTGATTATGAATTTCTCCTTCGTAGTGAGTTCCACGATTATTCTTAAAAAGTCTAGGATTTAAATTTATGGTTACAGAATTTTCATCAATAGTACTGCCATAATAGTTTACTGTTTCAAAAAAATAAATAGCATTTTCATCTAATTGTTTATTTAATAATTCTTTAAGATTTTCTCTATCCTCAGGATATAATTCATCATCCGCATCTAAAATTAATATCCAATCTTTAGTTGCATACTTCAATGATTCATTTCTAGCTTGGCTAAAATTATTATTCCATGGAAAATAATAAACCTTAGCATTAAAGCTTTTAGCAATTTCTACAGTTCTATCTGTTGAGCCAGTATCCACAATAATTATTTCATCAACTATTTCTTTAACGCTATTAAGGCATCTTGAAAGATATTGTTCTTCATTTTTTACAATCATGCATAAACTTACTTTATTCTTCATAGCCTTGTCCTCCAATTATGTGACAGTAAAACTTTTACTATATATACTATGTAGAATAAAATAAAATGTGATATATGCTATAATGGCCTTCTTCATCTATTCTTATTGATAAAAAAAGTAGATATCATGTTAATACATGATATCTACTTTATGTTCAGCAATGGATTTTCCTTTTTTTTAATTTTTGCTAAATCAATCTGATTTTCGATTAATCTGTTTTGAAGATCCATTATCTTATACTTAGAAGACTGCACTTGGAATTTTAATTCCTTATTTTCTGATTTTAAATCACTTTTTTCCTTTAAGTGCTTTTTTATAGTTTCTCTCAAAATTTCAATTTCATCTCTTAAGGCTGAATTTTCTTCCTCAACCTGCTTTATATATTCTCCTCTCTTAGCACTCTCTAACTTATTTTGTAGTTCAGCATTATATTCCTCTAGATTTTTTATATGCTTTTTCAAGTCATCTATTTGAGTCTGGAGAGTTTTCTCTTTATTTTTAGCTTCATTAACTTCCTTTTGAAAAGTTTCACAGCATTCATCGCTTTTAAACTTTTCATCTACTATGTTTATAGCTGCTAAAACAGAAGCATCTGATATGCTAAGTCTGCTGTTTTTCTTTAATATTTCCGCTATTTTTTTATCTACATATCCTGCTACTTTATGTAAGTATTCTTCTTTTTCTTCACCCTTAAGATTATACTCTGAACCGTTTATCTTAACAGTTACTATATTCATTTGAACACCCTCTTAGATAAATTCCTTAATTATTACATACATTTTAACATATTTTTTTAATATATGAAACATGAATTTATCTAAATTCTAGTGATGTTTATTTATCTAAGTTCTGCTCCTAATTTTTGTTCAAGTGCTTTTATTATCTTATCATGTACTTTAGATACATCATTATCAGTCAAAGTTCTATTTTCTCCTCTATACGCTAGGGCGTAAGCTACACTCTTCTTTCCTTCTGGAACTTGTTTTCCTTTGTACACATCAAATAATTTTGCACTTTCTAAAATCTTTCCACCTTGGTTTTTAATAATATCTTCTATTTCCTGAACAAGAATACTTTCATCTACTAATATAGCTATGTCTCTTGTTACAGCAGGAAACTTTGGAAGAGGTGTATAGCTTTTCTCCATAACAGCATTTTTATATAATACATCAAGGTTAAGCTCTGCTATATAGCATCTTTCATCAATTCCATAATTTTCAGTTACATCTGGATGTACTTCACCGACTACTCCTACGTACTGTTTCTTTATATAAAGTGCAGCTGTCTTTCCTGGATGAAAACTTGGATTCTCACTTTCTCTTTGGAATTTAATTTTATTTACTCCTAAAGCATCTATTATGTTTTCAACTACTCCTTTTAAATCTAAATAGTCTACATTTCCATACATACCTATAGTAACTATATTTCTCTCTTCAGGAAGTTCATTTTCGTCTTCTGTTGGTATATATACTTTTCCTATTTCAAATAATCTAACTATTTCATTATTTCTTGAATAATTTCTAGCTAAAGCTTCCATCATTGAAGGTATTGATGTAGTTCTCATTATGCTGTAATCTTCTCCAAGAGGATTTTTTATAGCTACAGCCTTTCTTAAAATGCTGTCTTTTGGTATTAAAACTTTATCAAAGACCTTAGGACTTACGAATGAATATGTTATAGCTTGATTAAGTCCGCTAGATATTAAAGTTTGTAAAACTTTATCATCTAAAACTTGCTTTGTATTTTTTCCTCCTCTTATGTTTTCTACGCTTGGAATAGTAGATGAAATATTATTATATCCATAAATTCTTGCAATTTCTTCAGCTATATCTTCTCTTATGTTTATATCGCTTCTAAAAGTAGGAACATTTATAACTAATGTGTCTCCTTCAATATCAGTCTTTAATTCTAATCTATCTAGATACTTTTTCATATCTTCCTTTGTCATATCTGTTCCTAAGAACTTATTAATCCAGTTTGAATCTACCTTTAATACATGCGGTTCTACCTTCTCTGGATATATGTCAATAACACCTTCCATAACTTCCCCAGCACCTAATTCTTGAACTAGATGACAAGCTCTATTCATAGCAATTTCCACAAGGTTAGGATCTAAATCTTTTTCAAACTTGCTTGAAGCATCTGTTCTTAATCCCAGATTTTTAGAAGATATTCTAATGTTTGTTCCATCAAAATTAGCACATTCAAAAACTATTGCTGTAGTATCATCTTTAACTTCTGAATTTAACCCTCCCATAATACCAGCAAGACCAATAGTTCTATCTCCATCTTTAATATTTAACACTTGTGAGTTTAAAATTCTTTCCACACCATCTAGAGTTGTAAACTTTTCGCCTTCTTTAGCTCTTTCAACTACTATTCTATTAGAAGATATTTCTCTTCTATCAAAAGCGTGCATTGGTTGACCAAGCTCTATCATTACAAAGTTTGTTATATCAACTATATTATTTATTGGTCTAACTCCAGCTTCTATAAGTCTTTCCTGCATCCATTGAGGTGAAGGAGCAATTTTTATGTTTTTAACACCTTTTGCCATATATCTTCTGCATAATTTATCTTTTATCTCTACTTTTATATCGTCTTCTATATTATCTTTGCACTTTGAACTATACTCAAAATTTGGCATTCTATATTTTTTTCCTAAAGTTGCCGCTGTTTCTCTTGCTATACCAACTATGCTTAAACAATCTGGTCTATTTGAAGTTATTTCAAAATCTATAGTAGCTTTTTCTAAATCTATGACTTTCTTTATATCTTTTCCAATTGGTGTACCCTCTGGGAGAATCATAAGGCCATGCACTGGTTTATCCCCAGCAATTCCAAGTTCTTCTTCCGAGCAGAACATACCATTTGATACGGCTCCTCTTAACTTGCTTTTTTTAATCTTTGTTCCATCAGCTAAAGTGGAACAATGCAGTGCAGTTGGAACTACATCTCCTTCCTTCATATTTTTTGCTGCTGTAACTATTTGAATAGGCTCTTCTTCTCCTATATCTACCTGACATATAGACAATCTCTCAGCTTCTGGATGTGCTTCGATCTTTAGTATCTTTCCTGTGACTACCTTATCAACAATATCTCCAGTTACTATAATCTCTTCTACTTTTGAACCTGAAAGAGTTAAAGCATCACCTAATTCTTTAGGAGTTATATCTATATCAACATAATCTTTTAGCCAATTTACTGGTACTTTCATTAAAATTCCCTCCTATATCATTTAAAATTGATTTAAAAATCTCATATCACTTTCATATAATAATCTTATATCATCTAATTCATATTTTTGCATAACCATTCTATCTAGTCCAAATCCAAAAGCAAATCCGCTATATACCTCTGGGTCTATTCCACAATTTCTTAAAACATCAGGATGAACCATTCCACATCCTAAGATTTCAATCCATCCACTGTTTTTACAAACATTGCATCCCTTTCCTCCGCACACAAAGCAAGTTGCATCCACTTCAGCAGAAGGTTCTGTAAATGGAAAATGATGAGGTCTAAATTTAGTTTGCATTTTTTCTCCAAACATCTTTTTAATAAATAGTTCAAGGGTTCCTCTTAAGTCCGCAAATGTTATACCTTTATCTACTACCAGCCCTTCTACTTGGTAAAATATTGGTGAATGAGTAGCATCCACTGCATCTGAACGATAAACCTTTCCTGGAGCTATCATCTTTATCGGTGGTTTTTGATTTTCCATAGTTCTTACTTGTATTGGTGAAGTTTGAGTTCTTAAAACCACATTTTCATTTATGTAAAAAGTATCTTGTTCCCCTCTTGCAGGGTGATTTTTAGGAATATTTAAAGCTTCAAAATTATAATAATCCTTTTCTACTTCCGGCCCCTCTTCTACAGAAAAACCCATAGAAATGAATATATCAATTATGCTTTCTAAAGTAAGTTGAAGAGGATTTTTCTTTCCTATAAATTGCTTTCTCCCAGGCATGGATATATCTATTACTTCACTTTTTAACCTTGCCTCTTTTTCTTTATTCTTAATATTACTTGATGCAGCCTCAATTAAACTTTCTATATGTTCTCTTACCTCATTAGCAAGCTTTCCAACTATAGGTCTCTCTTCTGGAGACAATTTCCCCATTCCTCTTAAAATCTGAGTAAGTTCACCTTTCTTTCCCAAATATTTAACTCTAATGTTTTCAAGTTCTGTTTTGCTTGAAACTTTATTAAGCTCATCCAAAGCAGTATTCTTGATTTGCTCTAATTTTTCTCTCATATTTCTTCTCCTTTCATAACTTATATAAATAAAAAACTCCATCCCTTAAACTTAGGGACGAAGTTACTCCGCGTTACCACCCTTATTAGCTGCAAAAACTTACAGCTCTCTTATTAAAAGTTATCGGATTTACCGCTAATTGCTACTTTTAATTTTCACAATTAGAACTCCAGAGCGAACTTCGATATACTCCTTCTTAAAAAGGTTTCCAGCCTATGACCTTTTCTCTCTGCAAGAATTAGTCTATCTACTCTCTCCATCATAGTTTATCAATTTATTATTTTAATCTATATCTATAAACTTACATAATATTATAACCACAATAAATCAAAATTTCAAATATTTTTTTGTTTTTCTTTTTGTCTTACCGCTTCATACATCATAATGCTAGCTGCTACAGCTGCATTTAAAGACTCTGCTCCTCCAGGCATAGGAATTTTCACTTTCTCATCATTTAATTCGTATAATTCCTTACTTATTCCATTTCCTTCATTACCTACACATATTACAACCTTACCAGTTAAATCCACATCATAAAAGTTATTTTCTGTGTCCAATGAACTTACTATAATTTTAAAACCATTACTTTTTAAATCTTTTATAATTTTAAAATTATCGTCTTCAATAATAGGAATATTGAATATTGAACCCATTGTAGATCTTAGAGTTTTATCATTGTATACATCAACAGTTCCTTTAGTAACTATGACTCCTAAAGCTCCACTTGCATGAGCACTCCTAATGATAGTTCCCATATTGCCTGGATCCTGAACTTTATCAGCTAATACATAAAATCCTTCCTTATTAGCTATATTAACTTTTTTATTATTAACAACAGCTAAAATTCCCTGAGGGTTTTCTGTATTACATAGTTCTTTTAATAGTGATGCCTTTATACAATTTATCTTAGTATTATTCTGTATTAACTTATCAATGCCAAATTCTCTATATTTATCTAGTGCATTTTCACTTATAAAAATATATGGCACTTCAAAAGAAGACTTTAGAGCCTCTTCTACAAATCTAAAACCTTCTATAATAAATTGTTGATTTTCTATTCTATATTTTTTTTTATTTAATTTTTTTACTTCCTTGATTAGAGAATTATCTTTACTTTCAATAGTATCCACAAAGTCACCCTCTAACAATCTATTTTTTCCTGTATAATAAAATAAAATGCAGCTCTAAGGCTGCATTTTATTTTAAGCGTTTAATTGTTTTTTTGCAACTTCAACTAAATCAGCAAATGCCTTTGGATCATTTATAGCAATCTCTGAAAGCATTTTTCTATTCATGTTTATTCCAGCAAGCTTAATTCCATTCATGAATCTTGAATAAGAAAGACCATTCATTCTTGTAGCTGCATTTATTCTAGCTATCCAAAGTCTTCTAAAGTCTCTTTTCTTTAACTTTCTGCCAACGTATGCAAATGCCATTGCTCTCATTACAGTTTCGTTAGCAACTCTAAATGTCTTACTTCTTCTTCCATAATATCCTTTTGCAAGCTTTAATATTTTTTTATGTTTTTTACGAGCATGCATAGCTCTTTTTACTCTAGCCATTAGATAAACCTCCTTTTGTTACCATTACCACTATAGATATGGTAGTAATTTTTTCATTACTTTTTCTTGTGCTTCAGATACAAGTGCACCTTTTCTAAGATTTCTCTTTGTTTTAGAAGATTTCTTAGTTAATATGTGGCTCTTAAAAGCCTTAGCTCTCTTAAGCTTTCCACTTCCTGTTTTCTTAAATCTCTTTGCTGCACCTCTATGACTTTTCATTTTTGGCATAATAAAATTCCTCCTTTCAATTAAGCCTTTTTGGGAGCTAATATTAAAACCATATTTCTCCCCTCAAGTTTTGCAGGCTTTTCAATAACACAAACATCTTCTATCTTTGATACAAATAAATTTAATATGTCATTTCCTTTATAGGAATAATCAGCTTCTCTTCCTCTAAATCTTACTGTAACTTTAACTTTATCTCCATCTTTTAGGAATTTTTTTGCTCTGTTAGCTTTTATTTCAATATCATGTTCTTCAATTGTTGGACTTAATCTGATTTCCTTAATATTTACAACCTTTTGATTTTTCTTAGCTTCTTTGACTTTCTTAGTTTGCTCATATAGATACTTTCCATAATCCATTATCTTGCAAACCGGTGGAACTGCATTTGGGGATATCATTACTAAATCCAATTCTTTTTCTTCAGCTGCCTTCAAAGCCTCTTTAATGTTTACGATACCACACTGTTTTCCATCTTCACCTATAAGTCTTACTTCCTTTTCTCTAATTTGTTCATTAATAAGACACTCTTTTTTTATATTCTTTCACCTCCGAAATAACTTTAAAGCCTTTAAACATACATTTCTATATTTCTATCTTAAGAATTATAGACCATATTAAAATTGATTTAACAAATAAAAAGGGACAGCTCAAAGCTGTCCCATACATTTCATAATCTAAAAATGCTTAACATAGCATAATGAATGTATAACCTTACTAGCGATGCTGTAAGGTGAGAAACAGCTTAGTTTCTTCTTGACAAATAGTATTCTACTAGTATTAGCTCATTATGTCAATACTTTTTTATAAAGTATTAATTCTTTTTTCTATTTTATTCATAATATCCTCTACAAAAACATCTAAATTCATTGATCCTAGGTCTCCTTCATCTCTTGACCTTACTGATAAATTATTTTCATTCATTTCCTTTTCTCCAATAATCAACATATAAGGTACTTTTTCAAGTTGAGCTTCTCTAATCTTATATCCTATTTTTTCAGCTCTCTCATCCATTTCTACTCTAATTCCCTTATCAAATAGATAATTTCTAACCTTTGTTGCATATTCAATATATTTATCTGATATTGGGAGAATCTTAACTTGGACTGGAGCTAACCATACTGGGAATTTACCTGCATAATGCTCAATCAATATACCTATAAATCTTTCTATACTTCCAAAGGCAACTCTATGGATCATTACAGGTCTATGTTTTTCTCCATCCTTACCTACATAAGTTAAATCAAATCTTTGAGGCATTTGCATATCTAATTGAATAGTTCCGCATTGCCATGTTCTTCCTATGCAATCTTCTAAATGGAAGTCTATCTTAGGTCCATAGAAAGCTCCATCCCCCTCGTTTATTATATAATCGAGTCCTAAATCTTCTAAAGCCTCTCTTAATCCATTTTCAGCTCTTTCCCATTCTTCATCAGTTCCCATTGAATCTTCTGGTCTTGTAGACAATTCCACGTGATACTTAAATCCAAAAGTCTTATAGACTTCATCTATTAATTTTGCAACACCTTTTATTTCATCCTTTATTTGCTCTGGAAGCATGAATATATGAGCATCATCCTGGGTGAAAGCTCTTACTCTCATAAGTCCGTGTAACGCTCCTGAAAGTTCATGTCTATGAACTCTTCCCAATTCTGCATAACGTAGTGGTAATTCTCTATAAGAGTGAATTGCTGTCTTATAGGCAAGCATACCACCTGGGCAGTTCATTGGTTTTATTGCAAAATCTTGATCATCAATCTTTACTGTATACATATTATCTTTATAATGATCCCAGTGACCTGAGTTTTCCCAAAGATGCCTACTTAAAATAATAGGAGTTTCTATTTCAGCATATCCAGCTTCTCTATGAAGTTCTCTCCAATAAGCTAAAAGAGCATTTTTAAGTTCAATTCCTTTAGGTAAAAATAATGGGAAACCTGGTCCTTCATCTGGAATTATAAATAACCCTAACTCTTTTCCTAATTTTCTATGATCTCTTTTTTTAGCTTCTTCCATCATGCGAATATATTCATCTAACTCACTCTTTTTAGTGAATGCAGTTCCATATATTCTTTGAAGCATTTTGTTCTTTTCATTACCTCTCCAATAAGCTCCTGCAACTGAAAGCAATTTTACTGCTTTAACATCTTTAGTTGAAGGAACATGAGGACCTGCACAAAGATCAACAAATTCTCCCTGCTCATAGAAAGATATAAGTGCATCTTCTGGTAAATCTTCAATTAATTCAACCTTATAATCTTCATTTCTTTCTTTCATAAATTTTATAGCTTCTTCTCTTGGAAGTATAAATTTCTTTAACTGAAGATTTTCCTTAATTATCTTCTCCATCTCTTTTTCAATCTTTTCTAGTATTTCTGGAGTAAAAGAAAAATCAGCATCAAAGTCATAATAAAATCCGTTGTCTATTGCTGGTCCTATTGCAAGCTTTACATCAGGATACAATCTTTTTACTGCTTGAGCTAATATATGTGAAGCAGTGTGTCTTAGAGTAGCTCTTCCATCTTCGTCTTCAAAAGTTAGTATTTCTAAAGTACAATCTTCATTTACTTTATCCATAAGCTCAGCCTTGTTACCATTAATCTTTGCTCCTAAAGCCTTTTTTCTTAAAGAAGGGCTTATTTTAGAAGCTATTTCTCCAACAGTTAATCCTTCTTCAACCTCAAGAATCTTTCCATCTTTTAGTGTAATTTTAACCATAATTTTTCCTCCTTGTTCATATATTCATTTTATTTTCCCAAAAAATAAAACTCATCCCAAAATGGGACGAGTAATATCGTGGTTCCACCCAAATTAACAATAGAATATTAACAACAATATTCTAAAGTCATCTTGATAATTTTAACGCTTATTAAGCGGATAATATCTACTAAATTTAAATTATATTTCGATATTCAACTCAAAGGTGGTTTTCAATAGTACTTGCACAGAAAATCTTTCAGCCTACGGATTTTCCTCTCTTAGAACAGTATACTATCTACTCTTCCTTATCATCGTCTTTATCTTATCTTTATAACGTTTTAATGAGCATATCTCTATTTTTAGTAAATTATATTATTAAAAATTCTAAATGTCAACTACTTATACCTATATTTTTATAGCATTTTTTATTTTATTGCAGATTTCACAATTATTACATATTGTAACCCTGTTTTCGAATACCTTTTTAATAGTATCTATTAATTCTTTATTTCTGCAATTATCTTCGCAGTGAATTATTATTTTTTCTGGACAATATGTTATGAGTCCACTTATAATTAAATCCTCAGTACCCACATTTCCTATATATTTGGTTTGAGATAGATCATTTAATATTTCATCCATTATGTCACTGCCATTACCGTCTTGTATATTATAGCTTCCATCCTCTCTAATAGCTATATTAATTTCACTAATTTTACTTTCTTGAATTTCTACAAAGTACTTTAATAATTTTATAAATTCATTATATTCCTTTTCTGCCATGTACTTTTCTACTACTTTATTAACTATATCTTCTAAATCTTTACGAAGCTCTTTTACCCTAAAAGTAATAAATCCCTGTAGATTAAATTCACTATTTTCTTCAATACAGTTTTTTATTTTATCAATTATTTCATTTTTTTTATTCATACAAAAAACCATATCTTCATCAGTAATTCTTTCTTCATCATTTAGCACTCTAAAACTCCTATTTGCAATTTCTTTCATTTCATCATATCTTAGAAAAAAATAAACGTCCGCCAAATAATGGTACATTTCATCTTCATAGTATTTTTTTATAACAATTTTATATAATATATTAGCTATATATAAATTAAACCTATTTTTTAATTTTATACTAAAGTCATAATCATTACAAAATATTTTTACAAAATTAAATCCTGAATCTATGCTTTCAGAAATTCCAAGGAATACATTTTTCTGCTCAAAGTATTCTTTCATGTCACTTAAATATTCCATAATATCTTCATCCTCATTACTGTAAACCATCGTAAATAATAGCACATTACACACTCCTTCCTTGGATTAGTATGTGTTTAATTATAATGTCTATACAAAACATTAAAATATTTACATCTATCCAACATGGACATAAACTTTATACTAATGTTATATTATATTTAAAATTTAACATTATAAAGGTGATATTCATGAAAAAAATAATTATTGATCACAGAACTTCTTACGAAGAAAAAAATAATTTGTCAAGACTCAAATACAAAATTTTAGAATGCCCTCCCTGCTTAACTCTTTACCAGGCTGTTTGCGGTCATCCTGATATGCTTTTACATATTATAGATAATCAAAGGATAATTGTTCATAAAGATATGCCAGAAAGCTTTATAGAAAATTTAAAAAACTTAGGTTTAACCGTTATTTTATCAAATTCTTCTTTATCATCCAGTTATCCTTTTGATATTATATTGAATGCTGTTAGTATCTCAAATTTATTTATTCATTATACAGATTATACAGATAAAAATTTGTTGGATATAGTAAGTAAAAGTAAAAAATTAATTAAAGTAAAACAAGGATATACAAAATGCTCTACAGCTATTGTAAGTGAAAAAGCTGCAATAACCAGTGATGTTCCTATTGCAAAAGCCTTATATGACCAAAATATAGATGTATTGCTTTTGCCTCCTGGAGATATAGAACTGCCTGGTTTGGATTATGGATTTATTGGTGGAACCTGTGGTTTAATTGAAGAAAATGTTTTAGCCTTTTATGGCGATCTAAGCTGCTATGCCTATGGAAAAGACGTTTTAAGTTTTTTAAAAAAACACAATGTTGAACCATTTTTCTTACGCAAAGGCAAACTTATAGATAGAGGAAGCATTTTTACACTAGATTAGAGTTTAAGCATTGAAGTTTATACACTATATGATAAATTGAAGCGTAATAAAAGATTGGCCATAGCTCATTTTGAATTACTAGACTTTAAAGCCACATTATGGTAAAATATTTATATAGGGAATTATTGGGATACAAGAGGAGGATTCCTATGGTAAAACTTAAAAGCAAATATATTTTGCTTTCTTTAATTTTTAGCCTTATACTTCTAACTATAGGCTTTTTAGTTGCTCTACTAATATCCAGGTATTATAATAATATGAATATAGGAGATGTTATGTTTTTTATAGGTCTTGGAACTACTTCTTTAGGAGCTCTTACGATGCTTAATGGAAGCCCATCTGGAGCGGACATATCTAAAATGGGATGTAATACTTCACAATATGATGCATTCTATAATCTTGAATCCTTAAAAATTTCAAGAAAACCACTTGATTATATTAAAAACTTTAAACAAAATTCAGTCATAAAGCTTACCTTTAGCGGACTTACCATGATACTTGGAGGAATACTTTCAGTATTGTTTAGTACACTTTTAAATATGTAAGTTCAATTAGTAAAAATCAAATATTTTAGTGATTAAAGTGTATAAATTCTATTTGATAATCTTTTCTTGTAGCCTTTGTAATTTCTAAGATTTTAAGAAAATAAAAAAATAACCTTAATATGTATTAAGGTTATTTTTTTATTGGAGGCGCCACCCAGATTCGAACTGGGGAATCAGAGTTTTGCAGACTCGTGCCTTACCACTTGGCTATAGCGCCACATATTAAATTTTAAAATCTTATAATAAAACAGACATTTATTTTGTTAAATTTACTATTCACTAGCTTATCCTAATTTCTAACTAGTTTATTGGAGGCGCCACCCAGATTCGAACTGGGGAATCAGAGTTTTGCAGACTCGTGCCTTACCACTTGGCTATAGCGCCTCATTGGAGCGGAAGACGAGATTCGAACTCGCGACATTCACCTTGGCAAGGTGACGCTCTACCACTGAGCCACTCCCGCTTATTGGTGGCTGGACCAGGAATCGAACCAGGGACACGAGGATTTTCAGTCCTCTGCTCTACCGACTGAGCTATCCAGCCACAAGCAAAATATATATTAGTTATATTGGCGACCCAGAAGGGGCTCGAACCCTCGACCTCCGGCGTGACAGGCCGGCACTCTAACCAACTGAGCCACTGGGCCATATCATAGAAACTTTAATCACCAATGGTGGGCACAACAGGGATCGAACCTGTGACCCCCTGCTTGTAAGGCAGATGCTCTCCCAGCTGAGCTATGCGCCCACATCTTATTTTTACTATCGCTATCAGCGACAATAATTATTATATATATTTTTTTCATCCTTGTCAAGATGTTTTTTATCATTTATTTCTTAAGACCCTGATCTCTTTGACCGTGTCTCAAACGCATTACTATAATATAAAATCTACCGAACAATGTCAACAAATAAAAAAATAATTATGGGAAAATAGCTATATTTTTCTTTAATATATTCTATTTTCCTCATACTTTCTCATAGCAAAACAGATTAAATTTGTTCTAGAAGTTTTCCTATTTCATCATGAGTGAATTTATAGGAAGTATTACAAAACTGACATTTTATTTCTTCTGTTTTTCCTTCTTCATATATTTCTTGCAAGTCTTTTTTTCCTATGCTTATAAGAGCTCTTTCTACCTTTTCCTTAGAACAATCACATTTGTATGCCGGCTCCATTTCCTCTAGTATCTTCAAATCCATATCATCAAATAAAAAATTTACCATATCATATATAGTTTTTCCTTCACTTAAAAACTTAGTTATATGTCCCAAATCTTGAAGTCTATAGGTTATTAAATCTGCCAGCATATCATTAGCTCCTGGCATCAGTTGAATTATTATTCCTCCTGCTTCCTTTATGCTCAAATCCTTATCCACCAACACTCCTAGTCCAACCGCAGTTGGTGTTTGTTCTGAAACTGTGAAATAATATGCTATGTCATCCCCAATTTCTCCTGTATATATAGGTACCTGACCTACATATGGTTCCTTAAGTCCCAAATCTCTTATTACAACTAATCCTCCATTTTTACCTACAATTCCACTTACATCTAACTTTCCCAAATCATTTGCTGGTAAATCTGCAGAAGGATTTCCTATATATCCTTTGACATGGGCATCTGCATAGCTTGTAACTACAATTTCTTTTGCTGTTCCGCCCCCATCAATCTTCAAGGTGATTACATCCTTGTCGGATTTTAGCATAGCCCCCATTAATGTTCCTGCTATTAGCATTCTTCCAAGTGCAGCTGCTGCAGTTGGAGCACAATTATGCAATTTAACTCCATCGTTTACTAGATTTTTTGTTGATGCAGCTATAATTCTAACCTGTCCATCTTTAGCTATTGCTTTTATTAATTTATCTCCCATTATAAAATTACCTCCTATTTTTTACTAAGGACGTAAACAATTCTTTCTGTGTCCTCTTTTATGTTTTCACTTTCATAATTATTTAATTTTTTTAAAATAATAAATCCTATATCATTCAATATTTTGTCTAGAAAACTCATCTTGTAAGCTCTTTCTCTGTGTTCTTCATCAAATCTTCTGTAGAACTCTCCCTCTTTTATAAAAAAAGTAAGGTACATATCTACAATATTATCTTCTAGCACATTCTCCCATATATATACTACATCACCATCATCATAATTATATATATTATTTCCTAAAATTTTGGTCAATTTATAATATGAATTTATATCAAACACGAAGATTCCATCTTCATTTAAATGCTCATATACACATCGAAAATATTTTATCAAATCTTCATCACTTAATATGTAATTTGTTGAATCTAAAACACAGGTTATTAAGTCAAATTTCCTGTTTAATTTTAAGTCAACTATATTTTGACATACAAATTTTGCTTTTATCTTTTCACGTCTTATTTTATCTTCGGCTTCGGTGAGCATTTCTTGAGATATGTCTACTGCCCAAGTATGTTTAAATTCTTTTCCTAGTTCTTTTGTCATGTTTCCAGTTCCGCAGGCTAGATCTAAATAATCCTCCTTTTTTATATTATATTCATTACATATATTAAGTAAAATTTTTGCCCATCTTTTATAGTCTACATCTGCATATATCAGTTTATCATAAATATGTGCAAATTCTTTATAGCATTCCAATATTGCTCCCCCCCTCGCTTTTAGGCTATCCAATATTTATAATTCTTTTTAGTACTTGATTAATATAATATTTTTTATGTTAAAAATCAACAGAAATAAGTTATCATAAAGTGATTTATGTACTTATTCTATTTTCTTTGTAGCATCATCTTCCATTTCTTGTATAATATCATTCTTCGGTATTTTCAATTCTCTTTTCCTTTTGGTCATTATTCCCCCTATCCTTCCAGTCTCCTCTGCTGTAAGACCACCCCAACCATATTTGTCTACTTTATCTTTCAATCCTAGTTCATCGGCTATTTCATATTTTATTTTTTCTCTTAATTTTTCTAATTCTGTTAATTCTCTATTAGATTTTAATTTAGATTTTATAACCTTTTTTAAAGGTGTTTTCCCCATTTATATTCCTCCCATTTAAGTATAAATTAATAATATTATTTTCCACCTATCCAAAACTTTTATACCTTAAAGAGGATTTTGTTAATATATTAATTTTTTATCATATTGTTTACAGACTGCATATTATGATTAGTGTAAAAATCATTGTTTTTTATATAGCTTAAGTTGTATAATTATAATTAATATATTTGAAATTGAAATTGGACTAATTGATAAATTAATTCTAGGAGGATTTATTATGAAATACAATGTTGCTGTAGTAGGTGCTACCGGTATGGTAGGAAACAAATTTATTGAAGTCCTGGCTGAAAGAAATTTTCCAGTAGATAATCTATATCTATTTGCTTCTAAAAAATCAGCAGGCAAAATACTTAAATTTAAAGATATGGATTATATCGTAGAAGAACTTAAGGAAGAAAACATAAAAAATAAAAAAATAGATTTTGCACTTTTTTCTGCTGGAGCAACTGTAAGCTCGGAATATGCTCCGATTTTTGCAAAATATGGAGCTGTGGTTATCGATAACAGCAGTGCATGGAGGATGGATCCTGAAGTTCCTCTAGTTGTTCCTGAAGTGAATCCAGAAGATATTAGACTTCACAAAGGTATAATAGCTAATCCAAACTGTTCAACAATACAAGCTGTTGTAGCCTTAAAACCTTTATATGATAAGTATGGTATAAAAAGAATAGTATATTCCACTTATCAAGCAGTTTCTGGTGCTGGTGTTGGCGGATTTACAGATTTAAAGGAAGGATATAAAGGAAACCCACCTAAAAAATTCCCATATCCTATAGCTGGAAACGTACTTCCTCATATAGATGTATTTCTTGATAATGGATATACTAAAGAAGAAATGAAAATGATAGATGAAACTAGAAAAATTCTTCACGATAAAGATTTAAGAATAACTGCTACTACTGTTAGAGTTCCTGTATTCTATGGACATAGCGAAAGTATTAATGTAGAATTAGAAAAGCCTTTTAAAATCGAGGATATTTTCTCATTATACAAAAATTCAGAAGGAATAATATTAAAAGACGATGTTAAAAACTTAGAATACCCTCTTCCTATTGAAGTTGAAGGTCATGATGAAGTTTATGTAGGAAGAATACGTAGAGATTTTAGCTTGGAAAATGGATTAAATCTTTGGGTAGTTGCTGATAATATAAGAAAAGGTGCCGCTTTAAACGCTATTCAAATTGCAGAACATATGATTACCAATGATTAATTTTAAGGGGGATTTAAAATGAGTTTATTTAAAGGATCTGGAGTTGCCTTAGTGACTCCTTTTAAAAACGGAAGAGTTGACTTTGAGAAACTTGAACAACTTTTAAACTGGCATGTTGAATCTAAAACTGATGCTATTATTATCTGTGGTACTACTGGTGAAGCTTCAACTATGACCGAAAATGAAAGAAAGGAAACTATTAAGTTTACAGTAGATGTTATAAATAAAAGAATTCCTGTGATAGCTGGTACTGGAAGCAATAACACAGCAGCTGCTATAAGCATGTCAAGATGGGCTGAAAGCATAGGCGTAGATGGATTATTGGTTATAACTCCTTATTATAATAAAACAACTCAAAAGGGTTTATTTGAGCATTTTAAAGCCATTAATGACAGTGTTAATACTCCTATAATAATGTACAATGTTCCTTCTAGAACAGGACTTAATATATCTCCAAAAACTCTATTAAAACTGTGTGAACTTAAAAATATTGTAGCTATAAAAGAAGCCAGCGGAAATATAAGCCAGATTGCAGAAATGAAGGCATTATGTAGAGATAAAATAGATATTTATTCAGGAAATGACGACCAAATCATTCCTATACTATCTCTTGGTGGAATTGGTGTAATATCTGTACTTGCTAATGTTTATCCAAAGGAAACTCATGATATGTGCGAATTATATATGAATGGTAAACAAGATGAAGCTCTTAAACTTCAACTTGATCTGTTACCTGTTATTAACGCTCTATTTATCGAAACAAACCCTATACCTGTAAAAACTGCTATGAATTTAAAAGGAATGGAAGTTGGTGAATTGAGACTTCCTCTATGCAGTATGGAAGAAGCTAATTTAAACGTATTAAAATCATCATTAGAAAATTACCATAAGCTATCAAAGGGGGAATAATCCCATGACAAGGATTATATTAAATGGATGCTGCGGAAAAATGGGAAAAGTTATTTCTCAAAGCTCGCTAAACTTTCCAAATTTAAAAATTGTAGCTGGTGTAGATAAACTTGGTGAAAATTCACCACAGTATCCTGTATTTAAAAATATTGAGGAGTGTAATGTAGAAGCAGATGTAGTTTTAGATTTTTCAAGACCTGATGCCTTAAATTCTCTTTTAAATTACTGCAAAAATAAAAACTTGCCTCTAGTACTATGCACTACTGGGTATAGTGAAGAAGAACTAAATCTAATTCAGGAAGCCAGTAAAGAAATACCTGTATTTCGTTCAGCAAATATGTCCATAGGTATAAATTTAATAAATAATATATTAAAAGATATAAGCGCTATGCTTTATGAAAACTATGATATAGAAATAGTTGAAAAACATCATAATCAAAAGATAGATGCTCCAAGTGGAACTGCTCTTCTTTTAGCTAATACAATAAAAAATGCTATACCGGAAGAAACAGTATTTAACCAAGGTAGAAGCGGAATAGCCAAACGTGAGCACAATGAAATAGGTATTCATGCAATCCGCGGTGGCAGCATAGTAGGAGAGCATGAAGTCATCTTTGCAGGAGCTGGAGAAATTATAGAATTTAAACACACCGCTCTATCTCGTGAAGTGTTTGCTGTAGGAGCTCTTAAAGCGTGTGAATATATGTGTGGAAAAGAAATCGGAATGTACTCTATGGACAATGTCATAAAAGGTAATTGAGCAGCAGAATAGTCTAGGATTTTTAAGAGTTTAGTTTAGAGAGTGTAAGAAAGATAAAAAGGCAATCAGCATTTTTCGCTGGTTGCCTTTTTATTATTTTACCATGTGGCATGCTACAAAATGTGCCTCTCTTACTTCTTTTAAGTCTGGTCTTTCATTTCTACATTTTTCTGTAGCATATGGACAACGATCAACAAATTTACATCCTGGTGGAGGGTTTATAGGACTTGGAACCTCTCCTTCTAATGGAATACGATTTTTGCTTCTTTGTAAATCCGGATCAGGTATTGGAATAGCTGATAGCAACGCTTTTGTGTATGGATGCATTGGATTTTCGTATAATTCATCGCTTTCAGCAAGCTCCGCCATAGCGCCAAGATACATAACAGCAACACGATCTGAAATATATCTAACCATAGATAAATCGTGAGCTATAAATAAATAAGTTAACCCGTATTGTTTTTGAAGGTCTTGAAGCAAGTTTACAACCTGAGCCTGTACAGAAACATCTAGAGCTGAAATAGGCTCATCACAAACAATAAAATCTGGATTTAGAGCTAATGCTCTGGCAATGCCTATTCTCTGCCTTTGACCGCCACTAAATTCATGTGGAAAGCGGTTAGCATGTTCTTTATTTAGGCCAACTAACTCTAAAAGTTCATATATACGTTCTTGTCTTTCCTTGCCTTTTAAAATACCATGAATATCTATTCCTTCAGCTATTATATCTCCTACAAGCATTCTTGGATTTAAGGAAGCATAAGGATCTTGAAAAATCATCTGAGCTTTTTTATTAAATTCCTTTTTATCTTTAGCACTCATCTTATGAACATTCTTACCGTTAAACTCAACTATTCCATCTGTTGCCTTATAAATATTTAAAATAGTTCTTCCTGTAGTTGATTTCCCACATCCTGATTCTCCTACAAGTCCTAAAGTTTCCCCTTTATATATATCAAAACTGACGTCATCAATAGCTTTTAAAAAAACTCCCTTTTCCACTTCAAAATACTTTTTTAAGTTTCGAACTTTAACTAGTACTTGTTTTTCACTATTTGTATTACTCATTACTCAATTACGCCTCCTTCCTCTTTAGTTTTGTTTTTGTTAGAGTTAATAATAGGAGATTCTACTTTAGGCGCATATGGATGATTCAACCAACATGCTGATTCATGACCTTCTCCAATATTAAACATAGGAGGCATTTGCTCTCTACATATTTTCATAGCGTACTCACATCTATCCGCAAAGGGACATCCTTTTGGTGGTGCAAACAAATCCGGAGGAGTACCTTCAATAGATGATAGCCTTTCCTGCTTTTTATCTATATCTAGTCTAGGAACTGAGTTTAAAAGTCCCCATGTATATGGATGTCTAGATTTATAAAATATATCATCTACATTGCCTTTTTCTACAATTTTTCCTCCATACATAACCATAATTCTTTGTGCTATATCTGCAACAACTCCTAAATCGTGAGTAATCATGATTATAGAAGTATTTATCTTCTTTTGAAGATCTTTCATAACATCCAAAATCTGAGCTTGTATAGTAACATCCAAGGCAGTTGTAGGTTCGTCAGCTATCAAAAGTTTAGGATTACATACTAGTGCTACTGCAATCATAGCACGCTGACGCATACCACCTGAAAATTGATGAGGATATTCTTCAAATCTCTTTTCCGGATTAGGAATTTGAACTAATTTTAGCATTTCTATAGCTCTCTTTTTAGCTTCTTCATCTGAAACATTTTGATGTTTCTTAAGTCCTTCCATGATTTGTTTTCCAACAGTCATAGTTGGATTTAATGAAGTCATAGGATCCTGAAAAATCATGCTAATTTTTTTCCCTCTGATTTTTGTCATTTCCTTTTCTGACTTCTTAACTATATCTTCTCCATCAAATATTATTTCTCCACCTTTAATCATTGCTGGCGGCTCTGGATTTAGTCTCATTATTGTCTTTGATGTAACTGATTTTCCACAACCTGACTCCCCTACTATAGCAATAGTTTCCCCTTCATATAAATCAAAGGACACTCCACGCACTGATTGTACTTCACCAGCATAAGTTTTAAAAGAAACTTGCAAATTTTTTACATCTAGTATCTTCTTCTTCACTTTATTTCACTCCCTACGTTCTTAGTTTAGGATCTAGCGCGTCTCTTAAACCGTCTCCAAGTATGTTGAATGCTAACATTGTTAAACTAAGTGCTAATGCTGGTACTAAGAGCTGCTGCGGATATTGAGTAAATACCTTAGCTCCGTCATTAACTAATGATCCCCATGATGCCATAGGTGCTGGTATACCTAATCCTATAAAGCTTAAAAATGCTTCTGAGAATATCATTTTTGGAATCATCATTGTCATATTAACTATAATAGGTCCCATTGTATTTGGAATTAAGTGCTTAAATATAATTCTCTTAGGGTCTGCGCCTAAAACTTCAGCAGCTATAACATATTCTGAATTCTTTAATCTTAAAACTTCTCCACGTACAATCATAGCTGTTTGCATCCATCCTGTAGCTGCAAGTACTATTATTATTGGTCCAAGTCCAGGTTTCATAACTGTAAGAAGTAAGATTATATATAGAAGGTCTGGCACAACCATTATTATCTCTACAAAACGCATCATCAGAATATCAACATTTCCTCCTAGATATCCTGCAACTCCTCCATAGATAATCCCAATAAATATAGTTATAAACACTGCTACAAACGCTATTAAGAAAGATGTTCTGCCGCCTTTCCAAAGGCGAGTAAATAAGTCTCTACCGAACTCATCTGTTCCAAGCCAGTATTGCTTATTAAACCATTTATCTCCTTTAGTCTCAACAACTAAGTTATTTCCACTTTTTTTGAATTTAATTCCTCTAAAATCAGGATCTTGACTTAACAATTCTTCTGATTTAGCATTTAGCTTATCCACAACACTTTTCCATGTGTCATCTGCCTCTACTGTTATAGCTAATGAAAATTCCTTTTTATCTCCTTGATAAGAAGATTCTGCTTGATTTCCAATTTTAAATTCTAAATCTCCTGTGCCTTTAAATTGTACATTTCTAAATACAATCTTTGTCTTTCTTAGGTTAGGTTTATAAGTCTTATATTTAAAAACCTGATTTTTTACTGCAGTTATACTTCTTTGATTACTCATTATAGAAGTTTGATTTTGGTTAGCTAAATTTTGTTTACGATAATCATGTCCTTGTACCTTAGCCGAAATAATAGGACCAATTAAAGACATTACGATTAAAACCACTAAAATCCAGAAGGAAATAATGGCAGGTTTATTTTTCTTAAGTCTTCTCATAGCGTCTTCTAAATAAGACATACTTGGACGCTTAATTGATTGGGCTTCTTGTAAATTTTTACCTACATGTTCAAACATTGATTTGTCTATCTTTTCCATACTGCCTATTTTCCTCCTTTTCCTGAAATTCTAAGTCTTGGATCTATAAATCCATACGCTATATCTACTACCAATACTGATAAAATAATCAATACGGCATAAAAAATGGTAATACCCATTATCATTGAATAATCCTGCTCTAATATGGAACTAACAAAAGACCCTCCAAGTCCTGCTACTGCAAAAACCTGTTCTATTACTATAGAACCAGTAATTATACCTGCAAATAGTGGTCCAAGCACCGTTACAACTGGCATTATGGCATTTCTAATTACATGTTTCCATACTATTTGAGTTTTATTAAGTCCTTTTGCTTTTGCTGTTTGAATATAATCTTGTCCTAAAACTTCTAATGTTGTGGTACGCATAAGTCTTGATATAAAAGCTAGAGTTCCAAGGCCTAAAGTAAGAGATGGCAATAAAAGGGATATCTGGCTATTATCTACTGTTACTGGAAGCCATCCTAAATTAACTCCAAAGGTATATGCAAGAAATGGCCCCATAACTATGCTGGGTACCGATACTCCTATAATAGCTATGAATATTACAAAATAGTCTAATATTTTTTCATGATTTAAAGCTGCAATTATGCCAAATATTAAACCGAACACAACTGCAAATACCATAGCTCTCCAACCTATTGCAAAAGACTTTGGAAAACCTTCTGCTATAATCTGGTTTACAGACCTTCCAGGATATTTTATTGATGTTCCTAAGTCACCTTTTAATAAATTTCTCATGTATATACCATATTGTTCAATTACAGGTTTGTCCAATCCATATTTATGCGTTAAAGCTTCTTTTACTGCCGGTGACATTTTAGGATTATGGAATGGATCACCTGGAAGTGCTTTCATAAGCCCAAAAGTTAGAGTTGCTATTACCCAAAGGGTTATGATAGCATAACATATACGTTTAAAAATGTATTTTAACACACTACCTTCCTCCTATTTTCTTTTGCCATTATTTCTACTAAATAAAATATGTTATATTTAAATTATAAAATTCAGTAGCTTTCTTAATATATATTTTCATAAGTAAAAAGGTATACGCGAAAACATATACCTTTTCACTTACTTTTATATTTTTACATTTTTATATTTCCAAACTACTTCTGTGCTTGTGCTTCCTTAGCATCCATGTCTATATCTGCCCAATAGAAATCAGTTGTTGGACCTGCTCCTCTATTAACTACGCCTGTTAAGTAGTCTTTAAATACCCAGTGACTAATTCTGAAATATTGTGGAGCAACAGCAGCCTTATCTATAAGTATTTTTTCTGCTTCGTAGAACATCTTCATACGTTTTGCTGGATCCTTTTCTACTCTAGCATCATTTATTAATTTATCATACTGTGCATTGCTGAATTTTCCATAGTTATTTCCATTACCAGTTTGGAATAAATCTAAGAATGTCATTGGATCCATATAGTCTGGTCCCCATCCATTAGCAGCTATAGCAAATTCTCCTGCTTTTAATCTTCTTAATTTTTCACCCCAAGGTACTGGTACAAGATTTACTGTAACACCGATTTCTTTCCAATCTTGTTGGAACTTAACTGCTATTTTTTGAGCTATATCAGTATCCTCAATAACCATATCAATAGCTGGTAATTGTTTAAGTCCTAATTCTTGAAGTCCTTTTGCTAACAATTGCTTTGCTGTTTCTTTATCATTATCTTTTATTAATTCCATTCCATTTTCTTCTCTAAAGGATTTATTTAATCCTGGGAAGCTTTCAGGAATTAAAGCTAATGCTGGTCTATCTCCTAAATTGATTTTTTCTACAAAACTAGTTCTATCCATGGCAAGCATTAAAGCTTTTCTTATATTTTCATTCATTGTGTATTTATTGTTAAATTGATTGAATTCCATATAGAATACACTATAGTCTGGCATATCAACCATATCTTGAAGATGATACTGCTCACGAGTTGCAAGGTCTTGGAACTCTGGAAGGTCTTTTGCCTGTATCGCTGATCCATCAAGTTTTCCAGTTTTTAATAGATTGGTTCTTGTTTCAACCTTATCAACTATCTTTATATTCATTTCATCTATTTTTATATTATCCTTATTCCAGTAGTTATCATTTTTAACTAATTTAAAGCTGTCTTTATGATTCCATTCTTTTACTACCCATGGACCATTTGAGTATAATCCAGCAGCTTCTAGCCCGTAACTGTTATCAGCTTTGTGCTTTTCATAGAAGTCTTTATTCATTGGATAGTATACTGGGAAGGCTGTTAACCCAACAAAATATGGAGTAGGACCTGATAATTCTATTTTTATGCTGTCTCCTTCAGCTTTTGCTCCAACCTTTGCCCATAAGTCATCTTTTATTTTTTGATATTCAGACTTTTCTGCATCTGTCATAGATTCTATACGTTTTGCTATTTGGCTGTTAATTTCTTTCTTCTTAGCATCATCTTTTTCATTTTCAGCTTTATCTAATAACGCCTTAAATGAAGGGTCTTTTTCAGCTAGGAAACTTTTTTGAGTTACAGCAGCATATGCATCTGCGCCCTTTATATATTGACTAATCATAAAGCTATATACTGTTTGCTCATCCATTGCTAATCTCCAAGCAAAGAAGAAGTCATCAGCAGTTACTGGTTTTCCATCGCTCCACTTAGCATCTTTTCTTAATTTGAAAGTATAGGTATTAGTTGCTTCATCATAGGTATATGATTCTGCCACACCTGGCTCATATTTACCTTCTTCTTTTCCAAAACGCATTAATCCTTCAATGAACATGTTAGCAATAATCATATCAGGCTGTCCTGAAATTTGTTGTGCGTCTAGCGTTTCTGGCTCAGCACTTGAATAATAATCAAGAACTTTTTTCTTTCCACTTGATGCAGAGCCACCTGCTTCAGTGTTTTGCTTTGCTCCACCAGCTGTATCGCTTCCACTATTTTGGCCGCATCCAGTTAATGCTGCACCCAATAACATTGCCCCGGCAAGAATCAAAGCTGTCAATCTTTTTTTCTTCATTAATACTCCCCCTTATATTAACTTAATAATAATATCCAATAAGATTTTCCACCTAATAACTATATGTAAATATATAACAGGTCGAAAACTAATTGCAATATCTAATTAAAATAAATTCATATATCATTATTTTTTGTTAATTATTAATAATATATAATTTATCATTTATTTTTTTAAAATAATATCATGTTTTTAATCATTAGTCAATATTTTTAATATTTAGTTAAATGTTTAACTTATATGTAACGAGAATTTCGGTATTTTAATATAATTTTTTAATTAAAATATATTGTAATATGAAATTAAGGTACACTAAAGTTTCTAAATTATTAAATTATTGAATATTTTTATTAATTATATTCATTAACTCCATAAATATATGATAGTTTTTTGTTATATTTTTTTAATCCAAGTTTCTAATCTACTTGTGGCTTTATATAGATCCTCTAAACTATAACAGTAGGACAACCTAACATATCCTTCTCCTCCTATTCCAAAGGCAGAACCAGGTACTATAGCTACCTTAGCTTCATTTAGTGCTCTTTCACAAAATTCATCACTGCTCATATTAAAGTTCTTTATACTTGGGAACATATAAAATGCACCTTTAGGAAGATTAACACAAAATCCCATAGAAATTAATCTTTCATATAAATAATCTCTTCTTTTTATAAACTCATTTTTCATAACTTCAACTTCAGATAAACAAGTTCTAATTCCTTCATAGGCTCCCCATTGAACAACAGAAGGAGCACAAGATACAGCATATTGATGAACTTTTATTATACTACTTATTAAATCAGTATGAGCGCAAACATATCCTAATCTTAATCCCGTCATTGAGAACATCTTTGAAAATCCACTAACAAAAATAACCTTATTTTTTATATCTTCATACTGAGCTACAGAATGATATTCATCTTCAAATACAAGAGAGCTATATATTTCATCAGTTATAACTAAAATATTTTTATTTTTTATTAAGCCATGAAGTTTATCTTTATCATTTTTAGTTAAAACTGCACCTGTAGGATTGCAAGGATAGGATAATACCATTAGTTTAGGATTTTCTTTATCTATAACTAATTCTAAATTTTCATGATTTATAGAAAAATCATCATTTAACTCATAGTTTACAACTCTTCCACCTAAAAGTTTTACACAGCTTTCATATGCTGGATAAGCTGGAGTTGGTATTAAAACTTTATCCCCTTTATTAATAAAAGCGGCAAAAACAGCTAACAGTCCTTCACTTCCTCCTACTGTTATGCAAATTTCATCTTTGTCATAATCAATATGAAAATACTTTTTTAAATATTTGGATATCTCATTTCTTAACTCTTCTATACCGGCATTAGAGGTATACTCTGTTTTATTATCATTAATAGCTTCTATCATAGCCTCTTTTATTCTTTGAGGTACTGGAAAGTCTGGTTGTCCTACAGTAAGAGAAATCGCATCGGGTATCTTAGCTACTTTATTAAAAAATTTTCTTATACCTGATATTTCTATGTTTTGAACATTTTCAGAAATAAAGTCTTTCATATTTAGCCTCTCCAATTCTACAATATTTTGTCTATATAATAATAATATAAATTGTACTCCATTGACAAGCAAGTGTCTATACAAAACATAATACAGTATATAAAAAATTTTCCTTTTTTAAAATTATAATTTTCCTACATATTTTTACTTTAAATTACAATTAATATTTATTATAATATACATTATATTTTAAATACAAAGAGGAGGATATAGAATGCATTACGATTTAACAGATCCATATGAAATTGCAAAATACATAAAAGAAGCAAAAAAGTCTACTCCGCTTAAAGTGTATGTAGATGGTAACCTAGAAGAGTGCAATTCTACTGGCATTGAGTGTTATGGTAACAATGGTTTTTATATTTTATTTGGCGAAAGCTCTGAAATATTAGATTTCTTAGAGAAAAATAAGAAAAATATAAAAAAGTACAAAATAGAGCAAGATAGAAGAAATTCCGCTATTCCTATGTTAGATATAAAGAATATAGATGCTAGAATAGAACCAGGTGCAATAATTAGGGATATGGTATCTATTGGTAAAAACGCTGTGATTATGATGGGGGCAGTCATAAATATAGGCTGCGAAATCGGTGAAGGTACTATGGTTGATATGAATGCAGTTTTAGGTGCTCGTGCAAAACTTGGAAAGAATGTTCACTTAGGAGCTGGTGCAGTGGTTGCAGGAGTGCTAGAGCCACCAAGTAAATCTCCTTGCGAAATAGGTGACAATGTTTTAATAGGTGCAAACGCTGTAATATTAGAAGGAGTAAAAATTGGTGACAATTCTGTAGTTGCTGCTGGCTCAGTAGTAGTAGATGATGTACCTTGCAATGTAGTTGTAGCTGGAAGCCCTGCTAAAATAATAAAACATGTAGATGAAAAGACAAAAGATAAAACAAAACTAATGGATGACTTAAGAAAATAGACGCTTGGCAGTTTTACCAAGCGTCTTTTACTATTCTGCTAAATCCTTTTGTTCCTCATCTTCAACCTTATTATTTCCACGTCCATCGGCATATTCTAGCTTAGAAATGGAAACCTCATAGGCAGTTTTAACTACTACTTCATCTCCTATCTTCTTTTGATATTGTCTGCTCTGTAATCTTCCCCATACTTTTATGTTATCTCCAACATTTAAAGTCTTACAAAATCTTGAATTTCTTCCCCAGGATATTGTAGGTATATAGTCAGATTTATTATAAGGTCTATTGACTGCCAATAATATATCCGATATTTCCCTTCCAAATGGGGTAGTCCTATAAACAGGCTCCTTGCATATATATCCATTTAGAAATATTTGGTTTGGGTTTTTACTCTTTTCAATACATGGTTGTATGTCTCTTGCAAATACAGTAAGTATTAATCTGTTAGCTCCATCTATAAATTTGTTATATGATCTAAGTTGCCCTTCTACTACTAGTTCTACCCCCTCCTTTATTTCTATTTCAGTAAGCAACCTTTCTGAAACAGTTACAGGCAAAATATCCTTTGTGTCACTAAGTCTATTTACAGCAAGCTTAAATGTATAAAATCCTTCCCCATACATTTCATGGCTGAATTCAAGCTCCGTTACGCAAGTGCCCTCCAAATAAATTTTGTTGTTTAACATTAGATTGTCCATCTTAACCCCTCTCTCCCTTAGTTTTCTTTTTTACTTATCTTACTGAAATATAATTATTCAAATAATCCTAAAAATATAACATATATTTAGAAAATTATTTTGAATATTGCTCATTTTTGTCTTTTGAAATCCTTTAAAACTTTCTCATTAATTATTTCCATTATAATACAATTAAGAAGTATATTTCAATATAATTTTTTATTTTCCTATAGTTCGTATATTTTTTATTTTGATATTTGTTTTCCTGAGTAATCTATGTAGTAGTCTTTCTTATATATCAAATCTGACACTTTTACAAATTCATATCCTTTGGATTTTAAGCCCTTAATTATCTTTGGCAGAGTTTCTGGAGTGTACTTGGCTCCATTATGAAATAATAAAATAGAACCTGGCCTTGTTTTCTTCATTACTCTATTATACTCTATATCAGCTCCATGCTCCTTCCAATCAATACTATCCACATCCCATTGAATGCAAAAGTGGTTGGTACTTTCCACTATCTTCACAGCCTCTTCATTATATGAACCGGATGGAAATCTAAATATGCTGGTACCAACTCCTATGAGTTTCATAAGCTTTGCATCTGTTGTAGCTATCTCTTGTATTGCTCTATCTTTAGATATATATGTAAAATCCGGGTGATTATTGGAATGGTTTCCTATTTCATGTCCCCTTTTATAAATTTCCTTAACCATATCTGGATATTTATCCACCCAAATCCCAAGTATAAAAAAAGTTGCTTTAACATTATTTTCATCAAGTATATCAAGTATTTTTATTATATTGTCATCTCCCCAATTTGTATCAAATGTAAGAGCTATTTTTTTCTCTTTAGTATCTACACAATATATGGGCAGAGCTTTTTCATTCTCTGTAAAAACTGCAGAGGCTCTAAAAACTGTTATTGCTAAAAATAGTGTAAGAAAAATGCAAGCTACAGTTATTAAAAATATATTTTGTCTTTTAGATCTTTTAAAAAATATTATTATTTTCATATATCTCCTCCTGTTTTTTACAATTGTTCTACTGCATTTATATATAAATAGGAGATGAAATATTACTTGAATTATTGCTTTATTCATAATGTCTTATTGTTTATAGTATAAATAAATATTTTAAGCACCGATTTATTTCGGTGCTTTTTATGATATAATAAAAAAGATATGTTTTAAGAAAACAGACTTTTAAAGGAGTGAGAGATTAGTGTTTAGCAGCACATCTGATTTAGCTGAAGATAAGCTTCTTTTACTTTATTTATTAGAAAAAATAAAACTTCCTATTTCTAATAATCAAATTACTCAAATTATATTAGAGAATAATTTTATCAATTATTTTGCCCTACAGCAATATATAGCAGAACTCATAAATTCTAATTTTATAGACTGTATAGAACAGGATGATAAGCATAGAATAGTCATATCACCTAAAGGATTAAAAGTTTTATCTTTATTTAGAAATAGAATCTCTAAAGATAAAATAAAAGCTGTAGATGAATATCTTATAAAACAGCTTGAAAGTATAAAAAAAGAAATTACCATTTCAGCAGATTATACCATAGAAGGTGACAATTATATAGTTAATTTAAAAGCAATTGAAAATGACTCTATTTTAATCGATCTAAAACTAAACGTAGCCTCAAATAGCCAAGCAAAAGCATTATGTTCCAAATGGAAACAAAATTCTTCAGACATTTATGGTAAGCTTATTAAAGTGCTAATAGACAGTTAAACATATGTCATACCAGTGGGTTCTCCCCCTATGGATATGACTCTTTTATTCTCCTTTTCTACATGAGCTCTTATTAATAAATTATTATAATTATCTCCTACATATATATATTCTCCCACATTTATAATTCCTCTTGGCATTCCTCCTACATTAATTTTTCTTATTTCTTTGTAATTGTTAATATCAACTTTGCTTACGCTTCCGTCCCCAAAATTTGATACAAAACAATATGAAGTGTTTAAATACATGTCTACAGGATATTTACCTACTAGGATTTTATTAAGTAGCCTAAAATTTTTTAATGATAAAACGCTTATATTTCCCCTTATATCAGCCCCCATATTACTCTCGCACACAAGAATATGTTCCCCGTCTACCGTGAATAAAGCCTTAGTTGGATAAGCTCCTACTCTTACTTGAATAATATTTTTTTTATCCTCCAAATCAAGTACAGTTATACTATCGCTTTCAAAATTTGATATAAGCATTAACTTCTTCTTTTTATTAATATCTATGCTGTGAGGTAGATTGCCGCAGGGAATTTCCTCTTCCAATTTCCTGCAACTCAAATTAAATACCATTACATAATTTAACTCGCCGCATATAACATATGCTTTATTTTCATAAACTACTGCATCATTACAGTGCATGCCTATAAAATGGCTTTCTATTTCCTTGCCTTCTTTTATATCAACTATAGAAATTGTATTGCTGTAGTTATTAGATATAATTAACTTATCGTTGTAAGTACATATTCCATGAGGTCCAACTTTATCCATACCGGATAACTTTAAAGAGATTTTATTCTCTTCTTTAAACTCGCTTATATTTACCACAGATATATTATCTGAAGATGTATTGCACACAAATAAGCGACCCATATTCTCACCCCCTCACAGTATAATATGTAACTTCTTATAAATGTGAGATTAAAGGCATTTAACTTTCAAAAAATTTTTATTATGACTATATCTTTATTACCCCTACAATATATGGATGATATAACTTTCCTCTATTTTTTAGAAATATATTTACTGCCTTCTATATAAAATCTCCATAAATAATCCTTTGCCTCCTCCGCATAATCAATGTTTATTCGCTTTGAATACACTGTATTAAACTTTTCTTTATTATCTAATATATATAATCTACTGCCGCATAAGTCCTCTCCATTTAATGTTTTGTCTATGTTCATGGCCATACATAGTTTTCCTGGTCCGTTGGTTAAATTCTTCTTTTGATAAGCAGTAAGTTCTTCATAACTCTTTTTATACCTATTTCTGCTCATCTCTTCTAATCCCTCTATAGGTTCTAATGCTCTAATAAGAACAGCCTGTGGTATGTCCATCTCCGAAGTTACTACATTTACGCAATAGTACATTCCATATATCTGAAATACATATGTATATCCCCCTTCTTTGTACATAACTTCCGTTCTTACTGTTCTTCTTCCTCCATATGAATGTGCTGCTTTATCCTCTATCCCCATATAAGCTTCTACTTCTACTATTCTGCCAATAAGTTTATTTCCTTTATACTCATGAACAAGATATTTTCCCAATAATTCTTTTGCAACCTCTATTGCACTTCTTTTATAAAAGTTTCTTTCTAACTTTTTCATATGTGCTATCCTCCAATTTATACCAAACTTTCTAAACTCTCTAAACTCTTACTCTGCTCTTTATAGCATTGGATTTTCATAATAAAAATTCTCTAAAAATGAACTATTTTTCTTTAACATTTGTTTATTATTTTACATATTATATAGTGATAGGACAAGCCGAGTGTACTATCTCCATAATTATCTCCTAAAAAAAGAAAGGAGGTCTATATATGTCTGACTTACGCCCATACTCATGTTTTGATGATACTCTTTGGATAATAATTTTATTAATCATATTATTCTGCTGCTGTGGCGGCTTTGGTCTAGGATTTGGCAGCTTCTGCGGATTTGGTTCATTTGCTCCAATCTTCTGCTGTTGCTGCTAGTAATCTAATTCAATCTTTAAGCGGTATATTTATATAATATACCGCTTATCTATATATTTTTAAACTTAAATCATTTTATTTAAGTTTAAGATACTAGAAGAATAGCTTTTTTGGTGATATAATCAATTCAAATAGTAATTAGTTAAGGAGTGATGTATTTCTTGTTTAAAAATAAAAAAATACCTTATTTAAGCTTAATACCCATAATTTTAATCACAGCATTGATTTTTAAACTCATCAATAATATTGAGTTTTTAGTCCAAAATTTACGGCTTATTATATCCATTTTAAGCCCATTTTTTTGGGCATTTGGCATAGCATACATATTAAATCCTTTAATGACCTATATTGAGAAAAAGGCTAAATTTAAAAGACCACTGAGCATACTTTTAGTATACTTAATAGTTATTGGTTTTATAACACTTACAGTAACCATTGTTTCTCCTGCTATAGTTAATAATTTAGGGGACTTAGCTCAAAATATGCCTAACTATGTTAGAAAAACTCAAAACTGGTTTGATAACAATCTTTCAAGATTTAATTTGTATAATAATCAAAATTTGATAGACTATGCTCATAAAATTTTAGATGATATAACAGGCAAATTAACTACATCCTTAAATTCTATTTTGAATTTAGCCTTAAATAAAGCTATTGATTTTACTTCATCATTTTTAAAAATGATATTTGGATTTATAATAGCCATATACATATTAAAAGATAAAGAGATTTTTAAAATTAATTCAAAAAAGTTTTTATATGCAACTTTTAATGCTCCTTCAGTTAATTCCTTTTTAATTTTCCTTAATGAAGTAAACACTATATTTTCTAAATATATTATTGGAAAATTTATTGACTCGTTAATAATAGGTATTCTATGTGCTATTGGTCTCAGCATACTTAGAATCCCTTATGCATTGCTAATAAGTTTAATAGTTGGAGTAACAAATATGATACCTTATTTTGGACCATTTATAGGAATGATACCTGGAGTTTTAATAACCTTGTTCTATAGTCCTATAAAAGCACTGTGGGTTCTTATATTTATTTTTGTTCTTCAACAGTTTGACGGCTGGTATCTTGGACCAAAAATACTAGGGGAACAGGTAGGTGTAAGTCCGTTCTGGATTATACTTGCTATAACTCTTGGTGGAGGTACATTTGGTGTACTTGGAATGTTCCTTGGAGTTCCATTTATAGCAATAGTTAAAACAATGGTTGAAAGATTTGTAGATAAACGACTAAACAACAGAAATGCAAAAGATAAGTTAGAAATACGTAATAAATAATCTCAACTATTTTAAATGCACAATGGACAATATATAAATTTCACCAATTTATCATTGTCAATTGTGCATTATTAATTATTTCATTCTTTCTTTTTTAAGCTAAAAACCTAACATTCTAACTTCTGACATTTAGCTCCCTTGGTTTGTTGTTATGATTTTTCTCATGTCCCCTATCATATAAAGAGAACCTGATATTAAAAGCAAATCTCCTTCATTACAATAGTCAATTCCTATTTTATACGCTTCTTCATAGTTTTCAACTGCTTCACAGTTTTCATTGTACTTTTTTACAACCCCCATAAGCTCTGAAGCAAGTTCTGCTCTATCACTATGAGGTGTAACACATATAACTTTTTTAGCCATAGGTGCAATAACTTTTACCATATCTTCCACTTGCTTATCTGATAATATTCCTAAAATTAGTACCATATTTTTATATGATAAATAAGCATTTATACTTTCTTTTAGCTTTTTTATACCATCTATATTATGAGCCCCATCTATTACTACTAAGGGTTCTCTATTTAGGATTTCAAATCTACCTTTCCACTGAATATGTCTTAAAGCACTTAATATAGCCTTTTTTTCTATTTTTATACCCATTTTTATTAATTCTTCAACAGCATAAACTACAGTTGCACAGTTCATAACTTGATGCTTTCCTAAAAGTGACAACTCTATATCATACTGTGAAACGTCTGTATTCACTATTACATTTTGCGTTATGTATTTATCCACCTTAGAATCTATTTTACTTGAAATAATGGCCCTTACATTTTCTCTATATACCTTTACAAGTCTTGATTGCCTCTCTATGCAAATTTTCTCTATTACATCTTCTGCTTCTTTTTCCTGTGGATAGAGCACTATAGGAATTCCTTTTTTTATTATACCAGCTTTTTCATAAGCTATTTTTGATAGAGTATCTCCTAAAATACCCGTATGATCATAACTTATAGAAGTAATTATGCTGAGTACTGGTGTTATCACATTCGTTGAATCTAACCTTCCTCCAAGACCTACCTCAATTACTGCAAAATCTACCTTCTTTTCATAAAAGTACAAAAGTCCTGCACAGGTTATTATTTCAAATTGAGTAGGATTATCATATCCAAGCTCTAGGACTTTATCTACAGCCTCAGAAACCTTTGTAACAACCTTTGCTAAATCATCTTTAGGTATATTAACTCCATTTATCTGTATTCTCTCTTCAAATTCTTCAATATAAGGAGATGTATACATACCAACTTTATATCCAGCTTCTTTTAATATAGATGAAATCATAGCAGTAGTAGAGCCTTTTCCATTAGTTCCTGCAATATGTATGCATTTTAAATCTTTATGAGGGTTTCCTAAAAGCTCAAGTATTTTTTCTGTTCTAGAAAGTCCAAGCTTCATGCTGAATTTAGCTGCGTCTTCAATATAATCTCTAGCCTCTCTATAGTTCATTCCACTTCTCCCCAATTCTTTATTTAATCTCTAACTTTATTTTTTAAAAAACGCCAGCACCTTATCCTCATGCTGACGTTTTTATTGATCTAAGCTATTTTTTAAGATTTTCTATTCTCTTTATAACAGCTTCATACATTTCTTTATACTTTTTACCTTTTTCTCTTTCCTCATTGACAACAGCTTCTGGAGCTTTACTTACAAACTTTTCATTTGCAAGTTTCTTTTCAACTCTAGCTATTTCCTTTTCTAGTTTTTCTTTTTCTTTATTTAATCTTTCTAATTCTTTTTCTATATCTACTAAATCTAAAAGAGGCATAAACATTTCTGCTCCTTTTGTAACTGCAGAAACTGAATTCTCTGGAACTTCATCTTTAGAATCTATAAATACAACTTCAGATGCTGAAGCTAGCTTTTCAAAGTAAATCTTTCCTTCTTCAAAAGCTTCTTTTCCTTCTGATGCATAAATTATAACCTTAGCCTTTCTTGAAGGTGGAACATTCATTTCTGCTCTTACATTTCTTAAAGCCTTAATAGCTTCTATAATGTAATTCATTTGTTCTTCTGTTTTGTCATCCTTTAACTCTCCCTTATATAAAGGCCAAGCAGCAGTTACTATAGTCTTTTCTGAGTTTGGTAAATTTGTATATATTTCTTCAGTTATATAAGGCATTACAGGATGTAATAATTTTAGTCCTGTTTGTAATACTTCATTTAGTACGTTTAGAACTATTCCCTTTGCTTTCTCATCTTCTCCATATAAAACTGGTTTTACAAGCTCAATATACCAATCACAGAATTCATTCCACATAAAGTCATATATCTTTTGTGCTGCAATACCAAGTTCAAATTTATCTATGTTCTCAGACACTTCTTTTACAACTGTATTAACTCTTGACAATATCCACTTATCAGCTATTGTATAATCTTTGCTGTCCTTATACTTATTCATTAATTCTTTATCAAGATTCATCATTACAAATCTTGATGCATTCCAGATCTTATTAGCAAAATTTCTAGCAGCCTCAACCTTTTCTTCATAATATCTAATATCATTTCCTGGAGCATTTCCTGTAATAAGCATAAATCTTAGTGCATCTGCTCCATATTTTTCAATTACTTCAAGTGGGTCAACTCCATTTCCAAGAGACTTAGACATTTTTCTTCCTTGACTATCTCTAACTATACCATGGATTAGAACTGTATCAAATGGTATCTCCCCCATGCTGTGAAGTCCTGAGAATATCATTCTAGCTACCCAGAAGAATATGATATCATATCCAGTAACTAAAGTATTTGTTGGATAAAAATATTTCAAATCCTCTGTTTTTTCTGGATAACCTAAAGTTGAAAATGGCCATAATGCTGAGCTAAACCATGTGTCTAGAACATCTTCATCTTGCTTTAATTTTTCACTATTACATTTACTGCACTTTGTTGGTTCATCAATAGATGCAATTACTTCTCCGCAATCTTGACAATACCAAACTGGGATTCTATGTCCCCACCAAAGCTGTCTTGAAATGCACCAGTCTTGTATGTTCTCCATCCAATTAAAATAGATTTTTGAAAATCTCTCTGGAACAAACTTTATCTTTCCTTCTTTTACAGCCTTTATAGCAGGTTCTGCAAGAGGTTTCATCTTTACATACCACTGCTTAGAAGTTACAGGCTCAATTACTGTGCCGCATCTATCATGAGTTCCAACATTATGAGCATGTTCTTTTACTTTTACTAAATATCCTTGATCTTCTAGGTCTTTTACAATAACTTTTCTTGCTTCGTATCTATCAAGTCCTGAATACTTCCCATAACCATCAGCTATAGTTCCATCTTGATTCATAATAACTATCTGTGGAAGATCATGTCTCTTTCCTACTTCGTAGTCATTAGGATCATGAGCCGGTGTTATCTTAACTGCTCCTGTTCCAAATTCCATATCAACATACTCATCTGCAATTATAGGAAGTTCTCTTCCTACAAGAGGTAATGTTAACTTCTTGCCTATTAAATGAGCATATCTTATATCGTTAGGATTAACTGCAACTGCTGTATCTCCAAGCATAGTTTCTGGTCTTGTTGTAGCAATTTCCAAATACTCGTTACTATCTTTAACAGGGTATTTTATATGCCAGAAATGTCCATTCTTCTCTTCATACTCTATTTCTGCATCTGAAATAGCAGTTTGACACTTAGGACACCAGTTAACTATTCTATTCCCTTTATAAATTAATCCTTCATTATATAAATCAACAAATACCTGTCTAACTGCTTTACTTAGTCCTTCATCCATAGTGAATCTTTCTCTAGTATAGTCAGCAGAAATTCCAAGTTTTTTGTATTGTGTCTTTATTCTTTCTCTATACTTATCTGACCATTCCCATACTTTTTCTAGGAAAGCTTCTCTTCCCATCTTTTTCTTCTCTAAACCTTGTTTTAAAAGTTCTTTTTCAACTTTAACTTCAGTTGCAATACTTGCATGATCTTCTCCTGGAAGCCATAATGTGCTGTAGCCCTGCATCCTCTTTGTTCTTATTAAAAAGTCTTGAAGTGTACCATCTAAAGCATGCCCTAAGTGAAGCTGTCCTGTTATATTTGGCGGTGGCATCATTATTGTATAAGGCTTTTTATTTTTATCCACTTCTGGAGTAAAGTATTTATTTTCTTCCCAATTTCTATAAATTCTCTCCTCAAATTCTTTAGGATCGTACGTTTTTGCAATGTTTACTTCCGACATGATTTATCCTCCTTTAATGTGTTATATAAATTTCTTATTTAAAATACACTCAAAATAAATTTAGTTTAAAGTCTATACCCTTTCTGCCTTAACCTTATTTTAGTGTTGTGTATACATTTTTTATAAAACAAAAAAGCACTGTTCATCCTAAAGGACGACAGTGCGCGTTACCACCTTAATTCTTGAAACATTTAAATATTCAAGCACTCATTAAATTAACGATGTGATCCACCGTCTTTATCTACTCCTATTTCGATAAAGAAGCTCCAAAGCTACCTTCAAGATAATTCGTATGGAAAACTTTTCAGCCTACGAGTTTTCCTCTCTTTATAATACTCCTATATCTTTACTCCTCTTCTTCTTTGCTTTTTACATAAATTTAATTATTTTTTATTATACCTTTATTTTTTTAACTGTCAAGACTTTTCCTTATCTTTCACTTATTCAATTCAAAAAGAATATTGTAATAATAGGAAAAAATTTTTTATAAATATATACTATCTCTCAATTCAGCTTCTTAAAATAACTAAAAAATGGGGTTATCGTTATGAAAGACAAAGATATAGATCTCTTAGGGTTAGACCTTCAAGGCTCTAAATTAATTCATCGTGGCAAAAAAGAATTAATTTACCTAATGCCCGATAATAAAATAATAAAGTTCTGCAAAAATGTTGATGAATGCAGACGTGAATATCTTATATTGAGGTACTGTCAAAATAATAAATACTTTCCCAAAGTTTATTCATATAGAATGGGTTATATAATAAGAGAATATATAGATGGAGTGTGCTTGATTGATTATATAAAGAAAAACAGTTTAGATGAATCATTAGCCCTCTCATTAGTGGATCTTATTGAAAACTTTCAACTCCTTGGCTTTACACGTCTGGATACCGGCATTTCACATATATTCATAACCGAAAATGGGCAGTTAAAAGTGATTGGACTAAAAAACAATTATCATAGAAAAGAAAAATATCCTAAGCACATGATTTCAGGCCTTAGAAAACTTAAGGTTTCTAAAAAATTTTTTAAAATATTAAAACATTCTAGGCCTGAATTATACGAAAAGTGGAAAAAATAAGGAAGCTATTTTAACTTCCTTATTTTACTTCAAATCATCAAGTCTAACTCATTTATACTATACTTTGCACTTTAGAACTTACTCCAAGTGAAGTACTTTTCAACACAATTATTATTAAATTAAAAAGCAGCATGACTACTCACCCCTTTTAATCATATAACATATATTATTTTATAACATAAAATATTTATTTAAGGGGGGAATAAAATTGAAGAAAAAATTGCTAAATATATTCTTAACAATAATACTAATAATAAGTTCCTTAGGATTAGCTGGATGCGGTAAAGATAGAAACTCAGGTTTGCAAAAGGTTAGATTAAATGAAGTTGTTCGTTCTACTTTCTATGCTCCTATGTATGTAGCATTAAGCAAAGGTTTCTTTGAAGAAGAAGGATTAGAGATTGAACTTTCTACAGGACAAGGAGCAGATAAGACAATGCAGCAAGTTTTATCTGGCGCAGTTGATATTGGCTTTAGTGGACCAGAGCAAGTAATTTACATTTATAATCAAGGCAGAGAAGATATGCCTATAGTGTTTGCTCAATTAACTCAAACTGATGGATCCTTTCTAGTTGGTAGAAAGCCTGAAGAAAACTTTGACTGGAAATCTCTAAAGGGTAAAACCATTATTGGAGGAAGGCCGGGAGGAGTTCCTCAAATGGCTCTCGAATATGCATTAAAGTTAAATGGTTTAGATCCTAATAAGGATGTAAAATTTGTAACTAACTTAGACTTTACTGCTACATCTGGAGCCTTTAAATCAGGTACTGGAGATTATGTAGCTTTATTTGAGCCTACTGCAAGCATGCTTGAAAAAGACAAATCAGGATATATAGTAGGATCTATAGGAAAAGAAGCCGGAAATATTGCATATACCTGCTTCTATGCAACAGAATCATATATAAAGAAAAATCCTGAAATAATACAAAAATTCACTAATGCAATTTACAAAGGTCAACAATGGTTTGCTTCCCACAGCGATAAAGAAGTGGCTGAATCCATTATTTCCTTCTTCCCAGGAAGTGACATTGATATTGTTACTAATGTTATAAAAAATTATAGGAAAATAAATGCTATTGCATCTGATCCGACTATAAATGAAGCAGATTTAAATAAATTGATGGATATTATTCAAGGATATAAAGCAGACCTAATAAAAGTAAGACCTGCTTTTAATGAAATTGTTGATAATTCATTTGCTGAAAAGGCAATGAAAAATAAGTAAAGTTAAGCCCTACATCTAAGTATGTAGGGCTACTTACTTTGTATATATTTTAACAAATACGTGGTAAACCTTCACCATAAAGCACATCTAAAACCCTGTTGCCATTTAAGGTTGTAATCATATTTACCCCTTTTCCTTCTACAATGCTTCCAATAATTTTTGCATTTTCACCATATTTACTTCCTCTTATCACATCTAAAGCTCTTTTTGCTTCATTTCTTGGCACTACTGCAATCATTTTACCTTCATTAGCCATATAAAGTGGATCTAATCCTAAAATACTGCAAAAACCTTTAACCTCACTGCTAACAGGAATATCTTTTTCATATATTTCAACTGCACAAGAGGAGCTTTCTCCAATTTCATTTAATACTGTGGCAAGGCCGCCACGGGTTACATCTCTCATACAATGAATATGTATACCCTCATCAATTAAATTTTTAACTATGGTATGTAATGGAGCACAATCGCTGGCTATATTATTCTCTATTCCCATTCTGCTGGATATTATTGCTGCATGATGTTCGCCTAAGTTCCCAGAGAGTATTATAGCATCACCTATATTACAATTTGAAGAACTGATACCTTTCTGTATAATCTCGCCAATACCAGATGTGTTAATATAAATTCCTCCATTGCCTTCGATAACCTTTGTATCTCCTGCAACGATTTTAATTCCTGCTTCTTCCCCTGCCATCTTCATAGAATAGGCAATTTTTTCAATAGTTTCTATTTCTGCTCCTTCCTCAATAATAAAACCAGCTGTAAGATACTTTGGAACTGCTCCCATCATAGAAAGATCATTTACTGTTCCACAAACAGCAATCTTTCCTATGTCTCCTCCATTAAAAAATAAGGGTGTTACTACAAATGAATCAGTAGTATAGGCTATATTTCCTTTTATATTGATCACTGCAGCATCTTCTAATTTATTTAGTATTTCATTATCAAAATGTCTTAAAAATATATCATTGATTAATTTACTTGTTTGCTTTCCTCCGCTTCCATGAGACATATCTATCTTCATCATTAGTCCCCCCTATTTCTGTACCAAATTCCACAGGCACCTTCTGATGATACCATGCAAGGTCCTATGGCATTTAGTGGTGTGCAAACCTTACTAAACAAAGGACAATCCACAGGATTAATTCGTCCTAATATAACATCTCTACATCTGCATCCATTTGGTATAATCTCAAATTCTTCCTTAAAATCACCTTCTATTCCAAAGTGAGCATATTTCTCTTTAAGCTTGAAACCGGAATCTTTTATTATACCAATGCCTCTCCAATAATCATCTGATATTTCAAAGTATTTGTTAATTAAAATCTTAGCCTTTATATTTCCTTCTTCAGATACAGCACTTATGTACATATTCTTCATGTTATATTTATCAGTTGAAAGTTGATGAACTATTTCATAAATAGCAGCTAATATATGTTCTCCTTCAAATCCAGACACTACAAAGGGTTTACCATATTTATTTGCTAAATCTTTATAGATAGATGCACCTGTAATAACAGTAACATGTCCCGGGCATAAGAAAGCATCTATATCCTTTTCATTTTCACAAATATAATTCATGGCTGGAATTATTGTTTTAATTGACGTTAAAAGCTTTAGATTATTTATTTTTTTATTTATAATTTCCTCAATTAATAATGCATATATTGGCGCTGTAGTTTCAAAGCCAACGGCTGCAAAAACAAAGTTAGTGTCCCTATTCTCCATAGCAAGGTTAATAGCCATAAGCGGTGAATATAGTATTTTTACTTTACCGCCTAAAGCCTTAGCTTCAGTTAGTGATAGTCTACTTCCTTTTACTTTCATCATATCTCCAAATGTTAAAACACACCAATTCTCTTTTAGAGAATAATCTATTAGCTTGTCTATATATGCAGAAGAAGTTACACATACAGGACAACCTGGTCCTGAAATCAACTGTATTTTAGGAGATATTAAACTTCTAATTCCATTCTTAAATATGCTGGAGGTATGAGTTCCACAAACCTCCATAATTTTAATTTTCTTTCCATCATAGTTCTTTAATTCATTTCTAACTTCTTGGAGAGTCTTCATATGTAATCTCCTCCAGCTCCCTAAATAATTCTATCATCTCCTGAGCTAAATCTTTCTTTAGGACTTCGATTACACATCCTGCATGAACCAAAGCATAATCTCCTACCTTAGCATCAACCAATTGAATATTAGCCTCACATATATTTCCCATAACTTCAACTTTAGCTCTACTGCCATTAATCTCTATAACCTTTCCTGGTACTGCAACGCACATATTTTTCACCTCATCAATCCAATAAAGGTTTGTCCCAAGCTAATGCATCCATCATTAGGTGGAACTTTTCTATTTATGTAAACATTAAAGCCTTTTTCTCTTAAAATTTTTAATGCTTCTTCTAATAAAATTGTGTTTTGGAATACTCCTCCGCTTAAAGCAACAGTATTTACCTTTTCCTCATCCCTTATAATTTGGCAGACATTTAATATTAAGTCCGCAACAGCATAATGAAATCCAAGAGCTAAAGAACCTTTGTCTTCATTTTCCCTCAATCTGCATATATCTTCTAAAACTGGTTTTGGATCTATTTCTATAATTCTGCTATTTTCCTTTATAGAAAATTGAAATCTCTGAATTTTAACATTTTTCTTTTTAGCCAAAAAAGCTTCCTTTTCCAATTCAATAGCACATTGTCCCTCATAATGATTTTCATGCTGTATATTTAAAATAGATGAAACTGCATCAAATAATCTTCCCATGCTTGAGGATAAAACAGTATTTATATTATTTTTTATTGCTGCCTCTATTATATCACTTCTGTCATCCTTTATATATTCTCTCAGATCCGAACTTATGAGAAAGCAGGTAGCTGTCTTTCTCCCATCCTTCATAGAATCATCGCCGCCTAATATAGGTGTATAACTTAAATGTGCTTTTCTTTGAAAATCAGAACCATTACAAACTAAAAATTCTCCTCCCCAGATATTGCCGTCTGTTCCATAGCCTGTACCATCAAAGGCAACTCCTATAACCCTTTCTTTTAAATTATGCTCTGCCATTACTGATGCAATGTGGGCATGATGATGCTGAACATATACTAAAGGAATTCTAAGTGTTTTTGCATACTTTGATGAAAAATAATTAGGATGTAAGTCGCAAACAGCCATATTAGGTTGGATTTTCATTAGTTTTGATAGATCTTTAACTGATTCCTTATATCTATCTAAAACTGTTTTCTCCTCTAAATCGCCAAAATATTGTGATACAACAGCACTACCATTTTTATAAAGACAAAAGGCAGCTTTTAAATCACTACCGGCAGCAAAAATCTGTAATTTCTTATTCTTGGGAAGAAAGATAGGGTAAGGAACGTATCCTCTACTTCTTCTGATTAGCTGAGGCTTTTTATCAATAATCTTTGATACAGAATCATCTACAGAACGTAGAATTTTTCTTTTATTATACAATACTCCTTGCAAATATGGTGAATCTATATGCAAAATTTCAGAATCATCCTTTATTATAGATTTTCCTGATATATTTGCACTGGTCATAATAAGCGGACCACATTTTTTTGTAAGCAGTATATGTAAAGGTGTATAAGGTAAAAAAGCACCACAATATATACTACCCTTATTTGTTGAGTATGCCATACTTTCATCTTTTCTATAGAGTAACACAATAGGTCGTGCCTTGGACTGTAACAGATCTTTTTCCTCATTAGATACAAAACAATATTTTTCTATAGAATTTATATCTGGAAACATTACTGCAAATGGTTTCTCTTCTCTTCCCTTTAACTTTCTTAAATTTTCTACAGTACTTTCCATAAAAGGAGAGCATGAAAAATGGTATCCACCTATACCCTTTACTCCAATTATTCCACCAGAATTTATTATATCTACAGCCTTCTCAAAGGCATTTTCATCAGTAAGATTATCAAATATCAAATAAGGGCCACAGTCGTTACAGGATATGGTCTGAGCATGAAATCTTCTGCTGTCAGGTGAAGTATATTCTTTCTTACAGGAAGAACACATTTCAAAATCCTTCATGGTAGTGTTATCCCTATCATATGGAAGTTTCTCTATTATAGTGTATCTCGGTCCACATGCAGCACAGCTTATAAATGGATTTTTAAAGCGTCTATCACCGACTTTTAATAATTCCTCTTCACATTTTTGACAAATAGATATATCTGGAGGAATTATGGAAACCTCATCATTCACATCGCTTTCAATTATATTAAATCCATTGAATTTATCTTCTTTTACGTCTTCTATTTCTATATGAACAATTTCACCTTTATTATCTTCATTTGTTTTTATATCATATAAAAAGTTATTAAAATCTTTTATATGTGACTGAGCTACTATCTCAACTACTCCACCAATATTTTTTACTGTTCCTTTTATATTATTTTTTTGAGCCATATGATAAACAAAAGGTCGGAAACCGACCCCTTGTACAATTCCCCAAACCCTTATCTTTTTTGTTATGAGTTTATTTTCTCTGTTATCCATGAAATCACCTGGTCAAATCCTTCACCTGTTTTACAGGATACCTTTATAACTGGCGCTTTTTTGTTTAACGCTCTAACACCATTCATAAAGAAATTCTCATCAAAATCTACATAGGGTAAAAGGTCACATTTATTTAGTATAATAATATCTGCCTTTTCAAAGGCAAGAGGATATTTATATGGCTTGTCACTGCCTTCTGTTACAGTTGAAATAAGCATTTTAGCATGTTCTCCTATTTGAAATTCAGCAGGACACACTAAGTTACCTATATTTTCAATGAATAATATACCCTCTTTAATATTCAGCTTCTCTACTGCATCTCCAATCATAGGAGAATCAAGATGACAAGCTCCTCCTGTATTTATCTGTACAGTTTCTACTCCTAGAGATAAAAGTGTCTTTGTATCATAATCAGCCTCAATATCTCCTTCAATAACATAAGGCTTTATATTTTTAAGTTTTTTTATAATTTCTATTAAAGTTGAAGTTTTTCCAGCTCCAGGAGATCCCATAACATTTATAGCAAATATGCCTCTTTTAGTAAGTGAAGAATTTATTTTTTTAGCTACTTCATCATTTTTGTCATATACAGATTGCATTATTTCTATTTCTTTCTTCTCTGACATAATAAGACTCCTATTCTATTTCTATAGATTTTATATAAAATTCTTTTCCTATTTCTGTTGGAATCCCATCTCCACTGCATATAGGACATTGAAATGAAAAAACCTTTCTCTCAAAAAGTTCTCCACATCTAGTACACTTGAGCTTAGGCTTTACCCTTTCAATATTAAGCTTTGCTTTGCTACAAAGGCTTCCTTCTGCAATAATTTCAAAATATAATTCAATGGAGCTTGCTACATAACCTGAGTAATCTCCTACTATTAAATTAATTTGCTTTACTTGTTTACCATTATTTTTATTTGCAAATTCTTCTGCAATTTCAATTATCCTTTTTGTTATAGGATATTCATGCATTTGTATACTCATCCCTTACGGCTTCTAGTGATGGAGCAGTATATTGGTTCTCCATATGCAGACACTTTTTAGGACAAGCTTCGCAGCAATAGTTACATTGAATGCATTTAAATCTATCAATGGTCCAAAAAGACTTTTCCCTTTCAACTTTAATGGCTTCTGTAGGGCAGCGTCTTTGACATAATCCACAAAATATACACTGAGAAATATTAATTTCAATTTTACCCCTTGTATTTTTAAAAGCATCTTTTTTATCTAAAGAATAATTTTTTATATATGGTCCATGAAACACACTCTTAAACAAGGTTTTAGTTATAGTTAAAATGGACATTTTTCTCCCTCCTTCACTGTCATTATCTTTCTGTACAACTTATACAAGGGTCCATTGAAACGATTAATACAGGCACATCTGCAAGGGCACATCCCTTTAGTGTTTCCAGTAAAGCAGGAAGGTTAGCAAAGGTAGGAGTTCGAACTCTAACTCTATCTAGAAACTTTGTTCCATTTGCTTTTACATAATATAAAACCTCACCCCTTGGCTGCTCTAATCTTATAAAGCTTTCCCCTTTTGGATTACCTTTTACTTTAATACTTATATCTCCCTTTGGAATTAAGGAAATACATTGTTTAATTATGTCAATGGATTGAAAAACTTCTTTTATTCTAACCCACATTCTTGCATAACAATCTCCAGAGGTTTCAGTAATAGGCTCAAATTTAATATTTCTATATGCTCCATAGCCTAAAGTTCTCATGTCTATACTATTTCCGCTTCCTCTTGCCATAGGACCAACTGCTCCTAATTCATAAGCCATCTCTTTAGATAAAATTCCTACTCCTTTAGTCCTATGCTTTACAGAGGAATCTTTTAAAAACACCTTGGTAATATCTTCTATTTCATCTTTAAGTTTATCTAAAATATCATCAATTTTTCTTAGCATTTCTGAATCTATATCTTTTCTAACTCCACCAATATCACAAACAGAAAATATTACTCTTCCTCCTGTGGTTTCCTCAAATATATCAAGTATTTGTTCTCGTAGTCTCCAGGAATGCATAAAAAGGCTCTCAAACCCAAAGGCGTCTGCTGCAAGTCCAAGCCATAAGAGATGACTGTGTATTCTTGATAATTCTGCCCATATAGTTCTTAAAAATTCTGCTCTCTCGGGAATTTTTACTCCCATTATATCTTCTATAGCCATACAATAACCCATACCATGCATAAAAGAGCATATACCACAAACTCTTTCTGCAACAAATACATATTGTTGAAAATCTTTCTTTTCCACAAGTTTTTCAAGTCCTCTATGAACATATCCTATACTTGGTATTGCCTCTATAACAGTTTCATCCTCTAAAACTAAGTCAAGATGTATAGGCTCAGGAAGAACCGGATGTTGAGGACCAAATGGAATTACAGTTCTTGTGCCCATTATTTGTCCTCCTTTTTTATATTAAAAGGTGCTTTCTTAGCGATTTTATAAAAACTATCCTTATAGTCTAAAGAAATGCCATTTATTTTAACATCAAAAAGCTCTTTTATTTCGTTTTCATATAAAAAGGCATAAGGATAAATGCTTGTAATGCTCTCAACTTCAACTTCTGAATCAATATTTAATCTCAAATGAAAAAAGTCAAATTCCTTATCAAAAGAATAGGTCAATTCTATGCCATCTTTATAAGTGCATGAAATTGCAACAAGACGGTAACCTTTATTTTTTATTCTCAAAACATCCCCTAGAAGTTCATGTGGCAAAATATTGTATATATGTTGTCTAACTGCATTTTCTTCAATTATTCTTTGTTCCATTACAATCACTTTCCTTCTCAAAAATAATATTATTTTCTTACATACTTTTGCTTTTCTTCTAATATACTTATTGCCTTTACAACTCCATCTATGATAGCTTCAGGCCTTGCTGCACAACCTGGAACATAAACATCCACAGGTAGTACCTTGTCTACTCCTCCTGCAACGTTATAGCATTCAGCAAATATTCCACCTGATGAAGCACATGTACCTACTGCAACCACAACCTTAGGTTCAGCCATTTGTTCATAAAGCTGCTTAACTACTGATCTATTTTCCTCATTAATGCTCCCTGTAATTAAAAAAATATCAGCATGCTTTGGATTACCTGTATTTATAATTCCAAATCTTTCCACATCGTACAATGGAGTTAAAGTAGCAAGTACCTCTATATCGCATCCATTACAGCTACTTCCATCATAGTGTAAAATCCATGGTGATTTTTTTACTGAACTCATACTTACACCTACCTAAATATTGATAAGATTACAAGATTTACAGTTCCTAGAATTCCTACTATAATCCATGTTGATTTCAATGCAAACTGCCACTTCACTCTAGCAAAACCATTATCTATGATAATTTCAAGTATATATGCTGCTATGCATGGTATAATTGCTAGTAGACGACCTAATGTAGATGAGGTTGCAAAAAACAGATATATAAGAGTAAAAGCTATAATTGTCTCATACCAATGTGTCACTTCAATAACAGCTAAATCCCTACCTGAATATTCTGTTGTTATTCCTTTCACTATCTCTTGATGCCCATGATGTGACATACTTAAGTCAAATGGTGACTTTCTTAATTTAAATGTTAATATATAAAGCATTCCTAAAAATATTCCAGGCAAATAAATTATAGCAGGAGTCTTGTTTGAAATAATATCTCTAACAAAAAAGCTTTTATCTGCATAATATAACCCTATTCCTGTAAGAAGAACCATAGGCTCATAGGCCATTAGCTGAAGCATTTCTCTTTGTGAACCAATAATACTGTAAGGAGAATTAGAAGCATATCCGCCTAGTATAAAAAAAGTAGAACTTAGGGTAAGTGAAAATATTGCAATTAGTATATCTCCTCCAACTAGTAAAATCACTGAAGAAAATATAACAAATATTAAAGCAACATAAACATAAAAGCGATACACTGTATTAACTTCTATTGACTCCTTACCTAAAAGCTTTATAACATCATAAAAAGGTTGTAATAATGGTGGACCTTGTCTTCCTTGCATCCTTGCTGAAATTATTCTATCAATTCCAGTAATCAGTCCTCCTATAAATGGTGCTATGATAATAATGGTCATTATTTTTAAAATCATTATCATATTACCATACCTCCAATAATAAGAATAACTCCTAAGCTTAAAATACTAATTGAAATAATATTGCTCCAGAATGTTAGCTTTGTTCTATTAAATATATCTTCCATATACCAGTTGCAAAGCTCAACTTTACGATTAATTCCTAGAGCACCATTAAAGGATTCATTGTCTCCTATGTTTTCTCCACCCATATATATAGGAGCTATCCTACGTTTGTCCTTCTTATGTATAGGGATGAAGCTTATAGGTAATATTATTAACATACTAAGCATTATAATCATTATATTTACGTCGCTTGAACTGATAGGTACTGCTATTTCTCCTCGAAACAATGATGATAAATATGGTATAATTACGTATTTAGATATAAATGGAAAACTAAAGCATGCTAAAGCTACTAATACAGTTTGAATAAAAATAGGTACTTCTTCATCTAAATGGAAAGTATGCTTTATCTGCACTTTTCTATTAGTATTTGCTACAAGTTTTCCCAGCCACTTTGTCCAATAAAAAAGTGTTGCAGCACTTCCATAAGTAAGTATAAGAACTGTTAATATATTTTTTGAGTCTATGAATGCTTTCATGGCCACCCACTTTGATATAAGCATTCCAAAAGGAGCAAGATACATTCCAGCAATTCCAATAATCATATATAAAGAAAGTCTTCTTGACAAGTATTTTAACCTGTCCATATCTTCTACATTTCTACTTCCCAATTGATGTTCTGCAGATCCAACTGATAAAAATAATAAAGATTTAGATATAGAATGAAATATAACAAGCAGTATAGCAGCCCATAATGACTCCTCAGTGCCTATGCCAGCACAAATTACAATAAGTCCCAAGTTAGCTATGGTTGAGTAGGCTAGAACTTTCTTACCATCGCTTTGGGTAATAGCTATAAGCGAACCAATAAGAAATGTAACAGCTCCTATTAAAACAATAATTTTCCCAACAACTGTATTTCCTAGTAAAGGTGAAAGTCTTATTAAAAGATAAACACCTGCTTTTACCATGGTTGCAGAATGAAGTAAAGCTGAAGAAGGTGTTGGAGCTACCATTGCTCCAAGAAGCCAAGATGAAAATGGAAACTGTGCAGATTTTGTAATAGCAGCAATACACAGAAGAAATACGCTAACAATGGCTACTTTCCCTGGTTTCATTGTAGTAATTACAGAAAGCTCAAGAGTATTAAGATTCATGCCGATTAATACTATGGCAACAGCAAATGCAAATCCTCCTCCTAAATTTATAGCTAAAGCCCTAAAGGAATTATTTTTTGCTTCTTCAGTTTTTGTATATCCAATAAGAAGATAAGAACAAAAGGAAGTTATCTCCCAGAAGAAATACATCCATATTAAATTATTGCTTAAAACTAACCCAAACATTGCTGATAAGAAAAGAAATATTACACTGAGAAAAAAATTTTTTCTTTCTTCATACTCCTTATGATGAATATGATACCATTTCATATAACCTACAGCATATAAACATATTAGACTTCCTATGACTCCAACAATAAATACCATTATTGCAGTTAGTTTGTCAAAAGCAAATACTGATATAATCTCTATATCATGCTCTTGAGTAAGCTCAAACCAAATAAGCAGCGGTGTTTGAAAAGCTGCAAAAACAGTTACAAGATACTTTCTGTTTTTTATACTTATATATATTATATAGATAGCAATAAGTATCTCAATAGCCATCATTAAATAATCAATAGTTTTTTCCATTGAGATTGATAAATATGAAATTTCATCAAAATTTTTACAAACAATAATAAATGTTAATACACAAGTAATCAATGCAGAAGCCCTGCATATTAGATTTCTTATATTATCATTTTTTAATAAAAAAATAATAATAGCTGATAGCAACGGAAATAATATTAATGCCAGAATCATTTTCTCAACTCACCACCTAATTCTTAAATTTTAATAAGTTAAGGCCTTAACTTGAATAAAATACTTCTTTATTTTATAAAGATATAATAAGTTTTCTAACACAATTCAGAAAATTTGATAATATTTTAACGTTATTCACATATTATCATATAGCAATTTTATTGTAAAATAATGCGAATGATTAAATTAAATGAAAATAGCTTTAATTTTTCTAGTTTTATAATATATCCTTCAGTCTCTATTATTCTTTAAATTTTTCATAATTTATATTAATTTTGCACTATTTTAAATTTTGTGTATGCACATTTTCAAATTCTTATTTATATTTCTTATTTTACTTATAAATAAAATAAAAAAATATAAACACATATCCATAAAATGTATATCATTATATCTTTATATATATATTGTAATCTGAAAAATAAATACCCAATGCCAATTGGCATTGGGTATTTATTTTATATCTGTTTTCCGCTAGCAACTTCTTCTATAGCTTCTTTTACATCCTCTATTTTTCTTTCTTCCTTCTTTAAATTTTTTTCTGCTACAGCAAGCATTAATTTTATTCTGTTTATTTGATTTACTTCACTAGCACCTGGGTCATAGTCAATAGCAACTATATTTGTTTCCTTATATCTTCTTTTAAGTTCTTTTATAACACCTTTTCCTGTTACATGGTTTGGAAGACATGCAAAAGGTTGAAGACATACTATATTTTTAACACCGCTATGAATAAGTTCAACCATTTCTGCAGTTAAGAACCATCCTTCTCCTGTTTGATTTCCTATAGAAAGAATAGGCTCTGCCCCTTCTGCAAGTTCTTTTATAGTTGAAGGTGCATCAAATCTTTTACTTCTTTCTAAAGCCTTTTTCATATCCTTTCTAAAATACTCTATAACCCATATAGCAGCATCACTCATGATTTTAGCTTTAAGACTTCCTGATAAATATTTATACTTAAAGGTTTCATCATAGGCACAATACAAGAAAAAGTCAGTAAGATCTGGAACTACAGCTTCAGCCCCTTCACTTTCTAGAATTCCAACAATATCATTATTTGCAGTTGGATGATATTTTACAAGAATTTCACCAACTACTCCTACTCTTGGCTTCTTAATATCAACAATTTCTAAATTATCAAAGTCTTCCACTATATCATACACGTATTTTTTAGCAAGCTTAAAGTTTCCTTCTCTTATAACTTTTTTGCACTTCTCTATCCAACTTTCGTAAAGAAGGTTAGCAGAACCTTTTACCTTTTCATAAGGTCTTACTCTATATAGAACTCTCATGAATAAATCTCCAAATAACAATGCTGTTAAAGCTTTTCTTACTAATGAGTAAGAAATAGTAAATCCTGGATTACTTTCAAGTCCTACATAGTTTAAAGATATAACTGGCACCTGACTAAAGCCAGCCTCTTTTAAAGCTTTTCTTAAAAATCCTATATAATTACTTGCTCTGCATCCTCCTCCTGTTTGAGTTATTATAAGAGAAGTGTTATTTGGATCATACTTTCCTGATTTTAAAGCTTCTATCATCTGCCCTACAACTATAATAGAAGGATAACAAGCATCATTATTTACATATTTTAATCCTTCTTCAACAGCTCCTTTATCGACTGATGGAAGAACCTCCATATTATAACCTGAAGAAGAGAAAGCCTCTTGTACAAATTGAAAATGAATTGGTGACATTTGCGGAGCCAAAATAGTATGCTTTTTCTTCATTTCCTTTGTAAAAGGTATTTTTTCAATGGTCTTATACTCATTCTTAGGCTTAATTCCCATTCTTTCTCTTTCATCCATAGCCGCCTTTAAAGAACGTATTCTTATTCTTGCTGCTCCTAGATTGCTTACTTCATCAATTTTTAATAGAGTATATATCTTATTGTGTCCCTTTAATATTTCTTCAACCTGATCTGTAGTTACTGCATCTAATCCGCATCCAAATGATGTGAGTTGCACAAGCTCTAGATTTTCCTTGGTTGCAACAAAATGAGCCGCTGCATATAGTCTTGAGTGATAAACCCACTGATCCACAACTCTTAAAGGTCTTTCTACAACACCTAGATGAGCTACAGAATCTTCTGTTAAAACTGCCATATCGTATTCTGTTATTAAGTTTGCTATTCCATGTTGTATCTCAGGATCTATGTGATATGGTCTTCCTGCAAGGACTATACCTTTTTTACCTGTTTCTTCTAAATACGTTAGTACTTCCTCACCTTTCATTCTTATATCATTTCTACAGTTCTCTCTTTCTGCCCAAGCTTTATGTGTAGCCTCAAATATTTCCTTCTTAGAAATGCCTAAAATAGCAAACTCTTTATACAATCTTTTTGCAAGCCTTTTCTCATCATCCATTGAAAGGAAAGGTGATATAAATCTTATATTCTTTTCTCTTAGAATATCTACGTTATTTCTTATAACCTCAGGATATGAAGTTACTATAGGGCAGCTATATTTGTTATCTGCTCCTTCTTGCTCTTTTTTATCCACTGGTATACATGGGTAAAAGATTATATCAACCTCTTTTTCTACTAAATCCATAATATGACCATGGACTAATTTAGCAGGATAACAAACAGATTCTGAAGGTATAGTCTCCATTCCCATCTCATAAACTTCTTTTGATGATCTTCTAGATATCTCAACTCTAAATCCAAGTTCATTAAAAAAGGTAAACCAGAAAGGATAATTTTCATACATATTTAAGACCCTTGGTATTCCTACAGTCCCTCTTTTTGCTTCTTCTTTGCTTAAAGGAGTATAATTAAATACTCTATTGTATTTATAGTCATAAAGATTTGGAATTTCCTTACTCTTCTTGCCCCTGTTAGCCCCTTTTTCACATCTATTTCCTGATACAAATATTCCTCCATCAGAAAATTTATTTATAGTTAGAAGGCAGTTATTCCCACAGCGACCACATCGAGCCATACTAGTTTTTACTTCTAATCTGTCTAACTCTTCTAGGCCTATTAAAGTTGACTTATATCCTTGTGTATATCTTTCATTAGCTATTAATGCTGCTCCAAAAGCCCCCATTAACCCAGATATATCTGGCCTGATAGCCTCTCTTCCAGATATAAGTTCAAAACTTCTAAGAACTGAATCATTGTAAAAGGTTCCCCCCTGTACAATAATCTTTTCTCCCATATCTTTAGGGTTTCTAATTTTTATAACCTTATATAAAGCATTTTTTATTACCGAATAGGATAGCCCTGCAGAAATATCACCTACAGTTGCTCCCTCTTTTTGAGCTTGTTTAACTCTTGAATTCATAAAAACAGTACACCTTGAACCAAGGTCAACTGGTTCCTTTGAAAATATGGCTGTCTTTGCAAATTCTTCAACAGTCATATCTAGAGATTTTGCAAAAGTTTCTATAAAAGAACCACATCCTGCAGAACATGCTTCATTTAGCATTATGCTATCTATTACTCCGTCCTTTACCTTAATGAATTTCATGTCCTGTCCACCGATATCTAAAATTGCTTCCACACCAGGCAAAAAGAAATTAGCTGCTTTATAGTGAGCTATAGTTTCAATTTCGCCAATGTCTATTTTAAGCCCACTCTTTATTAGACTTTCTCCGTATCCTGTTACTGCACTATTTACTATTTTAGCCTTTGGAGGAAGCTTGCCATAAATATCTTTTAATATCTTTTTAGTGATTGTCAGTGGACTACCCTCATTACTTCCATAATAAGAATATAATAAAGAACCGTCTTTTCCTATTAAAACAGCTTTTGTAGTTGTAGATCCTGCATCTATTCCTAAGAAACAATCACCTTCATATTTTGAAAGTTCAGCTCTTTTAACTGTGTATTTTGAATGTCTATCCTTGAATTCATCTAACTCTTTTTTATCTTTAAAAAGAGCTCTCAACCTACTTACTTCATGTGTTACAGCATCTTTAAGCTCTGGAAGTTTCTCATGAAGTGACTTAAATGAAATCTCATTTACCTCTTTAGAACTTAAAGCCGCACCCATAGCCACAAAAAGCTGCGAGTTTTCTGGGAAAATCACCTCATCCTCTTTAAGTTTTAATGTTTCTATAAATCTCTCTCTAAGTTCTGATAAAAAATATAGTGGTCCTCCTAAAAATGCTACATTTCCTCTTATAGGTTTACCGCATGCAAGTCCACTAATAGTCTGATTAACTACTGCTTGGAATACAGAAGCTGCTAGATCCTCCTTTGCCGCTCCCTCGTTTAAAAGAGGTTGTATATCGCTTTTTGCAAAAACTCCACATCGTGAAGCTATAGGATAAATTACTTTATACTTCTTTGCCATTTCATTTAACCCTTGAGCATCTGTTTGAAGCAATGATGCCATTTGGTCTATAAAGGCTCCAGTACCACCTGCACATGTTCCATTCATTCGTTGTTCTATACCATCTTTAAAATAGGTTATCTTAGCGTCTTCTCCACCAAGCTCAATAACTACATCTGTTTCAGGTATAAATCTTTCCACAGTCTTAGTTGATGCAATTACCTCTTGGATAAAAGGTACATCTAACCATTTTGATACTGCAAGTCCACCTGAACCCGTTATCATTATGGTTATTCTGCTGTCATTAAATTTTATATACGCTTCTTCAATTAAATCAACAATAGTGCTTTTGATGTCTGAGAAATGACGTTTATATCTGCTATAAATTAAATCATCATTCTCATTCAAAGCTACTAATTTAACTGTTGTTGAACCTATATCCAATCCTAAATGTAATTTTTTCCTCATATCTTCCTTCCTACTCTTTTCATTTTTGTATATCACTTAAAGAAGTATAAATAACTTCTTAAATCATAAATTATTGTAATTGAACTCGTCAATTAACTAATTATAAAGTTTTTAATTATTTTTTTCAATGTCAGGTTTTGCTCCTTTTTCTCACATTTTTTTAATATATTTCTGATTTATTAATATTAATATGAACTATCTACCCTAATCTATGATTTATTTTTATTATCTCTTAATACTCTCCTAGCTTTAACATTATTTTTTTTAATTCATATAATGAATTAGAACATCTTAGGAGTTGATGTTATGAGAGAATTAAGGTTGTCTCATGTTTATATGAATTATCATACTTTACAAGGTGAAACTAAGGCATTAGAAGATATTTCTTTTTCAGTGCATGATGGCGAATTCGTAAGTATTGTAGGACCTTCAGGCTGTGGTAAATCTACTGTTTTAAACATTATTGCACAACTTTTAACTCCGTCAAGCGGTGAAGTATTAGTGGATAATAAAAATCTTATTGAAACCAATCTGAAAATAGGATACATGTTTCAAAAAGATCAGCTATTTGAATGGTTAACCGTATGGGATAACGTACTTCTAGGACTTAAAATACAGCATAAAGTAAATGAAGAAAATGAAGCCAAAGTTACAAAACTTCTTAAGAATTATAATCTTTGGGATTTTAAAAATCATTACCCAAATCAATTATCTGGAGGAATGCGTCAAAGGGTAGCCTTAATAAGAACTCTTGCCTTAGACCCTAGTATACTTTTATTAGATGAACCTTTCTCTGCTCTTGATTACCAAAGTAGACTGAATGCAAGTGATGAAATATATAAAATTATAAAACATGAAAAGAAAACTGCTATTATGGTTACACATGATATAGCAGAAGCTATTTTTATAAAAATATTACTATTAAAAAAATTCCTACATTATTATATATACTATATTATACTTATAATAATTACTTTATAATTCAGTAAGATATACTTTATAAAATGGCCAAATTGACATCAGTTCATTTTCTTAACCTTATCTAAAGCTATGCTTAAAATAATTCAAATAAATTCTGATAAAATAAAAAGCCTTAGATTAGCTCTAAGACTTAGTTTTCTCTATTCCTATAGGAGATAAGTTTGTAAACTTTCCTTGTTCTTGTGCTTGTTTAAGAATACTATTATAAATTTGTTCTATTTCTTCCGGACTTGTAATTCCAACCCTGTCCTCCTCTGCTGTATAATCCTCATAATACCGTTTAGCTTCCATATGTTCATTTATCAAAGTCCTCAATACAATGATTAACTCGCTGTCTGCTAGTTCTATTTTCATATTATTCACCCTTTCACTTCTAATAATAAAAAATATTCTATGCATATTGTAAAATTCCTCTATTTGTATGGTAAAAATTCGTTTATAATTTGTAAATCAGCTATTTAATTCCTTTTCTTTAATTGAATCTTCTATTATAAGCTCTTTAGATACTTCTTTTTTCTGTTCCCACCAAATGTCAAACAAGGCATTAGTGAAGTTGATGCTGGCCTTTTCTAATGCTTCTGGATTAACAATTTCCACTGCAATTTTTTTCTTAGCCATATTAACTCCCCTTATTCCTTTTTATAACATAATATGTTTTAAAATATTTTCCTATGTCATTTTCAATAGATAATTACAAAAATAAAAATTAAAGCGAAAATAACTATATCTTCATTAAGCAGAAAGAAATGCTTTATATCTAATATTGAAGGTGATAAAATTAATTTATTAAGAGTAAAAATAAATATCAGTAGTTTAAAGCTTTTTAAATAAGATGAGAGCAAAGTCTAATCTTATTTTTATAAGGAGTGATGATAATGAAAGCAGCTATATACTCTAGAAAGTCTAAGTTTACAGGAAAAGGTGAATCTATTGAGAATCAAGTTCAATTATGTAAGGAATATGCTGCTAAATTAAACATAACCGAATATATAGTGTACGAGGATGAAGGCTTTAGCGGTAGTACTATAGATAGACCTCAGTTCAAAAGAATGTTAAAGGATGCTAAAGCTAAAAAATTTGATGTCCTTATTTGCTACAGATTAGATAGAATTAGCAGAAACATATCGGATTTTTCTAACCTTATAAATCAGCTTGAAGCTTTTAATATAGACTTTATTTCAATAAAAGAACAATTTGATACATCAACTCCTATGGGAAGGGCTATGATGTATATATCAAGTGTATTTGCTCAGCTAGAACGTGAAACTATTGCTGAGCGTATAAAAGATAATATGTACCAGCTAGCTCGTACTGGAAGATGGCTTGGAGGCAAAACTCCTATTGGATTCAAAAGTGAAGCTATAAAATACTTTGACAGCGAAATGAAGCCTAGAAAGATGTATAAACTCACTCCTATTCCCGAAGAACTTGAAATAGTGAAACTATTATTTGAAAAATATATTGAGCTTGGTGGGATTCATAAGTTGGAAGGATACTGCTTTGAGAATAATATAAAGTCTAGAAATGGCAATAACTTTAATATATCATCACTTATATTTATATTAACTAATCCTGTCTACGTTATAGCTGATAAGCTTTTTTATGAATACTGTGTATCTAAAAACATGGACATAGCCTCTAAAATAGATGATTTTAATGGTATTAATGGAGCTATGGTCTATAATAAAAGAACTGTTAAACCTGGGAAAAGTCTGAAACTTCGAGATACATCTAAGTGGATTGTAGCTATTGGTAAACATAAAGGAATTATCCCATCTAAAGATTGGATAATAGTTCAAAATCTACTAAATGAAAATAGTGTCAAAGCTCCAAGAGAAGGAACTAGTCGAATTTCTTTATTAACTCCCTTACTTGTGTGTGCTAACTGTGGTAATAAATTAAGAGCAGTTTATAAATACAGTAACGGTGAAGTTAAACATCATTACTATAAATGCCGACTTAAAGAACGTTCAAGGAGAACCCAATGCAACATACCTAATCTTAACGGAGCCGAAGCTGAAAAACTAGTAATAGAGGAGCTTAAAAGACTAGCTGTTAGCAGAAGAGCACTTGCTAAAAAATTGGATAAAACTAAAAAGAAAATAAATAGCAATTTTAAAAATGTAGATAATGAGAAAGAAAAATTAGAAAGGAATATAAAAGAATTAGAAAAATCCATAGAAAATTTGACTATACAACTTGCTCAAAATTCCTCTTCCACTTCCGCCCATTATATTATAAAACAAATTGAGAAATTTGATAAAGAATTAAACAATCTTAGACTTAAACTTAACGCTATTGAAGAAGAAAATAGTAATACCCTAGTAGAAAAAATAAATTTAGAAATACTGCAGCAACAATTAAGTAAATTTAAATCCAATGTAGATACTATGGATTTTGATATCAAGAAAAAATTACTTATGGGCATTGTTAAGGAAATCACATGGGATGGAGAGAAATTAAAAATAAACCTATTAGGAACTGATTAACCTCTTTTTTTATTATAGTTGCATTTATATAGATATAGCAGAAGCTATTTCCATGTCTAACAGAGTAATAATTTTATCTAAACGACCTGCTAGAATAAAAAAGATAGTAGATATTGAATTATGTAAAGAGCACGACTCTCCATTAAAATGCAGAGAATCTCCTGACTTTAGAGTGTATTTTAACATTATTTGGAGGGAGATGGATTTAAATGAATAATTCTAGCTTAGAACACCAAAATTATATAACTCAGATAAAGAAAAACAGAAGAAAGATAATGTCTGTGAGAATATTGATTTTGGTTGCTATATTCGCATTTTGGGAAATAGCTGGCGACATAGGCTTAATAGACCCCTTCCTAACTAGCACCCCATCTAGGATGTGGAAAAGCTTAGTAAAAATATATAGTGAAGGTACCTTATTTAAGCATATTTTGATTACATGCGGAGAAACTGTTCTAGGCTTTATATTGAGCACAATACTAGGTACTATTATAGCCACTCTCTTATGGTGGTCAGATTTTGCTTCAGATGTGCTGGATCCTTATCTTGTAGTTTTAAATGCTCTTCCTAAAGTTGCCCTAGCCCCTATTATTATATTCTGGGTAGGAAATGGAGTCAAAGCTATAGTACTAGTTACACTTTTAATATGTATAGTTACTACTATATTAGGAATATTAAATGGGTTTAGATCAGTAGATAAAGATAAAATTAAACTTTTAAAAACTTTTGGAGCAACAAAATTTCAAATTTTACGTTATCTTATAATACCAGCTAACTTTCCTACTTTAATATCTGTTTTAAAGATAAACGTTGGTCTCTCTTGGGTAGGAGTAATTATGGGAGAATTTTTGGTAGCTAAAGATGGTTTAGGCTTCTTAATCATATTTGGCGGTCAGGTTTCTCAATTAGATATGGTTATGATGAGTATATTAATACTTTCAATATTAGCCTTTTTTATGTATCAAATTGTAGCTATACTTGAAAAGCGTCTAGTACAAGGAAGCTCTCGCAAAGATTAGAAAATTTTTATAAACACTTTCTACATTTGAGAATATTTTCTTTAAAATCTGATAATAATTAAACATGAGCACTAGTATAGATGTGAGCTCATGTTTAATTATTTTTTGCTGGGTTTTAAGGAGGAAAATATGAGTTACTTCGAAAAAGCTAATGACCTATATAATAATAAAGAGTACGAAAAAGCCATAGCCGCATATAAAAAAGCTGTGCAATTTAGTGAAAACACCTCAGCTTCATTATATAATATTGCTGTATGCTTTATAAAACTTAACAACTATGAAAAAGCTATACCTCTATTAAAATCTGCCTTAAAAGAAAAGAAGGATAGTAGATACTTCTTTAATTTAGGCTATTGCTACGCAATGCTCAATGATTTAAAGAAAGCTTTAATATATTTTAATACTGCTTGGGCTTTAGATCATGAAGATTATGAATGTGAAAAAGCCATAAATTTAATTGTTAATAGTTATAAAGGCAGATAATAATTTACTTTTCCTTTCTATTAAAATGGTAACCCAAAGGAAGAGTTATGCTTTCTACAAATATAGAAAATAAAATAACTTTTCCTGCACTTCCTCTCAAAAAGATACTTATGCCTGCTAATAAAATAAATATGCATAGTGAAATAATTTTTAAACGATTACGTCTACTTTCACTTATTATAGGCTTATTATAATGATCAACTGGTGCATAAATAATAATAAGCACAATAGATAATAATATAATTATACCTTTTACATAAGTTGACAAGGTAAGTTTAGTTCCACACATAATAATAATGTACATTAAAATAAAACTACTTATAAGACATTGTAAATATGTATTATCATGATATCCTCCTGCCGCAGATCTTAATATGGTAAAGGATAATAAAGCTAATACGAAATATTTGGTAAGAGATAATATGCTGAAAACTACTAAATATATTAATATCTTAGAAATTTCGCTTAAAAAACACTCTAATCCAAATTCAATCTTTTTTAGCTCTATATTGGTTAAAGAAGAATTATTCTCATATATAATGTTTGTTAATTTTTTAGCTATTTTTTTCATAATATCCCTTCTTTAGTTTTAAGATAATAAGAAACTCCGTTTCTTCCTCTGAAGAAAAAAAAGTAATATCTCCTCCATTTTTCTTAACAAGTCGTTCTACAATAAATAATCCAAAACCATGATCCTTCTTATTATCGATTTTAGTAGAAAATCCCTTTTCAAATATTCTAGTCCTATTTTCTTCTGGTATCATTGGTCCATTATTAGCTATGGATAAGTTATACTTATTATTCTCTATATACCCATATAAAGAAACCACTTTTTTTCTTTCTCTTGTATCCTTCAAAACTGCCTGAAATGCATTATCTATAATATTTGATATAATTGCAACCAAATCATTATCGTTTATATCAACTGCCTCTAATGAAGACTCAAAGTCTACATCTAAACAAATATTATTTTCAAAAGCATAATTGCTCTTAACAGCAATCAATCCGTCTATATATGTATTTCCTGTATCGCAAAATTTATAGGAAGAATTTAAGTTAGCAATAGAATTCTTTAAATAATTCTTTATCTTTTCGGTTGTATCTGGCTTATTTAAAACGCACATAGCATACACTGTATTTATATGATTAGAAAAATCATGTTTTTCTCTTCTAATTATATCCATTATAGCTTCAAGATTATTTATATATTCTTCTTTAACTTGATATTTATGTTTTATATTCATTAATTCTAACATCTTCTTATAGTTAATTATTCCGATTATTAAAAAAAAGACAAATAATAAAAATAATAAGATATTATATAATAGCATATTGACCCTATTTGAGTTAATAAAATTAACGCTTATAATAACTAATCCTACAAGCATCATATTTAAAGCCCAATAAGCAATATTTCCATCATTTATATCACTATCGGATAAATTTAAAGTATACTTATCACTCCTACCTACTGTAGCCATAAATAATAATCCTTCCGCAATCTTTACAGACACAGCAAATGGAAGTCTTATCCTTTGTAGTTCTTCTGCATTAAAAAGATTAATTCCACTTATATTAGAAGCTAAAACTATAACAATTAATTCAAAGACTATAAAATATATATGGTAAGCAAGCACCCCTATAAAAGAAACTTTTATTTTTGTTGAGGTGAGCATTGATAATACCATCACAACTAATACCATAATAAAAAAAGTGTGATATACAGTTGGAACAGAAATTGAAATCCAACTAGAAAATATGGCATAAATTAATACAAACAACACTATTTTTAACTTTTCCTTCTTAAAATAATACAACTTTTGTATTAATGTTAAATATATTAAAATTATATCAACCGCTTCAATGGTGCAAATTAACATTTCCACAAAAAAATTTTTTACGTCCATATGTACTATCCTCCTAAAAATATGAGATGCTTATTGATTATATATTTGACAAGCATCTCATATCCATCCAATATGCTTATTAAACAGTGCTTTTATTTAATAAGCTCTTTTGGACATTGAGGTTGATGCAATAATAAAGCTGAAGTACTTGAAGCTGCACTGACACCTATCACTAAAGCTAGACATCCTAGTGCTCTCAAGGATCTGTTTTGAAGAACTTTTAATAATTTTTTCATAACAAAATACCCCCTAAATTATTTAATTATGTTTGTTATATGAACATAGATTTCCCTCAATCTATTGGAATACAATAGATTTAACACAAGCACGTTATCTATTAGGAGGAAGAGAGAAATCAATGAACAAAGCTAATAAAAATGAAATATCCATAAAACACATATCTCAATATTTGTTTAGAAGCTTTAATTTGAAAGTATCTCATGGGACTATTGCAAATTGGACTAAAAGCTTAACGTGTACTTAAAATTTAATAAGTTGCCAAGATATGTGGACTCGTTAACTCTTGACGAATAGTATGCATATAAAATTTTTGTATTTATAAATGGTAAGCGCCATTACATATGGCTTGTTATAGATTATGAAAGTCGATTAGTTATTTTTTTATTATTTGTATCAGTTCATATAGAGATGCAAAATATGCTTTAGCTTATTCTATAATGCCAAAACCTAGAGTCACCTACAGCAATAGTTATGGAGAAGCTTTCATTATACATATAATGTTTAAATAAAATCACTATTTAAAAAAGTAGTCCTCACATAAAAGTACAATCTTTTTAAAAAATTTATTTATGCGTTTGACTTTTTAGACAAATTATGTATAATTATATAACTCCTTCTTAATAATATAATACATCATATAAAAAATATGTCAATATTGTTTTAATTTT
>NZ_PVXN01000005.1 GCF_002995795.1 Clostridium thermopalmarium DSM 5974
CCAGAAAAATATTTTTATGAAGAACTATCGAAGATTGCTTAATCCCATATTTTGAATATTATAGATGTCGCTTGTGGTTTATCAAGGGTAAAGCTCCGCCTGCTACGCAGCCCTTGACAAACCCATGCACTCCATCTCCTGTTATTATTAAGATGGGCTTAAGGCTGATTTTGACTATTGTCAGTCCTATTCTACATGATTTTTTCACAGGGGTGTTGCATTTAATATTGCAATTTAAGTCTTTTATTTAGCTCAAACATGAGTCTTTTCATAAAAATAGGGGACGGTTCTCAAATTTTCATAGGTTATTATATGAAAATTTGAGAACCGTCCCCTATGCCAACACTAAAATCATCGAATACTTTTTTCCTTAGAGATACAGCTCTAACTCTTATATTATCTTCTTCTATATCTAATATTACATAGTGATAAATAGGTTTTGGTGTTACTATGACATCCTTTTTATCCTTATAACTATTTCTAAGCTTTTCTCCTGCTCCTCCAGTAATAATTTGCATGATCTTTTTATCATTAAAACCTATAAGACGCCTTGAATAATTATGTTCATGTCCACAAAATACTAAACTAACATTACTTTCCTCAAGAGCCTTGAGAAAAGTATTTCTATCCTCTATATAAGCATCCATACAAGTTGTTAAATGAGCTCCTGTTGGATAAATTGGTAAATGAACAAATACTATTTTAAAAGGTATTAGGTCTTTTGTAACCTTTCTGAACCATTCTAATTGCCTTCCTGTTATTCTAAAAAGTTCACCATAATGAAAGGAGTTTAAAAAAATGCATCTTACATTGTCAAAATCTTTATAATAAACAGTTTTATGATAACCTTTCAAATAATTATCAACATCTATACTAGAGTAACACTCTTCAAATGCTTCTTCTCCTTGGAAATCCTTAGGTTTATTATTCACTTCATGGTTCCCTAGTACTGGTAAAAGCCTATTTATTGGGTAGTATTGTTCTATTAACTTATGAAACTCTTTAATTTGATATTTAAAAATCCTTACATCACTGCTTCCTGCTACGCTGTCTCCAAGATGTATTATATATTCAGGCTGTGTTTTCAATTCTTTTATTTGTTTAAATATTTTATTTAATATTTTTTTATTTATTCCATCATCTTTTCCCTTAGAATCTCCAAGAATAATAATTCTTTTACTTTTCAAATTCTTTTCACCCATTTTTATTATTTATATTGTAATTTATGAATTATTCATCTTTGCTGTTACAAAAACAATGCTCTTTAGATTAGAAAATTTGAGAACCGTCCCCTATTGATTTTTATCATCCTTACCTAACTTAGGTATTGGAGTTCTAAATAGAATATGAGAAAGAGCTTTCCAATCAAAAGGAATCAATGGCCAAGTATATCTTTTGCTATTTTTAAAGGATTTAGTATTAAAAGCTATTATAAATACTACTAATATTCCAACTGCAAAACCAATATTCTTAAATAAACCTGTCAAAATTAGAATAAACAATCTAAATATTCTAATTGCCATGGCAAATTCTACACTTGCAGTTGCAAAGGTACCTATTCCAGCTAGAGCCATATATACTACGGCTTCTGGTACGAATAAACCTATCTTTACAGCGAATTCACTCAATATTAAACCTCCTATAATACCTAATGAGGTTGATAAAGCACTTGGAGTGTGTATAGATGAGACTCTAAGTAAATCTAATCCAAATTCTAAAAGTATAAATTGGATAAATAAAGGGATATTTCCCATTTCTTTCGGTCCTAAAAACTGAAGTGATTGAGGTAAAGCTTCTTTATTGTATACTAGTAAAAGCCATAATGGTAACAAAAGAAATGCTGAGAACATTCCTAAAAATCTAATCCATCGTATATAAGTTCCTGTTATAGGAGTCTGGTAATAATCTTCAGCGTGTTGGGTAAAGTGAAATAAGGTAGCAGGAAGAATCATCACACTAGGGGACGTATCTACAATTATTGCTATATGTCCTTCCATAAGATGAGCTGCCACTACATCCGGTCTTTCTGTAAACCTTGCAAGTGGAAGAGGATTATACCACTTTTTCTTTATTAAAAGTTCTTCAAGGGTCTTTTCTGCCATAACTAAGGCTCCAACATCAATTTCTTTTATTCTATCCTTTATTTCTTGTACAAGTTTTTCATCTGCCAAATCTTCTATATATCCTATTACCACATCCGTTTTAGATCTCTTTCCTACGGTATTTAATTCAAATACAAGCTTGGTATCTCTAATTCTTCTTCTAATTAAAGCTGTATTGAAAATAATTGTTTCCACTAGTCCATCTCTAGATCCCCTTGTTACCTTTTCTAAATCTGGTTCTTCTGGTCCTCTCACTGGATATTCCCTAGCATCAAGTATAATTCCTTCTTCTTCACCATCTATTATAAGTCCTATAGCTCCAGCTAAAACCATTTGCTCCATCTTTTCAATTTCCTTAAAAGTATCCACCTCTATATAAGCTATTTTCTCCTTCAAGAGCTTAGATATAGTATTCATTGATATTTCAAAAGGAGTTATAGCCTGCAACCTTTCAATTATCCATAGCATTATATCATCTTTTGCAAAGCCATCTAGCATAACAAAAAAAGCCTCTCTGTCCCCTATTTTTATTTCTCTTCCTATCATATCGAAACTTTTATCTATTGGGAGACGGCTTTTAAGAAGCTTTTTATTTTCATCAAGTTTATTTGAAATGTACGTCATTTTTTCACCCCTTATCTTATGTTTTTCTCAAAGTAGAGCTTATATCTACAGGATGAGCCTCAGTTAGACATTAGGTTACTAAGTAAGAGTTTAGAGTAGAGGCAAAGTTTAGCCATAATAGCTAAACTAACCTCCTGATTTGTAATCTTTAATCCAAAAACTGTTATAAAAGCTTTTAAGGTGCTACTTCATCTGATTTTATTAAATATCTGTGGAAGAAATACTCCACTACAGCCACCAATACTGCAAGAATAATTAATGTACTAAATCTTGTATCGAAGTTTGCACTTAATACATCAAGTACATATGCAACTACTGCTGCCATAACTCCATCTCCAATAGATGCAGTTATGTTTCCGTAACTAGGCAGTATGTAAAGATCTCCAAACAAATAATTTAATATAGTTCCTATAACTGCAAAAGTAAGAATCCATCCAATTGTGTTTCCATCCATGGCCCCTAAAGTTATCCATCCTGCTATGATAGTCAATAGTAATTTAACTAAAATTGCTGTAGTTGTTTTACTCATATAAAATACCTCCATTTATTTTAAGTTAACATACTTTTATTTTGTCATAAACCTTATAATGTTATTCAATATGTAATAATAATATACATTATTTTTCCATAGTAAGCTTTTAATTCCTAGCCCTTTATGAGTATTGCTAGAAAAAAATCAAATAATAAGTAATATATATAAAATTTAATTAAACTATATTGTAATTCATGGAATAACGTAAAACTATTTCCACTATTAATTCCAAAGATACTTAGTTATAATATACAAATGTAAAAAGTAAAAAAACTGCCTAATGTATAAAATACAGCGGAGGATTAACCTATGGGGTGAATCCAAATTTTTGGTAGGGATTCTCTCTTCCCGAACCCGTCAACTAACTTCGCAGGCATTAAGAGAGGTGTAATGAGTGAGAAAATCTATAATTTTAAGCTCTATCATATGTATCTTAGGACTGTCTTCTTACCCCCTTTTCACTAATAAAATAAAAAAAGATAACACCCATATGCTTTCTCCAGGAAATATAGTGGAAATAAATCCCATTAGTAAAGTGGATCCTACTTCAATTAGTAATTCACTAAATGATAATTCAGATGAATTAAAAAATAATACCATAACAAATAACTCTACCTCCAGTTCTATTGATAATAAAAATGAAAAAAATATTGATATACCAAACTCAAAAGAAGTGAAGATAGTAAAAAAGGCTTCATCAAAGGATGTATCTCTTAATAAAAGCAACTCATCAAATAGAAATGCCCGAATTTCAAGAGGAGGTTCTATACCTAAGATCACAGATAAATCTAAAACTTCTAAATCCACCTCCTCAAATAAAAATACATATTCTTCAAAAATTGAAATATTAGACTGGAAAATTGCAAAAAATGTTTTTTCAATAAATACTATTGCAGAAGTAACTGATGTTTATACAAAAAAGACATTTAAAGTAAAAAGAACTATGGGGACAAATCATGCGGATAGTGAAGCCTTAACAAAAGAAGATACGGAAATAATAAAGAGTATTTGGGGTGGCTTTTCTTGGGAAAGACGTCCTGTTATTTTAAATATTAAAGGAAGAAGAATTGCAGCTTCTATGAGTGCTATGCCTCATGCTGGCATTGATTCTGCACCTGCATATAAAATTATAAATAATCGTTCTGACGGTTATGGAAGAGGTCAGAACTTAGATGTGATAAAGGGAAATGGAATGGATGGTCACTTTGATATTCATTTTCTAAACAGCACAAGACACAAAGACGGAAAAAAGGATCCTCAACACCAAGCAGCAGTTTTAAAAGCAGCAAAATAATTCATATTGAAAAAGGCATAAACCTCAAACGAAGTTTATGCCTTTTATGGTACAATATATTAACTTATTAATTTACAGCAGCTACTTCATCCTTTGATGGTTGAATTGGCTGACGAAAATTTAATATTGCCTTTGTTGGACATTTCTTTTCACATAGACCACAGTTTACACATTTGCTGTAGTCTATTACAGAAAGATTGTCTACCATTGTGATAGCTTCTTTTGGACATGCTTTTACGCATAAAGTACATGCAATACATCCAACTGAACAAGAATTCTTAACATCTAATCCCTTATCCTTTGAGTTACATGTTACGAATACTTTTTGTTTTTGAGGAACTAATTCTATAATGCCCTTTGGACACGCTGTTACACAAGCTCCACAAGCAACACAGTTATCTTTGTTAACTTTAGCAACTCCATCAACTATATCAATAGCATCGAATTGACAAGCCTTAACACAGCTTCCATATCCTAAACACCCATATGAACAAGATTTTGCTCCTGATCCTGGAACGTTCATTGCTTGTTGACAATCTTCTAATCCATAATATTTATAGCTATCCTTAGCTTTTTCACAAGTACCTTGACATTTAACATAAGCCATTTTTGGCTCAGAAGCTTCTACTTTAATTCCCATTACTTCACCGATTTTAGCTGCTACTGGTGCTCCACCTATTGGACAGCAGTTTGGTGCAGCATTTCCACTTGCTACAGCCTCAGCATAAGCATCACATCCAGCAAATCCACAACCACCACAGTTTGCACCTGGAAGACATTCTCTAATTAAAGGAACTCTCTCATCAACTGGTACTGCGAATTTTTTAGATGCAAATCCTAAAAGCGCTCCGAATAAAAGTCCAAGACCACCTATGCTAAGTACAGGATATAAAATCTCAGTCATTTAAATTCCCTCCTTATACTAAGCCTGAGAAGCCAAGGAATGCTATAGACATTAATCCCGCAGTGATTAATGAAGCTGGCAAACCTTTGATTGCCTCTGGCATTTTATCGTTTGCTTCCATTCTTTCCCTAAGTCCTGCAAGTATAATAATTGAAAGCATCCATCCAAGACCTGAAGCAACACCAGATATTAAAGCTTGGAATAAGTTATAATTTTCATTCATATTAATAATAACTACACCAAGTATAGCACAGTTAGTTGTAATAAGCGGTAAGTATATTCCTAATGCTTTATAAAGATCTGGCATTGTCTTCTTAAGAAACATTTCAATAAATTGAACTAGGGCTGCAATAACTAGTATGAAAGCTATTGTATACATATACTCAAGATTAAGTGGTTTTAATATAAAATTATATACTACATATGATATAAGTGACGCTACACCCATAACGAAAGTAACAGCTGCACCCATTCCTTTAGCAGTTTCTATTTTCTTAGAAACTCCAAGAAAGGCACAAATGCCGAGGAACTTAGACAATACCATGTTGTTTACCAACAAGGAACCAATTATTAATGTAAATATTCCCACTATTCATTCACCCTTCTTTCTATTCTATTTTGCCTTTTTCTTACTAATTTTTCTTTGATTTAATAAAGCCATCATTATTCCAAGAGTAATAAAAGCTCCTGGTGCAAGAACAAATACTAGAGCTGGATCAACAGCTTCTGGCATGATCTGAATACCAAACGCTTTACCAGTTCCTAGCAATTCTCTTACCATACCAATAATAGTTAAAGAAAGAGTAAATCCTATTCCTATTCCAAGACCATCAAAAATAGCAGGTATCGGTTTATTTTTTGAAGCATATGCCTCTGCACGTCCTAAGATAACACAGTTAACAACTATAAGTGGTATAAATATACCTAATGATTTATTTAATGCTGGTACAAAACCTTGTAACATGAATTGAAGTAAGGTAACGAAACCTGCGATAACAACTATAAAACCTGGAATACGAATTTTATCTGGAATAACATTTCTTAGTATAGATATAACGAAGTTAGCTCCCATTAAAACTACTGTTGATGCAAGCCCCATTCCTATACCGTTTATAGCACTTGAGGTTACAGCTAGTGTAGGGCACATTGCAAGAACCTGTACAAATATTGTATTTTCTGTAAATATACCGTTTTTTAATCTTTCAATTAAAACCCCCATTAATTTTGACCTCCTTTCAATTCTTTATTGTAGAAGTCTATTGCGTCATTAACTCCCTTTGTAACAGCATTAGATGTAATAGTCGCTCCTGTTATTGCTTTTATTTGATTATCTCCTGATGGCTCTGTTTTTACTACTTCTAAAGGTTGTTCTATTGGTTTTCCTTTATATTGTCCAGAGAATTCTTCGTTTTGTGCATTAGCTCCAAGACCTGGAGTTTCGCTGTGAGAAAGAATTTTTATTCCTTCTATCTTACCTTCATTGGAAATACCAACCATCATATCAATAAGGCCACCATATCCTTTAGGTGAAACCTTTATAGCATATCCTGCAATGTCGCTTCCTTTTGTACCTTCATTAACTTCTGTAATTATGCTTCCATCTGGTAATGTTACTTCTTTTAAATTAAATGCCTCTGCAGAAGGCAAAACTTCCTTCATAGCCGCATCATTTTCCATTTTCTGTTGTTTAGCAATAGGCTCTAATGTAACTTTATGAGCAAATCCTAAAATAAGTCCTGCTATGGCAGTAATCATTAAAAGCCTTAATCCTAAAATCAATATTTCTTTGTTTCCAGTTTGGTTTTCCATCTATTTCGCCTCCCCAGTTCCAAATACTCTTGGCTTAAACTTTCTGTCTATTAGAGGAACTAATAAGTTCATAATAAGAATTGAGTAAGAAACTCCTTCTGGATATCCACCAAATTGACGAATAACTGATGTTAAAATACCACATCCTAAAGCAAATACTATTTGTCCTCTTGTTGTCATCGGAGAAGTTGTATAATCTGTTGCCATGAAGATTGCACCAAGCATTAATCCTCCAGCCATGATTTCATATAATCCACCAAGCGGACTTCTTCCCATTATCATTCCAAGTACAAATACTGTTCCAATATAAACTACTGGTATATGCCAAGTTATAACTCTTCTATATAAAAGATAAGCAAATCCTATTAGTAATGCTAGAGCTGAAGTTTCTCCTATACATCCTCCAATTTGACCAATGAAAGCTTGACCAATACTTGGAAGTGTTGCTCCTGTTGCTTCTGCTCCTTTTAATATAGCAAGAGGTGTTGCTCCTGTAACTCCATCTACTGGATTTGTCCATGTTGTCATAGCAACTGGATAAGACGCAAGTAAGAAAGCTCTTCCTGCAAGTGCAGGGTTAACTATATTTTGTCCAATTCCTCCAAATAGTGCTTTAACAACTATCATTGTAAATACTGATCCTACAACAATCATCCATAATGGTAATGTTGGTGGAACATTAAATGCAAGTAGCATGCCTGTTACAACTGCACTTAAATCCTTTGTTGTATTTGGTGATTTAGTAACTTTACACCATACAAATTCTGAAGCTACACAAGCTATAACTGCTGTAAGAACTACTAAAAATGCACTAAGCTTAAAGTAATAAATTCCGGCTATTGTAGCTGGTAATAATGCAATAATAACATCTCTCATAATCGACTGGACTGAGTTGTTGTCACGAATATGAGGAGATGAAGATACTGTATACATTGTTTCAGCCATATTATTCACTCCTATTCACTTTATTTATTTTTTTCTTTTATTTGCAAGTACTGTTCTCTTTGAAGTACGGATTGATTGGATCAAATGACGTTTTGCTGGACATACAAATGTACATGATCCACATTCAATACAGTCTAATCCATGTTCTTCTTCAAAAGCATCGTACTCTTTTCTTCTTCCAAGTGAATCAAGTGTTGATGGTATTAAGAACATTGGGCATGCCTGAACACATTTTCCACATCTGATACAGCTTGATTCTTCTGGTAAAACTGCTTGCTTTTCTGTTAAACAAAGTATTCCTGATGATCCTTTTGTAGTTGGTATATCTAAAGTAGATACAGCCATACCCATCATTGGTCCACCTGAAATTATCTTAACTGGATCTTCTTTGAATCCACCACAAGCTTCTACTAGTTCTCTATAAGACATACCTAACCTTATTCTTAGGTTCTTAGGCTCTTTAACAGCTTCCCCTGTTACAGTAACAACTCTTGATATAGTAGGTCTTCCATTAACAACAGCATTATATACTTCTCTTACTGTGTTAACGTTTTGAACTATGCATCCTGCATCTGCTGGAAGTTTTCCTGAAGGAACTTCTCTCTTAGTTATAGCATAGATTAATTGTTTCTCTGCACCTTGAGGATACTTAGTTTTTAACGCTTTAACCTCTATATTTGGAATATCTTTTGTAGCTTCTCTCATAGCTTCGATAGCATTTTTCTTGTTATCCTCTATTCCAATATAACCTTTTGCTTCTGGGAACATGTGAAGTATTATTTTTAGCCCTTCAACTATCATGTTTGTCTCTTCAAGCATTAATCTGTGGTCACAAGTTAAATAAGGCTCACACTCTGCTCCATTTAATATTATTGTATCAATTTTCTTGTCTGGTGGTGGAGAAAGCTTTACATTTGTTGGGAAAGTAGCTCCTCCCATACCAACTACTCCAGCTTCCTTAATAAGCTCTACTATTTCTTCTTTTGTCATTTCTTTGTAGTTTTTTGGCTTTGGCATGTCTATTTCTTCATAAAGGCCATCATTTTCTACTATTACAGCAAGTGATTTTGTTCCTCCTGCTGTAAGTACAGGTTTAACATCTTTAACTGTACCTGATACACTGCTATGAATATTTGCAGATATAAAACCACTAGCTTGACCTATTTTTTGTCCTACTAGTACTCTGTCGCCCTTTTTTACCAAACATTCTGCTGGTGCTCCTATATGTTGAGACATAGGAAACACTAAAAGTTCTTTTGGCTCTAAGTCTTCTATGGGCTTATTTTCAGTAAGATACTTACCATGAGGTGGGTGCACACCCCTTCTGAAAGTTAAAAGTTCCATATTAATCCTCCCTTTGCCTAAAAGTACATGCTAAATTTTCAGCAATGTATAAATTTGTATATGAATTTATTTATTTTTTAAAATTTAAATTTATAAAATTTAAATTTTTATAATACACCAACATTTATTTTAATAATTTTAATAAAAATTAAAATTTCTAGCTATTTATCAGATATACCTGTTATTAATTTATCAATCTACACCATAATTATAGTACATTACATCATATGTTGTACTGATACGCTTTATTTCAATTTTAAACTCACATAATTCTACAATTATCGCTTATTGAAATGGATTTAAAATAAACAGAAATAGCGCAATTATCTGATAAATCTATGAAGTCAATGTATACAATTACATAAAAATTATGTCGCAACCTATAACGACACATATATAATACCATAATATATATACTTGTGCTACATCAATTAATAATTTAATTAATAATTTTGACATTTTTTTTGAAACTTTTTTATTTATAATAAAATATAAATAAACTAATTAATGATTAATATAAGTTTATATATACCATATAAAAAAGTTTTACTGAATGCTTTTTTATATATTTTACATAATATAATACCATATTAATCTCATTATTTTAAAATTGCCACAAAATTAAAATAAATCAAACTTATTTATTCCATATACATTATAATCTTAATTTAATACTCTTATAATTATACAAGCTTATTAATGAAAATCAAGGGACAGTTCTCAAATTTTCATACGCAAAATTTGAGAACTGTCCCTAATATCCCTTCTATTAAACTCCATAAAGTCAATAATAACTTACATAATAATTTGCATAAAAACAAATGTATTTTATATAAATTTGAACTTTGTTCATCATTAAATTTCATGGATGCATCAATTCTAAGCATTATCTATAAATACTTTCAAATTTTGTATTAAATCTTTCATTTTACGAGTATAGACTCAAAATATCTTTAAACTTAAAAAAATGCTATTTGTAGCCTATATTTATTTATGCTACTATTAAGGCAAAATAGAAGGATTAATAAAAATGAAAATGTTAATTTAAGTATAATTTTAAAAGGAGAATTTTTATGAATAAGTTATGCAAGGAAATAGGATTATCAACTGCAGGATGCCTATTATATTCAGCTTATGTTTCCATATTTTTAGTGCCTAATAAAATAGGTGCAGGTGGTATAACAGGAATTTCCCTTGGATTAAATGAACTATTAAATCTACCTATAGGTTTTACAACGTTTCTCCTCAATGTACCTCTCTTTATATTCGGTTATAATTTATTAGGTAAGAACTTTGCCTTTAAAAGCGGGATCATAGTTATAAGTTCTTCTTTTCTAATAGACTTTGCAAATTCACACCTTGGTTTTGATCCCATTGGTGATACTTTAACTGCCACCATCTTTGCTGGCGTTATCTCTGGTATTGCAATGGCACTACTATTTATGGCTGGCGCTTCAACTGGCGGCCTTGATATATCTGGTAAAATTATTAAAAATAAATTTCCTGACTTTCAACTTCCTAAAATTTTATTAATGCAAGATATTATAGTATATGTATTTATTGCTTTAACACTTGGAACTCGTTCTGTAATGTATGCTATAATAATGAGTTTCATTAGATCAAAGACTATGGATGCAGTTCAAGAAGGAATAGCTTCTTCAAGACAGTGTATTATAATCTGTGAAAATCCTAATGCGATTATAGATGCTATTACCAAAGAACTTGGACGAGGTGTAACACTTTTAAATGCACAAGGCTGTTATTCTCATACTGACAAAAAGTTTATATATGTAGTTATTCAGAAAATACAGTTAAACACTTTAAAACACATAGTAAATACCATAGATCCAAACGCTTTTGTAACTGTATCTTCTGTAAATGATATTCAAGGAAACTTTAAACAAAAATCCTTATCAATAAATTAGGGACGGTTCTCAAATTTTATAAATTTCTTTCATATCTACGAGTCCGTGGTTATGTAATCTACTGCAATTCTTATTTGACAAACTCTGATAGAGCCTCAAAAGTTTTCATTATCCAAATAAGTAAGGTTATGAAAACTCAGCTGTATTAGAGTTGATTTTTTACCTATCAAAAATAAACGATTTAATTACAGCAAAACACTCTCTTACATAGTAATTAGGAATTAATATTGGATGAAGTTCTGATGGCACTGAATAGATATTCTTGAATCCTGCTCGTTTAGCTAAAAATCTAGCCCTAAACATATGAAAATTTGTTGTAACAATAGCTATTTTTATTTCTTTTCTATTATCTATTTTATCTAAAACTTCCTTTGAATACCTGAAATTCTGTGAAGTATTCGTAGATTTTTCTTCTTTTATAATTTGATTTTTACTTATTCCACAGCTCAGTAAAAATCTTCCCATAGCTTCAGCCTCTGTTATGTCTTCTCCCATTCCTTGCCCACCTGATACAATTATTTTGGTTTTGGGATACTTCTCTAGATACTCCATACTTTTATCCATTCTCTGACTTAAAGTAAGAGACATTTTCTCTCCATGTAGTCCAGCCCCTAATATAAGAAGGTAGTCACACTCTTCCATTTGTTCATTAATGCTAAAATAAATGATAAGTGACTCTATGATAATAAACAAAATAAACCCTATTATAAAACAAATTAACATAAGCATTCTAAATTTTTTATTTATGTATAATTTGTTGCTTTTTTCAAATTCTTTAACCACGCCAATTCCTATGAAAACAGCACCTAACATAATCCAAAATTGAGAAAAACTTATTTTCCAAGCAAAACAACTTAAAAGTATATAATACAGTATGCTTAACATACCTAATATAAAAAATTTATTTTTAATTGTTATAATATCGATCACAAGAATCATCCTTTTTTAAATTTTAGTGATTAATTTATATTTTTTTGTCAATAATCTTAATAAAAAATAATGAAGGAAGTGTTTAAATTGCCAAGAACACCTAGAATTAAAAGCCATACTGCTATTTATCACATTATGGCTAGAAGTATAAGCGAAGTTAGATTATTTAGAAGTAATGATGACAAAAATAAATTTTTATCATATCTAAAAAAATATAAAGATATGTTTTCTTTTTATGTTTATAGTTTTTGTCTTATGGATAATCATGTTCATTTACTAATTGACTCAAATGGAGCAGATGTAAGTAAATTTATGCATAATATTAATCAATGCTATGCCCAATATTATAATAGAAAATACAACAGGACAGGACACGTTTTTGGAGATCGGTTTAAAAGCAAAATTGCGGATACTGATTTATCTGTGATGCTTATATCCGCTTATATTCATAACAATCCTAAAGATATTAAAGGATTTAAACAACATGTAGAGAACTACAAATATTCTAGTTTAGGAATCTATCTTGGAAAATGGCAGGATGCTTTCAACATTATAGATAAAAATTTTATCTTACAATACTTTAATCCAGATCCTGTATTAGCAATAGTTCGTTATTTTGAATTTGTTAAGTCGAGAACTGAAACTAGTATAGATGATACTACTATTGATGATCTTGAATTGGTAAACACTTATACTACTTATAAGTCTTATTCAAAACCTCTTATTAGGGACATCAACCCTGAGCAGATTATAGAATTTGTATCTAGTTCTTATAACTTTAATAAGTTTGACATAAATATAAAATACAATCATTCAGCATCAGAATTTAGATCTATTTGTATTTTTTTAATGAGAAATTTATGTAATTTATATTATTCTCAAATATGTGATATAATAGGCAACATCACATTGTCCTCTGTATCTTACCTGTGTAATAAGGGATATAATATTGTACATAATACTTTAAAGTACCATAATATAATTAATAAATTTTTAGAAAAATACCAAGTTTGTTTTTAAACTATTATAAATTAACAAAAATGAATTTAATATGTTTTTTAAAAAATAAATATTTAAATCCAAATTTTCTAAAATTTTATTAGACAAGCTATAAAAAATCCACTATATTATTTTATCTATTTTTATTATATTTTTGATTTATTTTTTCCCACTTGAAATACTTTCTTTAGAATATTACTAAATAATCCTATCCAATTTTTAAGCACCTTTATAAAATTTTGTGAACCGTCCCACTATATTTCAACTTGATTAGTATAAAAGCCTTAAATCTGGAACCTTTATTGAATCATTTGGTTTACCTTTTTCTATCTTATTTATTACTAACTTTATATCATTATAATTTTTCTTTATAACATTTTTAGTATATTCATCTGTATTAGATGTAATCCCATCAGCAGCTTTTTTTAAATTATAATAAGCTCTGTGTAAGTCATTTGTATAAATAGCGTAATAGCATCCAGCATTATTCAAGGTTAGAATATCATTTTCATTAAGCTTAAAGGCAGTTCTTACTTCCTTTATTCCCTCATCGTGTTTTCCATTAGTTAAATATACAACCCCTAAAGTTCTATGATATTTTATAATGTTATCCTTAAGCTTTATACATTCCTTTAAAATCTTTATAGCATCTTCGTCCCTTCCTTCATTAAAATATAATAACGCAATATTGTATTTTATCTCTGGTTCCATAGGATTTATATAATTTGCCATCTTATAATAAATAATCTAAAGCTTTATCTAAATTTTTCTCTATGTCCCAATAAAACTTACCTACACTTTCTAAAATATTATAATTATATAATTCTTTTTCCATGGCAGTTATAAAATATAGTTTTACTGAAGATGCCTTATTCATATTCTTGAGGATTTGCGGCATTAAAAATGCATAATTATCTGGATAGTCTTTATTTTGTTCAATGGATTTTTTGCAATATTCCATAGCTTTTTCTAAATCATGTCTTCTTAAATAGAACCATGCTGCGGTATGAAGTACTCCATAGTCATCTTTATTATTTTGTATAACTTCATTAATTAGCTTGTCTACTTCTTTACTTTTATTCATGTTTTGAAGAATTGATGCTTCAATTAGCTTAATTTCGATATTTCCTGCATCTTTTCCTTTTAATTGCTCTATAATTTGAACTCCTTCTTTAGATTTATCTTCCTTTAGTGAATAAATCTTAGCAAGCCACATTTTATATGCGAGCTCATTTGAATTGTTTTTTTCAAGCTCCTTTATGTAACTAATTATTTTATCAGAATTATACAATGACTCCTGGGCTAAAACATCGTATATTTTATATTCATCCTTATCAATATCCCAAGCTTCTTTAAGCTTTGCAAAAGCTCCTTTAATATCCCCCAATATCATAAGCATTCTAGAATATTCTGCTAAATCATAAGCTGACTTCTTGTCTACATCATAAAGTTGTACTATTTGCTTAGCTTTGTCCAATTCTTTATTAACCATATATATAGCCATCATGCTTTTTATCAGACTTTTATTTTTAGAGTTAGCCTTTAAAGCATTTTCTCCATCTTGTAAAGCTTGAGAACTGTCCCCATTAATAAATTCATAAAAAACTATTTTATTTACTATTTCATCATCTTGGATACCTATATCTTTTGCTAGTTGAATGTATTTTTTACTATTTTTAACATCTCCTTTTAAAAAATATATTCTTGCCATATCTATATTTTTTAATGCTAATAATCTATTATCTTTAATTTTGTTAATGTCTATGTTATTATATTCTTCAAAAGCTTTTTCGTATTCTCCTAGATATATATACTCCTCAGCTTTACGATCTGCAGAAGCACTCTCTTTTTCCAACTTATTGTTTTTAGATACTATGAAAAATATAATTATTGTGATTGTGAAAACCATTACTAACGTAGTTCCAATAAACATAATACTTTTTTTATTAAAAATCCCTTTATTAAGTTTCATACAATTCTCTCCTTGTGGTATTTAGTCAATATTTTATCAAATATCTTATAAAAAATCTATAAAACTCCATTAATAATTAATTTCTTCAAATCTAGTTAACTTATATTAAGGGTTTGTATATTTCTTAACTTTTCCTTTACAAATTACGTATTGATTTAAAAAATAGACATTATTTTTAAAACAATATAAAATATCGCTTAGTTAGGAGGTTTTATTTATGAAAAAAAAATATAAAAAATCATCCCAAGAACAATACAGAAAAATACCTCTCATTCTTTATATTATAGCTTTGGGTATGTTAGGGACGGTTCTCAAATTAACCCTATTTTCTTCTGCCGATAATTCAAATAAAAACACAGTCACAAAAATAGTCTCTAAGGATACTAGAAATAATAACTCTTCAGATAATATTCAATCCAAAGTTAGCAATACTGAAGATAAAATTTCAAATTCTAAAGAACCGTCCCAGATTGATCACCAGATTGATCAACTTGGCCAACCCCATAAGGATGATTCAGTTGAGGTTATTTTAACTGCTGTTGGAGATTGCACACTTGGTCGTGATGACAAATTTTCTTTTGAAGGTTCTCTTCCTTATGTTTTGAAGAAAAATAATTATGATTATTCTTATATATTTAAAAATGTATCTCATATTTTTAAGGATGATGATATAACCATAGCTAATTTAGAAGGTACTTTTACTAACTCGAATTCTAAAGCTGAAAAACAGTTTACATTTAAAGCTCCTCCTGAATATGCAAAGATTTTAACTGCTGGAAGTATAGAAGGGGTTAATCTCTCTAATAATCACATTAGAGACTATCTTGATGAGGGGTTTAAAGATACAATAGCTGCATTGGAATCAGAAGGTATTAATTACTTTGGGGAAGGTAATGTTTGGATTAAAGAAATTAAAGGAATTAAATTTGGATTTTTAGGTTATAAGGGCTTCTATGATAGCAAGGAATTACTTGAAAAAGTTAAAAATGATATAAAAACATTGAAAGCTCAAAATTGTGTAGTAGTAATTAATTTCCATTGGGGAGAGGAAAGCCATTATGAACACAATTCTGTTCAAAGACGTATTGCTCACCACGCCATCGATAATGGAGCTGATTTAATAATTGGTCATCATCCTCATGTTATTCAAGGAATAGAACAGTATAAAAATAAATTAATATTCTATAGCTTAGGCAATTTTGCTTTCGGAGGAAATAAAAATCCAAAGGATAAAAACACTATAATACCTCAAATAAAGTTTAAATTTAGAAATAACTTACTAGAATCTTATGATCTAAAAGTGATTCCAGCTAAAATTTCATCTGTCGATTATATAAATGACTATTGTCCTACCCCTGCAAAAGGTGATAGTAAAACTTCTATTCTAAAAAATTTAAATAAACTTTCTCCTAATTTAGGTTTTGAGGTTAGTGAAAACTTTCATAGTCTTAACTTAAAATAAAGAACCCAATTTAGTTTTCTTATTCATCTGCTTTTTAATTTATTCAAAAAACTTAATGTCATATATTTTTAAAAAAAGCCAAATTTCTCCTGTGTTTTCTTGAGAACCTATGGCTTTTTTGTTTTTTAACATTAAAATACCATGAAAAATATGATTTTAAAAAGAAATTCAATTTTCAGTAAAATATTTCCATTTTCTTTTATACGTGATAAAATTTTATTAATGGTCATTAGTATAATTTTTATATACTGGTACATAATTGTTTAATAGGATGGAGGTGCTGCCAAATTAATATTGCAACATTTTTAGGGATTGTTTTTTCAAAAGCTGTTATGAATCTTTCTCAAATATTATATAAAGGTGGAACAAATTTTCCTGGAAAAGTAGCTTTAAAATTTGATAAAGATATCTTGGGAAAGATATCTAAGAATTTTAAGGTTATTTTAGTTACTGGAACAAACGGAAAAACTACTACTACAAATATGATTTACTCTATTATAAAAAATAGTGGTCAAGACGCTATAACTAACGAAACCGGCGCAAATATGTACACAGGCATAATATCATGTTTTTTAAAAAATTATAGATTTACCAATAAAAATAAGCATAGATACGCAGTTATAGAGGTTGATGAAGCTAATGTTAAATATGTTACAGATTATATTCAACCAGAAATAATAATAATTACTAATCTTTTTAGAGATCAATTAGATAGGTATGGTGAAGTTTATAATACTTTAGACAAAATTTTAAATGGAATTAGAAAATGTCCCGATTCTATCTTAGTACTAAATGGAGATGAATCCTTACTTGGTGCTTTAAATTTACCTAATAAAATTTTATATTACGGCTTTAATACACCTGTCAATGAATATAATAAACTTTCTATAAATGCAGATGCTAAGTTTTGCAAAATATGCAAACATCCTTATGAATACAATTTTATAACTTATAATCATCTTGGTGACTTTTATTGTCCTAATTGTGGATATAAAAGACCTAAGTTGACTTACAGCGTTGACAAAATCATAGATTTATCTCCAGATAAATCTATAGTTGAAATTAATAATAAACAGTACTATATAAATCAATGTGGCACTTATAACATTTACAATGCCTTATGTGCTTTTTCATCATCAAAGCTTCTCGGAATAGATGATTCCATTATTTATGAAAGTTTAAAAACACTAAACAGCAGCTTTGGACGTCAAGAAGTTATAAAAATACACAATAAAAATGTAAAAATAATACTTGTAAAAAATCCTGCTGGATTTGATGAAGCTTTGAATTCAATAAATTTAGACAAAGGAAATAAAGGCCTTGCCCTTCTTTTAAATGATAACTTTGCAGACGGAAGAGATGTATCCTGGATCTGGGATGTAGGTTTTGAAAACTTAGACAGTGATACAGTTAGTAACGTTATGGTATCCGGAATACGATTATACGATATGGGCATTCGACTAAAAGTAGCCGGTTTTAGTGAGGATTTATTTCGTATATGTGATGATTATGATACTCTGTTAGACAATATAAAAAAATGTAAAGAACCAATTATATATCTTTTAGCTACATATACAGCTATGACTAGTTTTAGAAAATTTTTAAACAGTAAAGGATATATAAAAAAGCTTTGGTGAACTTTATTATAATTTGAGCTTGATTGACGCGGAGGTGATCTTATGGAGCTTAACATATGCCATATGTACCCTGATTTGCTTAACGTATATGGTGATATAGGAAATATATTGATCTTAAAATATAGAGCTGAAAATCGAGGCATTAAAACCAATGTATTTAATATTTCTATAAATGATAGGTTTGATCCTAAAAAATATGATATAGTATTTTTTGGTGGTGGCCAGGATTATGAGCAATCTATAGTATCTTCAGATTTAAAGAAAACCAAGGGTAAAGATATAATTGACTACATAGAAAATAACAAGGTGTTTTTATCTATATGTGGTGGATATCAATTACTTGGTAAATACTACGTAACCCCTTATGGTGAAAAAATCGAGGGTCTTAATGCTCTGGATATATATACAACTCCTGGAGAAAAAAGATTTATTGGAAATACAGTAATTTATAACAAAGATTTTAATGAAACTTACGTTGGATTTGAAAATCATTCTGGAAAAACATATATAGGCTCTCTAAAGCCTCTTGGTAAAGTTTTAGCTGGATACGGCAACAATGGTGAAGATGGTTATGAAGGTTGTATATACAAGAATACATTTTGTACCTACTTTCATGGATCATTGCTTTCAAAAAATCCTGAACTTGCTGATAGGTTGCTTTCCCTAGCTTTAGAACATAAATATGGTAAATTTGTGCTTCCTCCCCTAGACGATACCTATGAATTAAAAGCAAAAGAATTTATAATAAAGCGTGAGATAGCTCAATAAACTCATCAGTTAAAGTTAAGCAAACTGGGGACGGTTCTCAAATTTTTAGTATAAAAATTTGAGAACCGTCCCCAATCTTTCTTTATACCTCAAACTTTATTTCATTATTTTCTGATTTTATCTTTATAGTTGATCCACTATAAACCTCACCTTTAATTATCATTTTAGCTATATTTGTTTCTAAAATTTTCGAAATATATCTCTTTAGTGGACGTGCTCCATATATTGGATCATATCCTTCCTTAGCTATGATTTTCTTTGCTTCCTTAGAAATTTCAAGAGAAATGTTCTTTTCTTTTAACCTATCTTTTATATCTTCCATAAATATATCTATTATCTTCTCTATTTCTTCTTCCATAAGAGGTTTAAACATTATAATATCATCTAATCTATTTAAAAATTCTGGTTTAAATCTCCTTTTCATTGCACTCATTACTTTTTCTCTTATCTCTTCATCAATACCTTGAGAGTTTTTATTTTCTAATAAATACTCACTTCCTATATTAGAGGTCATAATAATTATGCAATTTTTAAAATCTATTGTTTTTCCTTTATTGTCTGTTAGTCTGCCATCATCAAGTATTTGAAGAAAAATATTAAATACATCATCATGGGCTTTTTCAATTTCATCAAATAAAACTACACTATATGGATTTCTTCGCACAGCCTCAGTTAACTGTCCGCCTTCCTCATATCCAACATATCCTGGAGGCGCTCCTATAAGCCTAGAAACAGCATGTTTTTCCATATACTCCGACATATCTATTCTTATTATGTTTTCTTCGCTGTCAAATAAAGTTCTTGCTAATGTCTTTGCAAGTTCAGTTTTTCCAACTCCTGTTGGTCCTAAAAATATAAAGGAACCTATTGGTCTATTTATATCTTTTAATCCTGCTCTCGCCCTTAATACTGCATTAGCAGTAGAAGTAACAGCTTCTTCCTGTCCTATTACCCTTTTATGAAGCTCATCTTCTAATCTTAAAAGCTTTTCTCTTTCTCCCTCTAAAAGTCTTGACACTGGTATTCTAGTCCACTTAGATATTATTTCACATATTTCATTTTCAGTAATCTCTTCTTTTAAAAGTGCGTTTTCTCCACTTTCTTTTAAAATTTCTTCCTTTTCCTTAATATTTCTTTCTAAATCAGGAATCACACCATACTTTAATTCTGCAACTTTATTTAAGTCATATTCTCTTTCAGCCTTTTCAAGCTCTCCCCTTGCCTCATCTAATTTGCTTTTTAAATCTCTTATAGAAGAAATATTTTCTTTCTCCTTTTCATATTTAGCAGTCATCTCTTTATCTTTTTCTTTCAAATCACTGAGCTCTTTTTCAAGAAATTTAAGTCTTTCTTGAGATGCCTTATCTTTTTCTTTAGACAAAGCTTCCTTCTCTATTTCTAACTGAAAAACTCTTCGTCTTACCTCATCCAATTCTGTTGGAAGACTATCAATTTCTGTTCTTACCATAGCTCCAGCTTCATCTATTAAGTCTATAGCTTTATCTGGCAAAAATCTGTCTGTAATATACCTATGAGACAACTTAGCTGCAGCAACTATAGCAGAATCATGTATTCTAATTCCGTGATGTATTTCGAATCTTTCCTTTAATCCCCTAAGAATTGAAATACTATCTTCAACCGTAGGCTCTTCCACGGTAACCGGTTGAAATCTTCTTTCTAAAGCTTTATCCTTCTCTATATATTTTCTATATTCATCAAAAGTTGTAGCTCCTATGCAGTGAAGTTCTCCTCTAGCAAGCATTGGTTTTATTAGGTTTCCAGCATCCATAGCTCCTTCTGTCTTTCCAGCACCTACAATTGTATGAATTTCATCTATGAACAGTATTATTTTTCCTTCACTACTTTCTACTTCCTTTAAAACTGCCTTTAATCTTTCCTCAAATTCTCCTCTATATTTAGCACCAGCAATCAAGGATCCCATATCTAAAGAAAATATTATTTTATCTTTAAGTCCTTCTGGAACATCGCCTCTAACTATTCTTTCAGCTAGTCCTTCAACTATAGCAGTCTTACCTACTCCAGGTTCTCCAATCAAAACTGGATTATTTTTAGTTCTTCTAGATAAAATTCTAATTACCCTTCTAATCTCTTCGTCTCTCCCAATAACAGGATCTAACTTATGTTTTTTAGCCTCTTCAACCAAGTTTCTTCCATACTTTTTTAGAGCATCATAGGTTCCCTCAGGGTCTTGAGTCTCAACCCTCTGATTTCCTCTTACCTGTGATAATACAGCTAAAAATTTATCCTTATCTATATTAAAATCTGACAATAGTCTACCTACTGTTCCTTTATGATCAATATCCATAATGGCAAGGACAATATGTTCAACACTTACATATGAATCTTTAAATTTACTAGCATAATCTTCAGCCTTTAAAAATACTTCTTCAACTCTTCTAACTAAATATATTGCTGATGTACTTGCACCTTCTCCCAAAACCTTAGGCATTCTATCTAATTCTTTATGTGTAGCTTGTTTTAAAAGTTCAACATCTACTCCAATTCTGCTAAATATATTAGGTACTATTCCATCTTCTTGAGAAATTAGAGCCATAAACAAATGTATTATATCTATTTGCTGATGATCATATTTTATGGCTATCTTTTGAGATTCACTCAGAGCCTGCTGCACTTTGGTGGTCATCTTTTCATAATCCATAGCTCTCATCCTTTCTGTATATTTTTTATATTTTACATTTAACTAAATAGTATTATTTGTATTTTTATCAATAGATATTATCTACATACATATTATAACTCTATTATACAAGGGACGGTTCTCAAATTTTTATGCTAAAAATTTGAGAACCGTCCCCGTATTTTAAAAAAAATCTAATCAAGCTTTGGCTCAATTAGATTTTTATAGCTTTTCTTGAAGATTAATGGCTAAAGCAAAATATTTTAACGCGTCTTTAGGATAATTCATATCAAAATACATTTTTCCCATCTCCATATACCTATCATAAATTTCTTTATTATTTCCAAACTTAGTAAGAGCATCTAAGGATAAATTCATATACATTTCAGCCGATATATAATTACTATTATTCTGAAGAATTTTAGATTTTAAATAATAAGATTTCTCAATAAATTTTATATTATTTAAATTAATAGAATAATCTATAACCTTTTCTATTAAACTTTCTGCTTCACTTAAAGCTCCGTTATTAATAAGCTCTTCTATACATAGAAGCATAAATCTTACCTGTTTTTCTTTATCATTCGTTGGATACATATTCAATGATTTATTTATATATTCAATAGCCTTATCTTTTTCATTCATTTCAAACATAATGGAAGCATAATCTAACATATCCTCGCACTTATAGTCGTTTCTAGAATCGTATATTTTATATGACTTAAGCTCATACTCTTTAAACTCTTCATTACCCATTCTTAAAGATAAAATAGCCATCATATGATATATCTTAGCCTTTTTCAAATCATCTTCCATGTAAGAAAACATTTTTTTTAACTTTACCGCCACATTATATGCTTCACTATATTCCTTAAGAATTATTTTACATCTTACTTCACCGTATATGCTTTCAACATACATACTATAATCCTTGCTTTTTTCTGCATCCAATGTTTTTCTTACATTTTCAAAATAATTAGATGCTTGAACAATCTCTCCATTGTTAAAGAAAAACTTTGCTATATCTATGTAATAAATCATCCTATTGTTACTATCAGAATTATTGCATAAATCATAGTATGTTCCTAATAATTCTTGTGTCTTACTCAATTCATTATTATCTAACAGATATTCAAATATTAAATGCATAATATAAAATGCTAAATCATAATATCCATGTTTTTGAGCTAAACCTAAATTGTATTTTAGCTTTTCTTCATAATCATCACAATTAGGGTTCACCACTAATTCTTTTAAGTTTTCATTAATCTGATCTTCAATCCCAAGCTTTAAATAATTAGGATTTAATTCTAGCTTAGAAGCTATATAATCTAAAATCCATTCCTCTGGAACTACCTTATCATTTTCAATACAGCTTAATTTTGATACAGAAATCTTATCACCGCAAATATCCTTTAGTGTAAGCCCTTTATAAATTCTGGCCCTCTTTATTTTTTCTCCAACTGAAAGAACTTCCATATAATCACCCATCCAATTATGGCACTATTTCAGTACACCTAATTTTTTAAACGCCTCAACACCTGCATTTAGATATTTAGCTGCCTTTTCATCCATACCATTATCCACATAAAATTTACCAATTAAAATCGACACCTCTGCATATTCATCCTTTAACTGAGCAATCTCCGTATATTCTAATGCCATCAGTAAGGTGTTCTCTGCTTCATAAATATTTCCCTCTAGCATATTTATTCTATATTGCAGCAAATAGTATTTATAGATAGTTAAATCGTTTCCATTATCTTTTTCATCTAATATTTCCTCCAATGCTTCCTTAGCTTTTTCGACATCTTTTAGTTTAATATAGTTTTTACAAATGTTTACAAGGATATCTATATACTCCTCATCTTTAAAATCTTTTCTTAGATTTTTAGCTTTATATAAGTGAACAAAAGATTCTTCAATATTATCAAACTCTGAAAAAAGCTTTCCTAAACTATTTTCAATATGAGCTATGTATTTACAATCGTCAATCTCCTTAAATAACTTCAAAACTTTATTCGAGTATTTTATTGCATTATTTATATCACCTTTTTTACTAAACTCTTTTGAAAGAAGCATAAGGGATTTTGCATACTCTTTTTTATCATTCACTTTTTTGAACTTACTGTTGGATAAATATGAATAATTGATTGCTTTATCCAAATCTTCTAATTTGTAATATGTAAATGCTATATAGTAGTAAATTTGTCCTATTAAGAAGTCATTTTCCAAATTACTATCGTTATAAACTTTCTCTGATTGATGAAAATAGCTGCAAGCTGAATGATACGCCTGCATTTCTAAAGTTATCATTCCAAGTTTAATAAAAGTATTGATTATATCCTCAAAATAGTTATCTTTGATAAATATTACATTTGCAGATAAAAAATATTGTTGAGCTAGCCCTAATTCCTTTTTTAAAGTATATATCTTCCCTCTTAAATACAAATTTCTAGCCTTCCTATATTCCAGTTCATACTTTTCAGCATAAAATAATGCATTCTCTATATACTCATCAGCTTGATCTAACTCATCATTCAATATATGAGATTCAGCCATGTTTTCAAAATATATACAAATCTTTTCCGCTTGAGTTTCCTCGGACTCCATTAAATATTCAATAGAGATATTAAGACAATTTGCTAAATACTCCAATAAATCCATGCTAGGATTAGATTTACTGGATTCTACTAGGCTTATTTGTCCTGGGGTAATTCTATCCCCTGCTAAATCCTTTAGGGTCATTCCAAGTTCTTTTCTTCTTCTTTTTATTTTTTCTCCCAAAGACAATATTTCCATAAATACCTCTTCCTTTACCAACTTATAGTTATCAAATTTAATCTTATAGTTATTAATCTTATAGTTATTAAGTTTAATATTATTTAATAATTCGTTAAATATTATATCACACTTGTTCTATTCCTGCAAAAAAAATGTAATAATATTAGGTAATATAAAAAAAAGAGTTCAATTTTTTTAAAAACTTGAACTCTTTTTAACTATAATATAATTAAAGTTTAACTTATCCAGTTCATCATCATATCCACTATATTTTCAGCCTTATGCATGGCAGCTCTTCTACCTCTCATAATCTTTTTTCTTGTTTTTCTGTCCATTTCTGGAGACATCATCATTCCAACTGTTGCTCCAATTATAGTTCCCGTAGTTAATCCTTTTATAAAACCATTCATATTTACACACCCCTTTTATATTTTGTTAAAATCTGTAAGCAAAATAGTAATGATCATAGTCTATCACTTATAGGTTGTGCAAATAATAAAATATTAAACTAGAGAACATAAGGAATTTTCGAAATAATTTTCTCATATCAATATTTTAATTTAAACATTCTCCAATAAATATAAAATAAATTTTTCCTTTTCTTCCTCCTTTAGATTTCTTATCAAATTTTTTGCCTTATTTGAATCTTTTATATATAACTCCTTTATATGTTTAAATATATCTTCTGAATTTTCCTTGAAACTATTATCAATTTCATTAACAACAATTATATTATTCCCACTATTAGGGGCTATTTTTAAAATTTCATCTTTTATATATTTGCTAGATACCTTTAAAGTATTTTTTCTTAGCCACTTTTCTATAACTCTGTCAGATTGAATTTCTGCCTTTTCCTTGCACTTTTCATCTACAAGTTCATTAAATAAAACTCCAGTATGGCTATCTACCTTAACAAAAATGACCTCAATTCCTAGGTTCATTAACTCATTCATTTTGTTATAATACTGTACTGAGGATTCCTCTTTCCTTTCCCAAAAACCAGTAGCATGATGGCTGATTCCTTCATAATCATGAAATATAACAACCTTCTTTTCTCCTATATTTAAAGCATATTCCACACCTTTAATTGCTGCCTCTAACTCTCCAGCTATTTGTCTTATATTCTTCTTAGAAGTATCCTTTGATGAACCGCTTTCAATATATTCAACTACATCCTTTCTAACCGCAACTAATCCGTAAGAATATTTTTCTGTGCTCATATTATAGCTTCCGTCAACATATATATGCAGACAATCTTTAGGATAAGTATCTTCGGACTTTTTTAAAAGTTTACTTCCTTCTCTTAAATATTGCTCTGCACTGTTAATATCTTCAAAACTCTTGTACTTAGCACCTTTAACACCTTTCACATACTTTAAGCATTCTGACCAAGTATCCACTATCTTATTTTCTATTTTTTCATTCTTTTCAAAATCAAAGCCTTCTTTTATAGCATAAACTTTCTTTGGCAAAACTTTCTCCTCCCATATATAGTATATAGTTGCTGACTTTATAACTTTTAACTAAATTGCTTACCTACTATTCTTTATTTTTAGTATTTTTTCTTTTTATTCTCTTAATTCTGGCTAGTACACTTCCTAAAAGATTAAGAGTATTTTTTTTACCTATAATATCAAACAAAAAGTCTTTTATTTCTTTAGCCTTTAGTATAATATCTTCTTTTCCTTCCCAGTACTGCATTATGATATGATGTGGGACATCTTTTATAATTTTATCCAAAATCAAAAACCCTATGCCAAAATCATCAAGCTTTCCAAGCACAGGAATGGAATCAAATATGATATCTGTAGGAAGCGCTAGATATGCAATAGCTGCGCATATTAAGGTTTTAGTCCTTAGTTTAATCCTTTTATCCTTCATAAGCCTATATAAAAGTGCTATAATATCTGGCACAAGCATTATATATTCATATATATTATTGCTCTGTTTTATAAAACTTTTTGAGAACTGTCCCTGGCTTTCTTTATGATCTATGTTAATTTTTGAGAACTGTCCCTGAACTTCATGAACTTTTGAGAATTGTCCCCGGATTTTTTCCTGCATTTGAGACCTAATTTTAGAATAAGCATCTTGGGTTTTAGTTTGTCCTTCTTTATCTTCCTTTTCACACTCTGATTGCAAAGTTTGCTTTAACTGCGATAGAGATAAAGCTTGTCTACTTTGCTCATATATAAGATCCTCAACTTCTACTTCTAGATTTCCTCTTACAGAGCTTATATTTTTTAATTTAAACTTTATAAAAGGCATTTGAGTGCATAGAGATGTAAAATCAATAAATATGGTCTTTTTTTCAAATGTTATGCCCATATTATTCAAGCTTTTTAAGGCCTTGCCTAGGGCAAAGTTTACAACTCCCATCCATATGGGAAATATTCCTAATTTTATCCTAAATATTTTTAACTTAAGCACATTATCTTTAACATTTCCAATTCCTAAAAATGCTTTAAAATTCAACTTAATTCCTTTAAAGCAGTAGCCTTGAACCTCAATAAGCTCTCCTATATGAATTTTTTCAACCTTCAGCTCTGGTACTTTTAAATTTTCTTCTATAATGCTTAAAAGATCTTTTTCAGTTAATATAACCTTAATATTCTTGATATGCATAGCAACAATCCCCTAACTTCTAGTCTTAGGGCTTCTCCCTCCCATATTGGATATTTTTACATCTACACTAAAGTATACACAAAATATCATTTTTACACAATTACATGTATTAGAATTAAGCCTACTATAAGCTTAGTAAAACTCTAGCTTTTGTCTTACTTTCATCCCATAAATTGCATTAGTAAATTTTATGATTTTCGTTGGACAGGTCTCTACAATTTCTCTATAATAGTGACTAGCGAAAGCATAATTGAGAAATGATTTCAACCCAAAATATACCATATATTCTAGAAGAGGTGAGATTGAATGAACAAAATGAAAAATAAATACATGTTCATTCCTATGATTACAATGTTACTTTCTATTCTTTTTATTATCATAAATACCGTTGCCTATAAACCTCAAGGTTCTAAATCTTATACCGAGTTTTTGGAGGATGTAAAACATAAAAGAGTATCTACAGTATATTACACAACCTCGCCTCAAATAAAGATAAGACTTACTGATGGTAAGATTTATGAAACTGATAATCCAAGAAGTTTAGATTTTAAGGAAACTATGTTAAAAAGTGGTGTAAAAGTTTCTGAACACGGTTATGTTTCTCCATTTGAAGTTATACCTTATGCCCTTTTAGGAGCTTCTGCAGTTGCTATAATATTTATGGCTATAAAATCTTCTAAAGTAACTTCTAGAAGAATGCGCTCAGTGGATACATTGGATACTGCTGCAATAGAAAACTCAGGCTTTACTTTTGAAAACGTTGCAGGAAATGAAGAAGCTAAAGAAAGCGTAAAGGATATAATAGACTTCCTAAAAAATCCTGAAAAATACAGTGCCTATGGTGCTAGAATGCCAAAGGGAATAATTCTCTATGGGGAACCTGGAACAGGTAAAACCCTGCTTGCTAAGGCTGTAGCTGGAGAAGCCGGCGTTCCATTCTATGCTATGTCTGGTTCAGATTTCGTTCAGATATATGTTGGTGTAGGTGCCAGTAGAATAAGACAGCTATTTAAAAAGGCAAGGTCTCACGGAAAAGCCGTTATCTTCATAGATGAGATTGACGCCATAGGTAAAAAGAGGGACGGTTCTAGTAATGGAGGCTCTGATGAAAGAGACCAGACTTTAAACGCCTTGCTCACAGAAATGTCTGGATTTAATGAAAAAGAAGGCATAATTGTAATGGCAGCAACAAATAGATTAGATATGTTAGATCCTGCCTTATTAAGACCGGGTAGATTTGATAGGCACATTGAAGTTTCTCTTCCTGATGTAGCTGCAAGAGAAAAAATATTAAAGTTGCATTTAAAAAATAAGCCTGTAAACGATGATATTAGCGTTAAAGAATGGGCTCAAAAAACTTCCATGTTCTCAGGTGCAAAGCTTGAGCACCTTGTTAACGAAGCTGCTATTTTAGCATGTAAAGATAACAGCAAATATATTAAAAATATTCATTTAGATAAAGCATTTTCTATAGTTCTAGCAGGATATGAAAGACAAGAAAGAGACCATATAAGGGAATTAGATAAAAAGATCACAGCTTATCATGAAGCAGGACATGCCCTTGTATCAGCAAAGGTTCTTCCAGAAGAAAAGCTATCAAAAGTTACAATAATACCAACTACCAATGGTGCTGGTGGATATACTTTAAGTATTCCTGAAGATAAAATGTATCAAAATAAAAGCTATCTTTTAAACAGAATAAAAGTGCTTTTAGGCGGCAGAGCTGCTGAGGAAATTATCTTTGGAAAAGAAAAGATAACTACAGGAGCTTACAGTGATCTTAAACATTCAACCAATCTTGTAACTAACATGGTTACAGCTTATGGTATGGGAGAGTCTCTAGGACTTCTTACCCTATCTGAAATAGGAGATTTATCATCTTCTACTAAAGATGAAATAATTAGAGAATGTAAAACTCTTATAGACAAGCTATACGAAGACACAAAGAATATTTTATTAAGTAATAAAAATCTACTAGAAGATATAACAAATGCACTTCTTGAAAAAGAAACACTTTATTATGAAGACATGGAAAAAATACTGCATTAATAAAGCCCTGTGAAAAATCCACAGGGCTTTCTATTATTATATACTTTTATTACTGCTTAAAACATTTTAAAATAATCTTTTGCATTGTTGTAACAAATACCTTGAACTATACTTCCTAAAGTTTCCATATCGTCCGGATATTCTCCGTTTTCAACCCATTCTCCTAATATATTGCAAAGTATTCTTCTGAAATACTCATGTCTTGTGTAAGATAAGAAACTTCTTGAGTCAGTTAACATTCCAACAAAACGACTTAGAAGTCCAAGATTAGCTAATGTTGTCATCTGTTCTATCATACCATCTTTGTTATCGTTAAACCACCAAGCAGATCCAAATTGAATCTTTCCTGGAACTTCGGATCCTTGGAAATTTCCAAGCATAGTACCAAGCACATAGTTATCTTTTGGATTTAATGTATATAAAATAGTCTTTGGAAGTTTATCTTCTACTTCTAATGAATCTAAAAGTCTTGAAGTAGCGTAAGCTATTTGCTCATCATTAATTGAGTCAAATCCAGTGTCTGGCCCTAATTTTCTAAACATTTTTGTATTGTTGTTTCTCATAGCTGCAATATGAAGCTGCATTGCCCATCCTAGTTCTGAATATAATTTTCCTAAGAATTGTAAAGTATATGTTTTATATTTAGCTTCTTCTTCTTTGTTTACAACCTCTCCTTTTAAAGCCTTTACAAATATGTCATTAACTTCTTCTTTTGAAGCTTCAGCATATGCTATGCTATCTAAACCATGGTCTGATATTCTGCATCCAACTTCATGGAAGAATTTTACTCTTGATTCTAAAGCTTCTAATAATTCATCATAGTTAGTAATTTTCTTTCCACATACTTCTCCAAGTTTTTCTACCCATGGAATGAAAGTTTCTCTTTCAATATTAAGCCCTTTATCAGGTCTTAAAGTTGGTAAAACGGTAACATCAAAGTCTTTATCTTCTTTAAGCTTTATGTGATATTCTAATGAATCTACCGGATCATCTGTTGTGCATAGAGCTTTAACATTTGATTTTTTTATTAAATCTCTTGCTCCAAATCCTTCTTCATTAAGCATTTTATTTGCCTTTTCCCAAATAGCAGGAGCAGTCTTTTCATTTAAAGTTTCATATATGCCGAAGAATCTTTGTAATTCTAAATGTGTCCAGTGATAAAGAGGATTTCCTATAGCCATTGGCACTGTTTTTGCCCATGCCATAAATTTTTCATAATCGCTAGCATCACCAGTAATATATTTTTCATCAATACCATTACTTCTCATAGCTCTCCACTTATAGTGATCACCATATAGCCAAACTTCAGTTATATTCTTAAACTTCTTATTTTCAAATATTTCTTGTGGATTTAGGTGGCAGTGGTAGTCAATAATTGGCATATCCTTTGCATAATCATGATATAGTTTTACTGCTGTATCATTTGATAATAAAAAATTTTCATCTATAAACTTTTTCATAGCATTTTCACCCTACCTTTGATAATTTAACTTATTGTTCACGTTAACATAAACCTCAACTTTATTATAATAAATTTCAACATAAAGTGCAATAGTATAATTGTTAACGTAAACATATATCATTCTATTTTATTTTCACTACATTAATATGCATAAAAAGCTCTGCAAAAATTCACAGAGCCTTTTATATTTTGGTGTATTTATATGAGTTCTATAGAGTTACACCTGTTTTAAATATAGCAAGTTCTCTGAAGTTATTCTTTTCATTATTAACTAGTTCTCCGCTAGCAACTTTTATTACATAATCTATAAATTCTTTCAATAAGTCTTCCATAGATACATCTTCAATAAGCCTTCCAGCATTAAAATCAATCCAATGTGGTTTTAATTTATATATTTGAGAATTAGTTGATATCTTCATTGTAGGAACAAAGCTTCCAAACGGTGTTCCTCTTCCTGTTGTAAATAAAACCATTTGACATCCAGCTGAAGCTAAAGCGGAAGCTGCAACCAAATCATTTCCTGGAGCGCTTAAAAGATTTAATCCTTTAACCTTTAAAGTTTCTCCATACTTAAGAACATCTACAACTCTAGCCGAACCAGCCTTTTGAGTGCATCCAAGAGATTTATCCTCAAGAGTTGTTATTCCGCCAGCTTTATTTCCTGGTGATGGATTTTCATATACTGGCTGATCAAACTTCATAAAATATTCCTTAAAGTCATTTATTAAATGTACTATTTTGTTAAAAATCTCTTCATTCTCTGCCCTGTTCATAAGAATAGTTTCTGCACCAAACATTTCTGGAACTTCTGTTAAAACAGTTGTTCCACCTTGAGCTATTAAGAAGTCTGAAAACTCTCCAAGTAGAGGATTAGCAGTTATTCCAGATAAACCGTCAGAACCTCCACATTTAAGACCTACTTTAAGCTCAGATAATGGTACATATTCTCTCTTATCTTCTTTCATATTTGAATAAAGCTCTTTTAAAAGTTTTACTCCTTCTTCTATTTCATCTTGAACCTCTTGAGCTACTAAAAATCTAACTCTTTTTTGGTTAAATTCTCCCAAGGATTCTTTAAATTCTTTCATAGTATTGTTTTCACAGCCAAGTCCAAACACTAAAACTCCTCCAGCATTCGGGTGCTTAACTACATTTCCTAAAATAGTTCTTGTATTTATGTGATCTTCCCCTAGCTGAGAGCATCCATAGTTGTGCTTGAATACTTCTATGTTGTCTACTCCCTCTGGATTTACTTCTTTTTTAAATCTTTCTATAATCTTCTCTGCCATGCCATTTACACAACCAACAGTTGGTACAATCCAAAGCTCATTTCTTATACCTACTTTTCCGTCTTCTCTTTTATATCCCTTAAAAGTTAGGTTAGACCTTTCATAGTGAGCTTCACTTAATCTTTGATTAAATACATACTCTCCAATGCCCTCTAAATTTGTTTTTACATTATGAGTATGAACAAATTCTCCTGCCTTTATATCTCTAGTAGAGTGTCCAATAGGAAATCCATACTTAATTACATTATCTCCTGAGGCTATATTCTTTATTGCTATTTTATGTCCCCTATTTATATCCTCTAATAGTTCAACCTTTTCACCGTCTACTTCTATAACCTCACCTTTTTTTAAGTCTTCTAGAGCTACTACTACATTATCAATTTTATTTATTTTTATAACCTTTTTCATAAGGTATTCATCCCCTTTCGCCCTAGGCTAATTTCCAACCTCATTATCTCTTCCTTTTATATTTCCTAACTTCTAAACTTCCTTTATAGCTTCTTTAATTCCTAAGTTTTCAATATCATATAGATATTTTGTTACAGCATCAGTTAAGCCTTCAACTTTATTTAAATCCATTTTCCAGTTAGCTTCATATCCTAATACTGAAGTAACTATATTTCTTAAGCTTTCTTCACTTCCATCATAAGATGCCCATTCTTTTCTATATAATTCTAAAATATCTTTATTATCTGCTAAAGCTATCTTTTCTCCGTTTCTATCGCCTTTATAGAATGCTATTAAGGCAGCTAGAGAGAATACTAATTTCTTTGGAAGTTTTCCTTTTCTGTTTACATACTCTAATAGTGAAGGAAGCACTCTAGTTTCAAATTTTGACATACTGTTTAATGCTATACTCATTAAATAATGTTTTATAAATGGATTTCTAAATCTATCTAATACTGCATTTGCAAAGTACTCTAATTCTTCCTGTGGAAGATCCAATGTAGGTATTATTTCCTCAAATATAGCTCCATTTACATACTTTCCTACAACCTCATGTTCAACAGCTTCTCTAACCGTATCTAATCCATAAAGGTAAGCTACTGTAACCATAGTTGTATGAGCTCCATTTAAAATTCTTACCTTTCTAGTTCTGTATGGAGTCATATCCTTTACAAATAAAGTATTTAATCCCGCTTTGTCAGTAGGGAATTCTTCTTTAATAGAATCTGGTCCTTCTATCACCCATAGGTGGAATTGTTCCCCTTCAACTACTAATTGGTCTTCATATCCAAGTTCTTCTGTTATTTCATCAATTCTATCCTTTGGATAACCTGGTACTATTCTATCTACTAAACTGCAGCAGAAAGTGTTGCTATTATTTATCCAATCAACAAATTCACTTTCTAAGTTCCAAAGTTCAGCGTATTTTAAAATTATTTTCTTAAGCTTTTCACCATTTCTGTCTATAAGTTCACAAGGTATTATTATAAAACCTTTACTGCTATCTCCATTAAAAGTTTTAAATCTGTGATATAGAAGTGCTGTAAGTTTTCCAGGATAGCTGTTTTGAGGTTTATCTTCTAATTTATCGTTTTCATCAAAAGCAATTCCAGCCTCTGTAGTGTTAGATATAATGAATCTTAGCTCTGGATTTTCTACAATTTTAAAGTATTCTTCAAAGTTTTTATAAGGATTTACTGCTCTATTTATACAATCTATTACAGAATGTTCTGAAACTGCTTCTCCATCCTTTATTCCTTTTAAATATAACGTATACAATCCATCTTGTTCATTTAACTTATCTATAAGTCCATTTGGTATAGGCTGAACTACAACTACGCTTCCATTGAAATCAGCTTCTTTATTCATCTTATCAATTTGCCAATCAACAAAAGCTCTTAAAAAGTTTCCCTCTCCAAATTGAAGTACCTTTTCTGGATAATTCTTATAATCTTTAAATGTTTCTTTATTTAGTTTCATAATTTAGCCTCCATAATTTTTATTAACGTGTGCAAAAATGTTTTACTTTTTTATATAATTTTAGTATAACTCTATTGAATTTATAATATCATAATTTGCACACGTTAACAACATTTTTAAAAGAAAAAATACAGATAATTTATCTGTATTTCTTCTAAACTCTCAAACTCTCTAAACTTTTTCTCTACTCTACAATTTAATCATTTAATTTCTTAACCGATTCTCTTATTATCAATTCTGTATCAATATAGATCCTTTCTCCCTTTTTCTCACCACTGTTTATTATTTCTAAAAGTTTCTTAGCTCCTTGTTTACTTACTTTTTCAATAGACCTTTGTACTGTAGTCAATGCTGGAGTAAGATATGGTGAAAACACATTGTTGTCAAATCCCATAATTGATATATCATCTGGTATGGAAAGTTTTGCCTCAAAAGCTGCTTTAAAAGCTCCAACTGCCATATCATCATTAGAACAAAATACTGCAGTAGGAATTTTAGGAAGACTTAAAAGCTTTTTCATAGCTAAATATCCGCTTTCCATATCATATTCCCCTTGAACCATATATTCACTTTTTACAGGGATATCATTGTCTATCAAAGCATTTAAAAATCCTTCTTTTCTTTCATAAGTAGACTTAAATACTTTTGCTCCCTCTATTATAGCAATATCTTTATGTCCATTTTTTATTAAGTAATCTACAGCGTTATAAGCTCCTTTTCTATCTCCCGAAAGTATATTAACAACAGAGTCTGCTTCAACCTCTCTATTAAGCACTACAATCGGAATTTCTTTCTCTATAGCATTATATATAAACATATTATCCTTATCACTTTGGCTCATAACTATAATTCCATCAAATCTTTTTCTATTTATACTTGAAAACTCTTTATAATCACTTATTCCTTTTACAACCAAATTATACTTATCTTCTATTTCACTGCTTACTCCTTTTACAGTTTCATAGAAGAATCCTGGAGAAGTTCCTTTATAGATAGTAGAGAAAAATAGCCCTATTGTATAAGACTTGTCTAAAACTAAACTTTTAGCATTATAGTTTGGGACATAGTTCAATTGCTTTGCAATAGCCTTTATCTTATTTTTAGTCTCATCATTTATAAAAGGACTATCATTAAGCGCTCTTGAAACAGTTGTGTGAGAAACATTAGCTAGCTTTGCAATATCTTTTATTGTAACGCTCATGTGAACTCTCCTTTACAAATATCAAGTCATTCATTTTTATTATACCATTTATCAATATAATTAGTAATGTTTTTAATAATATATTAGCATATTTTGCACACGTTAACAACGCTTTATTTTCTCTTAAAAAGCAGAAATGAAATAAGGCTTCCACCTATTAATCCTCCTATATGAGCAAAATTATCTATATTAGGAAGAGAAATACCAATAAAAATATTTATACCCACTACGGATAAAATCTCTTTAAGTATCATCCTTTTATCTCTTCTCTTTGATTTCAAAGCAAAAACTAATACTGCTCCCAAAAGAGCAAAAATAGCTCCTGACGCTCCTATTGATACTCCATTTGAAAAAAGATAACTTGATATGGATGCTACTAATCCGCCTAAAGTATATATTATTATATACTTAATTTTACCATAAGCTTTCTCTACAGCCGGCCCTAAAGCATTCAAGGCATACATATTGAGTACCAAGTGTAAAAGACCACCGTGAAGAAACATAGATACAAAAAGCCTGTAATATTCTCCCGCAGAAACCAAACTACTCTCGTTAGCTCCTAGATAAAGAAGAACCCTAATATCACTATCCAAAATGTTGCCGGATAAAAAGGCGATTATGCCATACATGATTACATTGATGGCAATCAAAACTATAGTAATTTTAGAACTTTTTCTTTTTCTATTCCCAGAATCCAATGTTCGCTTATACTCTAAAATATGTTCTATCTGAGCTGATAAGTTCTCGCTATATAAAGAAGAGTATACTACTTTCTTCTTTTTCTCATCCACTACTATCAGATTACCTTCAAACCCTTCAGCCGCAAGATACCACCTGCTGTCACTTTTAGTGCTATCCACCATTAATACTCTTGTAATCACTATATTATGAGCATCCTCATCATGAATAAATTCCATATCTAAATTGTTTAAGTTATTTTCATCTAAAAATACTACATAGCTTTTTGTATCCCCTATTACGGTACTCATCCCCCAGAATTCCTTACCACTATCCCTTGCTTTAAACTCTTGAATATTATAGTTATAATATCTATTAAACATATCTATAATAAACCTGGTTAATTCATCTTTTCTCATACTCATTCCCTTTTCCTAAAATATTTAAAATATAATATTCCTTGCACTTATAAAATAACAACACCTATAAATAGATGTTGTTATTTTATACTATGGATTCAATTACTATATCTAAACGTTCTAATAAGTCTATTTCATAGAATTGTATAGGCTCTCTTGTTTCTGAATCATATAAGACCCTTATTACTGGTCTATCTGGAAAACCCTTGTTCTGCCTTACAACATATCCTTCTACTTCATTTGAAAGTCTGACACAACTTCCTAATGGGTATATGGCAAAGGTCTCCTTAAATTTCATAACAATTTTTTCATCAAACATGCTTCCGCTTCCTCCTAATATAAGCTCATAAGCTTCATTAGGTTTAAACTTTTTTCTATAAATCCTATCATTGCTCACTGCATCGTATACATCACATATGCAAACTGCCTTTCCAAACTTTGAAATTTGGTTCCCATGTAGACCATAAGGATACCCACTGCCATCTACCTTTTCATGATGCTGCTCTACTGCATCTATTACCACATCTGAAATATACATATTTTTAACCAAAATTTCTTTTCCATATATAGGATGATTTTTAATTTCTAAAAACTCTTTTTCTGTAAGTTTTCCTTTTTTGTTTATAATTTTGCTCGGTATTTTTATTTTACCTATGTCATGAAGTATAGCACCTTTCCCAAGCTCTATAAGCTCATCTAAGTCAAACCCCATACTTTCTCCCAAAAAAGTTGCCATAATCCCTGTGTCTATACAGTGAACATATGTGTAATTATCATAAGTCTTAATGTCATATAAACTTTTATTTATATCTCCAGATTCTATTATATACTCTACTAAATTTTCAACAATTCTTAATGAATTTTTAGCTTCTTTTTTATTAGCATTATTTAAATTTTTTATAATTTTATTCATATTTTTCATTGTCTGCTGCTTTAGACTGCATAATCTTTCATCTTCTATATCTATATCATCAAGTCTATCATCCTCTATATACACATAAAGAACTCCCAATTTTCTCAAGTTCTTAATATATTGATTAGTAAGCTTTACTCCTGACCTTAATAGTACATTTCCTTCATTAGTTAAAATACTTTTCCCTAAAATATCATTTTCTTTAACCCTATCTATAAACTCTAATCTCATAAGTACACCTCAATAATAATTATATCCACTAGCTTTAAACACTTAAAGCACAACTATTATTATATTATACTTTTTTATATTTTTCATCATATTTTAGAGAAATTCATCATATTTTAGGGAAAAATGTAATTTATAATATATTTTAGTTTAATTAGATATATTTTAGTTTAATTAGATATATTTTAGTTTAATTAGATAAGTACTATTAAAAACTTAATTAAATTTACTTATCAAGCATATCTAGAAGCTCATTAAATCTAGCTATAGTATCTTCAATAGGTTTAGAGGTAGTCATATCTACTCCAGCCTTCTTTAAAATGTTTATAGGATAATCAGAACCTCCAGCTTTTAAAAATCCTTTATACTTATCTACTGCATCTTTTCCTTTTTCTAATATAGCCTTTACAAAAGAGTTTGCTGCAGAATAACCTGTAGCGTACTGATAAACATAGAAATCATTGTAAAAATGAGGTATTCTAGACCATTCCATATCGATTTCTTTATCTATGACTATATCTTCTCCAAAATATTTAGCATTTAAATCATGATATATTTTGCAAAGGTCTTCGCTTGTCAAAGGCTCACCAGCATCTACTTTTTCGTGAGTTATCTTTTCAAATTCAGCAAACATAATTTGTCTAAACACGGTAGTTCTTATTTGCTCAAGCTGAGTATTTATAAGATATAGCTTTTTCTTCTCATCCTTTTCATTCTCTATAAGATAATTTATAAGAAGATTTTCATTTACTGTAGATGCCACTTCAGCACAGAACAAGGTGTAATCAGCATAAATATAAGGCTGCTCTTTTCTTGAATAATATGAATGGATGGAATGTCCCATCTCATGAGCTAAGGTTGATACATCATTTAACTCATAGTTGTAATTTAATAAAACATAAGGCATTGTGTCATAAGTTCCCCAAGAGTAAGCTCCCTTTCTTTTTCCCTTATTTTCATAAATATCTACCCATCTATTTTGGATTCCTTCATCAAATATTTTTAGATATTCTTCTCCTAAAGGTTTTAAAGCTTCTTTTATAATTTTTACCCCTTCATCAAACTCTATATGGGACTTTGGAGTATCAATTACAGGCACATATAAATCATACATATGCATTTCACTAAGTCCAAGAAGCTTTTTCTTTATTCTAACATATCTATGAAGGCTATCTAAATTGTCATTTATAGTTTTTATTGCGTTGTTATATACTTCTAGTGGTATATCATTGGGCTTTAATGATGCCTCTAGAGAACTATTATATTTTCTTGTCTTAGCTATAAACGAAAAATTTTTTATAGATGATATAAGGGAAGCTGCTAGAGTGTTCTTAAACTTTTCATAGGTTCCAAAAAGAGCTTTAAATGCATCTTCTCTAACCCTTCTATCCTTTGATTTATTATATATTCCATAATTTCCTTCTGTAAGTTCCACTTCGTTACCTTCCTCATCTTTAATAGTAGGGAAAGTCATATCTGCATTTGTAAGCATATTAAATATATTCGAAGGAGCATTTAAGGCATCTGATACAGAAGCCATAAGCTCTTCTGCTTCTTTACTTAAAGTATGAGGCTTTTTCTTTAAAATCCTCTTTAACATAAATTCATACTTTTTAAGCTCTGAATTTTCTTCTATAGCCTTTTCTATAGTGCCTTCTTCATAAGATAAAATCTCAGGTATAAAGAATGCTTCCATAGCTGCCAGCTCTGCAGAATAGGCTTCAATTTTGTTTTTGATTGCTTGATTAGCATTATTCGAAGTATCTTCATCAGACTTTAAAAAAGCGTATACAAGAAGCTTATCGGCAAGTCTTGATATTTCTTCATCTAGCTTTAGAAAACTTAAAAGCTCATTAGAATCTTTAAGCTTTCCTTGAAAGTCCTTTATCTTTGGAGCCATTTCCTTAAGCTTCTTAAAATCCTTTTCCCACTCTTCAGTATTTTCATAAATCTTCTCTATATCCCACTTATCTTCTTTTGCAATTTCTTCTCTTCTTTTTACCTTTTTAACATCAGACATGATTTTAGCTCCCTTCACTTTCCACTTCTCAATTTCTCCACTGCTCTTATTGATATTCTTTCTTTTTATCTTTTGCCTCTTCAAAGGTTCTTTCCATTTCAAGCTTAATAAGTTCGCAAACCTCATTTAGTTTTTCAACCATATAGCCATGATCTTCATCATAATCAAACTTTACCACCCAAGTAGGATTATATTCATCATCTTTTTCCTCTATCTCATAACCCTTCTCTTCAAAAACATCCAAATTAAATAAATCATATATAGCAGTAAACTCCCAATCTTCTACATCTTTATTAGTATCAAAATAAAGACTTACCTTTCCATCATCTGCATTATAGTAAAATTTAGTTACGTACTCTGCTCCATCTCCCACTTCATAACTTCCCATTTCACTTATAAATTTATTGTCCTTATCTACTTCCATCAATACTAATGCTGCAAATTCCATAAAAGCACCCCTTCACTGTATTTTAGTTTTTCTAACGATGACATCACTGTTTTTATTATTCCTTTATGCCATACTTATAATGCATTTATTTATTAGCATTAGAAATTTCATGGCAAATATACATTAATATTATCACATATGAATATTTAGGTAAATTATCTTACAGCAAAAATAAAAAGCTGCTTAAATAAGTTAAATATTTTAATCTTATTTATAGCAGCAATATTTCATAAAAACCCTTGAACCAAACCTTATATAGCTTCTACGTTTTCTTCTTTTAATATCTTAGCATCTAAAACCTGTACTCCCTGAGCTACAACTTGGGTCATATATCTTCTTTCTCCATCTTTAGTTTCATATGACCTTATCTCAAGTCTTCCCATTACACATATACGGCTACCCTTCTTAGCATATTTTGAGAGAAACTCTGCATCCTTATTCCAAGCAACTATAGGTATAAAATCAACTAACTTTTCTCCATTAGCTCCATTAAACTCTCTTTCAACAGCTAAGCTAAAAGTTGTAACACATTTATCGTTATCCTTAAAACGCTTAACCTCAATATCTTTAGTTATTCTTCCAATAAACATTACCTTATTCATCAAATTTTCCTCCAATATAATCTATTTTATATAGATTATATCCATATCCTTACTTCTTAAACCCGTATAACAAACTTTTTATTCAAAAAATTTATCTCTCCACTAAACTTCTTCACTCTAAATTCCCCACTTTCCACTCTCCACTTCTAAACTCTTCATTTTTAAATTATGTCATGATCTTAACTTAGTCTAATAACATACCTTAAAGGAATATCATCTTCAATCCAAAAAGTATAAGTATAACTCCTCCAACGTAATCTGCATACTTTGAGATTACATTTATCTTTCTTAAATGATTTGCAATGATAAAGGCAGTGATGCACATAATAAGAGTTATAAGTCCAATAAATACAGTGGCCTCCAGCAATACAAAAAATACTGTTATGCTGTTTAGAGCTGTAAATCCTATTACTGCTGCATCTATGCTCACAGAAATCCCCAATATAAGGTACATTTTTTTATTTATAAGTATATTGTTGTTATTATCCATGTCTTCCTTTAGCATAAGAATTCCTACAATAGCTATTATTATGCCTCCTATAATCTTGGGAATAGATAATATGTAAGTGTTAAAAAGATAACCTAAAAATGCTCCAATATAGGATAATAAAAATTGAAAAAATGCAAATGATATGCAAAACCAAATTTTACTTTTTCTATCTACCGCTGGATTTAGTCCTATACTTAGGGATACACCGAAAGCATCAAGGGCCAATGCTAAAGATATTATAAAGAGTGAGTATATTTCAATATAAAAAGTCTCCATAAAAAAGTTCCCCCGTAGTTTAATAAGTATGACACGTTAATATATACTTATTAATATGAGGGGGAAATTTGAGTTATTACTCTATAATATCCATCTATTTATTTTTATTAGTTTCCTGAAAGCTCTTCTTTGAGTTTTAAAGCATTTTCCATATCCACATTAGAAAACACCTGAATTTTAAACCTCTCCTTTTCTTCTGGAGTTAAACTTTTATAAATGCTCATAACACTTTTAACATCTCCCCAGAAATTATAAGAAGAATCTGACTGCAGATTATTTACTGTGCCGCTCATTATATTAACCATCTGTTTTTCTTTTGAAGAAGAAACATTTCCATAAAGAGAACCTAATTCTCCTCCTATCTTGCTAAGAGAGCCACCTGAATTTGAATTGCTTTCTTTTTTATCACTGCTTCCTTTCCATGTATTGTTCTTACTGCTTCCTAGACTTCCATTTCCTTCACTTGAATTTTTACCGCCAGCATTATTTTTTAAATTTTTGAGAACTGTCCCGGATTCTAACTTAATCTTTTCCTCTATCTTTTTTATGGTTTCGTTAGTTTTTGCAAGGGTTTCTCTTGTTTCTTTCTTTGCAGTACAAAGAATTTTTCCATCCTTTATGCTGAAGGTTTCAATATCATCTGGTAAAATGCTTTTGCTCATAACTATTTTTTCATCTTCTACAAGCATTTTTCCTTTAAAGCGTCCGCCTATGTATCCTAAAACTTTACCTTTAGGCAGTTTAATCTTTCCCACCTTAAAGTATTCTGGTGTGTAAACAATGCTGCTGTCATCCATAGCAACTTGTCCTTCTGTTGTTAAAAGAACAGACAGTCCCTTATACTTTACTGGAATCAAAAACTTTGCTTTATCCTCACCTAAAACTACATTTAAACCCTTTATAGTTAAATTTCCCTTTTTTACTCCATCTTTAAAATAAGATGAACCCAGCACACTTATATCTTCTTCTGTAATTTCCATCTTTCCTTCGCTTTGAACTGTATCTAAAAGCAAGCTCATTAAAGTTCCAAAGGATTCTTGTCCACTATACTCCTTATAATTTCCCTTTGAAAATACTAAATAACTAAAAATTAAAATTACAGCTAATATAGCTAAAGAAAATTTTAGTCCTTTGCTTTTTAAACTTATCCTCATCTATTCCTCTCCTTTCTATGAAGATACAAATTAATTCTATCATTTTATATGCTGCAGGTAAACAGCATATTATTTCTCATTATGTATATGTCTACATTTATGGATAAAATTACGATAAAACCCTGTATTTTTATTAAAAATATATTATAATTTAAATAGTACAAAGGAAGGGGAGATTTATATGTCAGTAAAGAAAGCAATAATTCCAGCAGCGGGACTTGGAACAAGATTTTTGCCTGCAACTAAGGCTCAACCAAAGGAAATGCTCCCTATAGTTGATAAGCCTACTATTCAATACATAATAGAAGAGGCTGTAGCTTCTGGAATAGAGGAAATACTAATCATAACAGGAAGAAATAAAAGAGCTATAGAAGACCATTTTGACAAATCTGTAGAGCTTGAATATCAGCTGGAGCAAAATAATAAAACAGAACTATTAGAAGAAGTTAGAAAGATTTCTAACATGGTAGACATCCATTATATAAGACAAAAGGAACCAAAAGGCCTTGGCCACGCCATAAGCTGTGCTAAAACCTTTGTTGGAAATGAGCCTTTTGCAGTTATGCTAGGTGACGACGTTGTAGATAGCCAGGTTCCTTGTTTAAGGCAGCTTATAGACTGTTATAATGAATATAAAACAACTATTCTTGGAGTTCAAAAAGTTCCTGAAAGCGAAGTTTCAAAATATGGAATAGTCGATGGTTTTAATATTGAAAATAGAGTTTATAAGGTTAGAAATTTGGTGGAAAAGCCTTCTATTGAAGAAGCTCCATCTAACATAGCAATCCTTGGAAGATACATAATAACTCCAGAAATATTCAATATATTAGAAAATACTCCTCCTGGAAAGGGCGGAGAAATTCAGCTAACAGATGCTCTTAAAACCCTTATAAGTCACGAAGCTATGTACGCTTATGATTTTGAAGGCAGAAGATATGATGTTGGAGATAAATTTGGTTTTCTTCAGGCTACTGTAGAATTTGCATTAAAAAAGCCAGATTTAAGAGAGCCTTTCCTAAAGTATCTTTCAACTTTAAAAGAAACTTCTCTTGTTAAAAATCTATATAAAGAAAACCAGGTTATGGATGAAGTAGCATCTTCAAAAGAAGAATAAATTAAAAAAGCCATGTAAAATTACATGGCTTTTTTATTATTTATTTTAGATACTGCTAGTTATTTTGCTCAATAATCCTTCCATCTTTTATATGTATTATTCTATCTGTCTTTTTAGCTATTCTATCATCATGGGTTATTATTACAAAGGTAGTTTTAAATTTATCATTTATATCTCTAAATAAATTATATATATTTTCTGATGAATTTGAATCTAAATTTCCTGTTGGTTCGTCTGCTAATATAATCTTAGGTTTATTCATAAGAGCTCTTGCAATAGCTACTCTTTGCTGCTGTCCTCCTGATAGATCATAAACCTTATTTTTCTTAAGAGAAGAAAGACCAACTAAATCCAAAAACATTTCAGCTCTTTCTCTTGTTTTTCTACCGTGAAAAAACTTGTTTATAGTATGGGGCATGAGTACATTTTCTATAGCATTAAATTCTGGAAGAAGGTAATGGAACTGAAATACAAAGCCTATGTTTCTATTTCTAAGAGCAGCTAAAGCCCTTCTACTCATTTTATCAACTCTCCTGCTTTGAATGTATACTTCTCCACTGGTAGGCTTGTCTAAAGTGCCTAATATATTTAAAAGAGTGGTTTTCCCACTTCCAGATGCTCCTATTATGGAATTAAATGAACCTTCTTCAATAGACATATTAATATCGTATAGCACTTGGGTTTTAACCCTTCTTCCATATATCTTGTTTATATTTTTTAGTTCTATAATATTAGCCATTTTTTATCACCTCTACAGGAGTTAATTTGAGGGACTTTATAGCTGGAAATACTGCTGCTAAAGTAGAAGCTGCAACAGCTATTAAAGAAGATATAATAATAAATCTGTTATTTATGATAATATCTACAATTGGCTTTCCATCTGAAGTAACTATGTATCTGTTAAATCCCTTTATATACAGCAATGTTAATAATACCCCTACTGCTGTGCCTACTAAACCTAGAATAAATGCCTGCAGCAAAAATATAAGTGCAGCAGAACCATCCTTTATTCCCATAGCTTTTAAAATACCAATTTGCTTATATTTTTGAACTACGCTTATGTTAAGTATACTCATTATACTTAACACTGAAGCTAAAAGTACAAAAAATTGTATTATAACAGAGCATATTTTCTGACCTATTATAGCACTAGCTATAAGTTTATTTTGATCTTTCCAGTTTTCTATTTTTAAATCATTATTTTTAATAGAGTTCTTTATGTTATTTGCAATATTATCTGCATTATAAGCATCATTAGTTGAAAGCTCAAAGGAAGTAATTTTATTTCCACTATCAGCTATGTCCTGAGCAGTTTTTAAATCAGTTATTACCCATATGCTATTTAATTTAACTGCTCCTAAATTATAAAACCCAACTACAATTACTTCTACATTCTTTCCTTGAAAATTCACCACATTTATTTTATCCCCTATTTTTAGTCCTAATTTATCACCTAAATCTTTACCAATAAGAGCTTGTCCGCTTTTGCTAATCATTTTTCCTTCATAAATCTTATTTTTCATATCGTATAGAGTATTCAAATCTTGTGGCAAAAACCCTCTTACTTGTATATTTTGTTTTTTATTATTAGTGTTTATAAAAGCATTATGTTCAATTACTGGAGAAACTATATTTATGTTTTTATCTACAGCCTTGATCTTTCTCTCAATATCTTCCCAAGATTCTATACTTCCTTTACTTGAAGTAATATTAATATGAACAAAGCTTCCAGCAACCTTACTTAAAAGGCTTTTATCTAGTCCTTGACTTAAAAGCCCTATAAAAATCTGCACTGATACTCCTATAGCTATACCCATAATTATAATAAGTGTCTGTATCTTACTTTTTCTTAAAAACCTTGAAGCTATCTTAAAAGACGTTAGCATAATTACTCCTCCATAAATATTATTTGTTTACTGAATTTTTCTTGTTCCACATATTACATACTCCTCCTTTAGAACTTATCTTACTCCAAATATTATCATATATGTAAAATATAAATATTCCAAATAATGAACCAGCAAAATCAATTAATATATCTCCAACATTAGATGTTCTATCCTGTATGAATTTTTGATAAAACTCATCCATAACAGCACACAATAAGCATATAAATAATATATACCCTAGAGCACCTTTTCCTTTAAAATTATATTTAAACAAGGCAAAGCTTATAATTATACCTAAAATAAGATATTCTATAAAATGAGCGCTTTTTCTCACAATAAGATTTAAGGTACTTGATTTAATATCCACATACTTTCTAATATGCTTTTTATAGATATTATTATTTTTTATAAAATTGACTATAGTATAGCTTTTTTCATTAGACACAGATCCTATATTGCTTGAATTAAAAAATATAATTCCTATCCACAACATGCAAAATATTATTATTATCTTTTTCATAAATTGACCTCTCTTATTTATAGCAATCATATTTATCAATATATCATATATTTTATTATTTTTTAATTATATACATATTATATTTTTATAAACAAAAACTTTATATTTAATTTTATGAAAAACAAAAATTAGCAGCTTTATTTTAGACTGCTAATTTATATTTTCACATATTTATAACATATTTAGTGTTATGTTAATCAATATCCATTTGGATGGTTTTTATGCCAATTCCATGCCGTTTCTATTATAGTTTCTAATGAATTATATTTTAGTTTCCAGCCTAACTCGTGTTTTGCTTTATCACTAGAGGCAATAAGTATTGCTGGATCTCCTGCTCTTCTTTCTGCAATTTCTGCTTTTATTTCACATCCTGTTACTTTTCTTATCACTTCAACTACTTCTTTAACAGAAAAGCCTGTACCATTACCTAGATTGTAAATTCTACTTTCTCCACCTTTTCTTAATCTATCAATAGCAAGAATGTGAGCATTTGCTAAATCAGTAACATTTTAGTGGCTCTACTACACTTTCTTCAACTAATGAATAAGCAGCAAAGTCTATAACCGCATCTATATTATTTTCAATAAATATTTAATATCCTAATATTTCTCGAATATCATATTCTTTTTTAAGTTCTACACTTTTAAAATTTGTGTCCAAAAAAGTATTTACCATTATCGTATTATGAGAAATTAACTTTTTCTTTTCATCTTCATTACTACAGTTATTAATTAAATCAAATAGTAGAACTGGCTTTATTTTATTTCCATCATAAGCTATAGATTTAGCAATAGAAAATGTACACGTGTCAAGTAATATGCTATCTTCATTTTTAGAAAGATATATATTGAAAACTACAGAGTACTCTGCCATTTTATCATAAGGCTCTTTATTAACTCCTGCCTTACCTAAGAAATTTCCTAATGAATAAGTTTTTATTATTCCTTCACTTACTCTACTAATATCACATTTATGCACAACATGCTCATGATTACCAATAACTGCATTAACGCCGTGTTTCACTAAAAAATCACATATTTGTTTTGTATACTCAGTTGGTTCCCTATTATATTGTCCACCTGCATGCATACACATAATAATATAATCTGCTCCATTTTTTTGACATTCTCTTATTTCTTTAATTAATTCTCTTTTACAACGCCAATTACTTTCTTTACGTTCATATACTGGCTTTTTAAATTGCTTTGGATAGAATATCTTACCCAATTTTCTATATATTTTTGAGTACAATTTTGAAGGATTATTATAGCATTTTCTAGTAAAAGGATTACTAAGTTCTTGCTCTTGAAATAAATTAACCATATATTTTTCATCTTTTCCTAAATAATTATTATTAGAAAATGCATTGGTACCATATGTATAAGATAAAAAAGCTATTTTAAATCCTTTTATATCTTCAATAAAACATTTTTTTGCTTTTTATCTGCATAAGTCCCAATATGTTTTAAATTACACTTATCTAGAGCCTTAATAGTATTTTTTAATCCTTTAATTCCACGATCTAAACAATGGTTATTAGCTGTAGATACCAAATCTACTCCACTTCTTTTTAATGCTTCAGCAAACTGAATAGGTGAATTAAAACTCCATTTTTCTTTACTATATCCACACTCTTCTCCTGCAATTGGTGTTTCTAAGTTAGCAACAACATAATCAGAGCTAGCAAAATAATCTTCAAAACTGTTAAATACTAAATTAAAATTATAATCATTATCGCTTACTTTGTGGGCAATAATCTGATCTGCTTCACACATAACATCACCAACAAAAGTTAACTTAACTTGTGCACGCTCCACTATATTATTACACCATCCTCTTTTTAATTTTAGATATAGCATTTTTTATTTTTCTTTTTACACGAAAAATTTGTTTTATTGGTATGTTATTAATATTGTTTATATTCATCTTATAAAACCATCTTAAACTATTATTCACTTCATTAATTTCATAATTATTCCTGAGTTTATCTTGTATATATTTATAATTTAATATTATATATTTATAATTTAATATTACATGAATTCTTCTCTTAAAATCCTTCATCATATTATTAAAATCTTCATTACTATAGTTAAATCCATATTTTCTTGGGTCATCTTTTTCAGCAATAATTCCTAAAATAGTACGATAACACTTTTCACAATGACAACAGTTAGAGCCACCTTCTGATTCCCAACACACACGCAATTGCACTGGCTTACCTGTTTTTCTAGTATAATTACATATTCGTTCAATTTTAGCTTGGCGATTATATTCATAACCATCATGAATAACTTGGCATCCACAAAACCTTACATAATTATCTATAGACGGATCAGATGCGCATGTAACTTTACCTTTTTCTGCAATAGTAAAGGTAGACGCAATATAAACTTTACTAATTTGATATTGATATGCATATGGAGCCATATGACCTAATAATCCTATCCCATGTTGAAATCCATGCCACCAATTATCACCAGTCCGTTTACTAACATATGAACTTAATGCTCCCTCATTTAAAAACTTTCTAAACGATGATTTTACAACAACATAATCTAACTTATTATCTCTTGCAATATTAACTGTATGTTCTTCTACAACTTTCCATCCTACTTTATCTTCAAGTTTAATATCTGAACCCCATAATGTTACTAGTGTAGGTCTCTCATCTATATGAGATATTAGTGTATGAAATGCATCAACTCCACCACTAAAAAACGCTGCTGATTTATCTGTTTTAGGATTAACATTATTTACTATCTTCTGTGCTGTTATTTTTCCAGCAAATTCTAGCTTAGGATACATTTCAATGTAGCCTTGCTTAAATTCATTGATACTATCATAAAAATCCTTATCTATTTCGTTAAGAATAATTTCAGCATCAAATATCCATGCCATAGGTAAAAAGTTACAAAGAAATGGAATTATAGCTATACTTTCTGGGACATCCATGATACTTTTACTATATTCTATAAAAAAACTTTCTTTTTCATTAAAATATTTTTTCCATTCACCCATTATAGTGTAATCACAATCTAAGCGGTTATTCTGAATTATGACCTTATTTATTATCATTTTATTCATATTGAGTTACCTCTTTTCTCTAAAATAATCAAAATAAATCTTTGGTAAATATATTTGTAAATATACTAATTAAATCTTTTTATCTTTTTAAGAAAAATATTTATAAAATGCCTTCGTTCATCTTTATTCAATACAATCATCATATTAATAGCAAGCCCTAATATAGATGTAATGCAAGCAGCTATTATTAATGTCCACCATGAATTAATAATAAATAAATGGTCTATAAATGACCCTATGAATATCAAAACAATCACACTTAAAATTGAGTACATTACCTCTGGAAAAAATGTATTCCATTTCAATTTTAAATATTTTGCACAAAATGGTACTGTATATAGCATATTACGTATAAGATTAATAAATGAACTAGTTCCAGCAACAGCATATACACCAAGATTTGTTGTTTTAAGAAGTAAAAAAACAATTCCTGTACTAACAATACCAGAAATTAATAACAATACAGAATTCCATTTTAATTTATTAGTAACAGTAAAAACATTAAATAACACTTGAATTCCACTAGTAAAAATCAAGCCAAAACATGTCAAAATTGAAAGAATCTGAAGTACTTGAGCATCTTGATTTGGAACCCAAAGGCTATAAAAGGAATCTCCAAAGATAATCAGAATGGATAAAGGAATAGTTAATAATATTCCTGTAAGTTTCATAGCTTTCTTGAGCTCAGCTTTAACTGCATTTAAATCTCCTTTTGCATAATCTATAGTTAAACTAGGAATAAAAACAGATGTTAACGTACCTGCAAGTGAAGTAATAACATTGGGCAATGTTTTTGCCAATGATATCATTCCCATTTCAAAAGGTCCAATAAATATATTAGTAATCAATAAATCTAAGCCGCTTAAAAGTATATGACCAACTTGAGTTATTGTATTCCAAATACCAGATAAAACTAATTCCAGCACAGCATTAATATCAAAATACTTTTTTCTAATGTGCAGTTCAGGCAAAAGCTTTTGCTTATAGTATAATGAATACAAAGTTACAAATATTGTTGTTGCAATTGCTGAAATGCCTAAAAAATATACTGAAGGCTTGAATAACATAAATAAGCCAACTATCACAGCAACACGTAGTAAATTAGATTGCATACTACTAATAGATTGTAAATAAATTTTATTTGTAACAAAGGTGGCTACTCCCCAATTTGGTAACCCCGTGTTAATAAAAAAGTTTATAAATAAAAGTGCAAAAAGTATTTTAACATCTATAATCAAATACTTAGGTATATTGATGATCTTTTCAAGGTATACTATACATAGAATTGATGGTATTAGTAAAATTGCCACAAGTATTACATTACCTATAAAAACAGATGTATAATACTCATTAGCCTTTTTTAAATCTCCTTGGTGTATTTTTATAGTAATAAATCTTCCTGCCATAGAATTTAATGCAATTGTAACAAGAGTTGCATATGTAATAAAATTATTTGCAAGAGATACATATCCATTTGCTTCTACCCCAAGGGTTTTAACAATATATGGAGATAAGAAAAAGTTAATTAAAAGATTTGTTGCAAATGCAACTATACTACTAACAATATTAATAGTTAATTGACGGTTTTTTGTCATATTCTTTTGTTTCAATTTTCTATATCTTACTAACTGCATCTTTCTAAACCTCATTTATTCCCTTAATTGAGTTATTAATTTATAAAAATACTTTTCTTTAAAATATGTTCTATCCATATTTTTCAAGTTACTTAATTCTTCTATTAGCATTTTAATATTCTCTATATCTAAATCTTCAATAAATCTTATATAATTTAAATTCTTAACCCATTTATAACTTTCTATCACCTTATGGTCTAGCGATCTTAAAACAATACATGGAGTTTTTGTAATAGTTGCAAAAATCATTCCATGCAATCTATCTGTTATCACAACCTTTGCATTTTTAAAATCATTCCATATTTTAAATAATTCTTTTTCTCTTGAATTCTTATTAACAGTCCTATTGACTGTAGTATCACTTTCAACTACATTTTTATAAGTATTCTTTATTTCTTCTAAAAATTTCTCAGTTTTCTCTTTAAAATAAGATTCCTTATCTTTTCTTAAACAAGTCATTATATAACTTCTCTTTTGATTTGCTTCGAATAGATCTTCTAAATAAAAAACAATATCAGGTACTTCTATTACTTTATTATTTTTAAATAGCTTACACATAGTTTCATAAGATTTGTCTTCCCTTGCCAGTAATGTTAGATTGCTATTTTTATTATATGATTTTATTGTTTTTTCTTTCTCAATATTACCCTTATTATCATCAGTAAATGTAATAGTTTGAGTCATTGAGATAATTTTATTATTTTTAAAGTTATTTATTATAAATCTTCTTGGTTCTTCTTCTTGAATGTAAAGATTCCCCATATTGCCTCCACCATGAAGTATAATAAGGTCATCTTTATTTAAAATACTCTTTATAGCTTGTCCATATTTATAGATTTCATCTCTTTCAAATTCCAATACTTCATATTCTTTAAAATTATCATGTAAAAATTTTTCAGTAGCATACGCAATCGCTTGATCTCCTAAGTTACCATGTGCTGGAACTAAACAATATATTATTTTTTTAGTGTTTTTGTATTTTGCTAATTCTTTTTTTTTTGATATACTTAGTGCATATTCTAGTTTAAATTTTAATTTACGTGGAATAATTCTTTTAATTATTCTATCCATCAATATATATCCTCCTTTTTAATACATAATTTTACCCTCTTATACTAGTTTTGATTTCCAATACATCAAATTACATAATAATTTAACTATATAGTTAGGCGAGTATCTAAACAATATCATTATAACTTTCTTTTTAAAACTAACATCTAAATTATTATTAAATAAATCATAATTATTTTTATAATATTTAATTAAATCGTTAAATAATCTATCTGAATTATCTACACTAGATTTTAAAACTCTACTCATATTTATTCTTATAAGTGACTCAAACCTTATCTTTGCTTTGTTTTCTAAATCATATAACTTCTTTTTATTATAAAACATCACTTGTCCATAATACGCCTCTAAAGCATCCAACCTTTTAATATTAAAGCCTTTTCCCATAATACTATTTGTTCTTTGTAAATAATAATACATTTGTTCTGAAGTTAAAACTATTCTTTTAGCATTAAAAAGCAATTGATATGTAGTATACTCATCTTCATGAATTTTCTCTTTAGGAAATCTTATTTCATTAAATAATTCTTTTTTATAAAGTTTATTCCACACTACTACAGCATTAACAGAGTTTTCATTATATAAATTATTAAGTGCTTCAATATTATTCAACGTGATTATTGTTTTATTACTATGAAATCTAATATTTTGTACATTAGTATTTTCTTCTTCATATACTCTTAAAAACTCACATTGAGCAATATCAGCATCATATTTAATAATTAAATTCATAAGGGTTTCATAAAATTCTTCATGAATATAATCATCAGAGTCTATAAAACCAATATATTCCCCTCTAGCAATATCCAAACCAGCATTTCTTGCAGAACTTAATCCACCATTTTTTTTATGAATAACTTTAATTCTAGAATCCTTTTTTGCATAATCATCACATATTTTCCCGCAATTATCAGGAGAACCATCATCAACGAGTATTAATTCAAAATCTGTGAATGTTTGTGCTAATATCGAATCTATACATTTATTAATATATTTCTCCACATTGTAAATTGGTACAATTATACTTATTTTAGGCTCCATAAAATTCCTCCATTCTAATTTAATCTAGTCGATAATTTTATCAATATATATTTGTGCAATTTAATTGGTAAAATACAATTTATCAAATAATGCTAATAATAAATTTCTAAATTCAGTAACCAGAGAATGTTCACTTTGTTCCCATTCTCTAGAGTTGGATCAGCCTCATAGTAGATCTGAAAGTTACTAACTGCTTGATAATAATTTGATCTTAATTTAATCCTTATTATTAGATTGCTTTATTAGAGAAGAACTACTATATTTATTATAATGTTGATTAAATATGACCATTATTAATCCTAGTGATAAAGAAAAAAATCCTTGTCTAAATATTCCAGTATATATTGCCATGATAGTAATATTAACTCCTACAATTATAAAAGAAACTACCTTAAACAATCTTTTTTTCACTATAAATATTCTACTTAATTCTAATTCTATTTTAGCTTCTTTATACGTATCTCCAATTCTACTGTGTACATATTTAGAGCCTTTGAGTTTAATTAAATCCTCTTTTTTATTTATTTTTATATGCTTAATTATTTTATCTTCTATTGATGAACCAAAAACTACTCCACCATTTTCTAGTATGTAATTAGAGAAAATTGAAGCAGCTCCTCCTGAAGTACTGCTACGTCTTTCATCTTTATCTAAAGCCCACGCTGCATACGCTAACTTAGGCGACCTATAAATCACTTCATTTATTGATGGACACGTTTTTCTACATAAATTACAATTAGTGCATTTATCAATATCAATTATAGGATGAAGAAAGCCATACTGATCTTCATTCATACTTATACAATTTTTAGGGCAACTATTATAACAAGCATAACAGCCTGTACACTTATCCTCTTTACATACTATTTCCTTACTTTCCATCATTCTAATCTCCATTTATTGAATTTAGCAGATATTCTATTGATCTTTTACGTGCTTCCTCAATATATTTTTCAGATTTACTATAATCAATATTAAATGGATTTTCTATTGAATTTACTGAATTTATGTCAATCTGTCTATCCATTAAATTGAATTCTTGTAATAGTGTTTTAATTCTATCATCATCTTTTATTTCATCACCATTAGCCTTCCTTATAGAATAAAATGGCTTTCTATAAATCTTTGCAAAAGGTAAGTAATATGAATAGTCAAAATCTAAACAATTAGTATTCCATATCTGATCACTACCGCATATTAAAATATCATATTTATTTGAGATATTTTACAAATCAGATTGTGAAAAATATTTTTTTGTAGTTAATTTAAGTCTTGTATTTATAAACCTTTCAAATTCTTTATATCTTATACTTTTAAGTCTATATGTGTATAATGCTAATATATTTTTAGCTATATTTTTGATAGAAGTATTCTTTTTAAAAATAGAATACATTTCTTTAGAATTAGGAGGAATAAAATCTATTATTTCACAATTATAATCAATTAAGTTTTTTCTTAATATTGTTTGTAATGCATATGATTGAAGTACAGAGCCATAATTATGAGATTTATGAAAAGTAATAGTGCCTATATTTTTCATGTGTAACTACTCCTATTCTTATCTTAATATTTTTTTAAGTAATCTTTAATTTTTAGTAGTATAGAATATATACTAAAAAAATTTCTTATTAAAAATATCTTAACTTTCTTTTTAAATGATATAAAATCCTTTCTATAATAGTATCTAGTATTTAATCTAAAATCATTTATAAAAGCTTGTTTTAACTTTTTGCTTTTATGATTTTTGTCACTGCCTATATATTCTTTATTTTGATTAAACTTATTTAAACTTGAATTCGGCAAGTGAATTTAAAAAAAGTTTTCGCTTGCCATTTTTATTTTCATTATGAATAAAATTGCATTTGGTATGTTATTTTAGACCGTTAGGTCTTTTTTTGAGTATACTTAATAAACCCAAATAACATTTGGATTTTTAAGGTAATTTATTGTTTTTATTTTACTATTAAGTATAAACTGTTATCATTTTTCTACTAAAAACATGTATTTGCTTTTGAATATAAGTAATGATTTTTTCTAATTAGCAGTTCTTTGAAAAACTTAAATATCTATAATATTTGCTACCACAAACATTACCACAAACTCTATAAAATATTCTCCTTAATGTACTAATTTCATGATGTTGTATTTCCTTGGGCATAATTGCCTGTTTAAACCAATTATGAATATTGTATGCTATCATTTTTATTAAAAGGTACAATTCATTGCATTTATGATTTACTAAACTATTTTCGCTAAAGGCGTAGCCTTCTTTTATTTTATCTATATTATTTTCAACATCACATCGTTGATTATAATCTTGAAGTATTTCTTCAAGTGTTACATAGTCTATATTTGTTACTATTGCTTAATATTTATATTTATATTCTTCAAGCATTAATTGATTTATATCTTTTGGAATAACTTTTTCTCTTATTATAACAAATATTCTTGCTGTTTGCTATTTAGGCAATAGAACAGTAATTTCCATAACAGATAAAGTGGAACTTATATCATGTCATCTATAATCCTTCGGATTTTTATTTATATTTCTTAATTCTTCTAAAGTTTCTGTTGATAAAGCTTTTAAAAAGACTCTACATACTTTTTCACTGGGTAATTTATCTACACCTTTAAACTTTTTATATCCTTCATCATTTCTTAATGTTTCAATGTGCATAAATCTTGAGAAACCAAGAATATTTGCATCAATCATGTATTCTATAATTTCTGCAGTATTAAAAGTAGAATTAGCGGCCTTCTTATAGGTTACGCCTTTTTCTAAAATAGTTGGTAATCCTATTATTTGTTTAAAGGATTCCACATAAGAAAAAGTTGCTACAGAAGTAACTTTGGTATCATTGAATTTTGCCTTTATGTTTAAAAACCTAATTTTTTTCTTTAAATTTTTTTGATTTTGTTGTAAACTATTCATAGAAATCACCCTTTTGTGTTTTGTTTTTTTTTCAATTATATTTTAACACTAAAAAGGGATGATTTCTTTTAATTTTTTTGAACAAAAAATTCTTTAATTTCAATGCCTTTCGGCATTACTTGCCGAATCCAAGTTTAAAATAATTATTTTTTATATACTTATATGAAAATATTTTATATTGTTCATAGATAAACTTAAAACATTTTTTATCACTTTCTGCCGCATTAATCATGTATTCTAAAAAATTTGGTTCAACCTCTGTATCATTATTTAAAAGCATAATATATTCAGCACCATTATCTATAGCGTATCTTATTCCTATGTTATTGCCACCTGAAAAACCTATGTTCTTATCAGATTTTAGCAATATTATATTTTTAGATACATATTGGTTTAATTCATTTATTGAGTTATCAGAAGAAGCGTTGTCAACTATTATTATTTTATAGTTGTTGTATTTTAGATTTTTTAAGCTTTTAATGCATTCTATAGTATCTTTGTAGCCATTATAGTTAACGAGGATAATATATGTTTGTTTATTCATTGTTATCACCTAATTACATTTTTTAAATAATGAAATATTTACTACTACAATCAATACATTTTACATTATTTTGAAATATACCTTCTATTCAAGTAATATTTAAAAACAATAAAATAACTTAATACAACAAAATTCTGATTAGTATCCAATTGAACATTTATGGTTGATAATAACAATAGTAATATACCACTTGGTGTAACTCCTATTAAAAACAAGAATAGTAACCAAATAATAGTGAACACTAACCCTCTACTTATTATAAATCCAGCAAATCCAGCAAAAAAATTAAATCCACTTATAAAACATTGATAAGAATAAATCGAATGTATATTCTCTATTGAATTTACTCCAAACAACAATTCTTTATAATTAAGCTCTGTTAAAGTTAAATATCCACCAAATCTATGTAAAAACGTTATGTTTTTAGGGTCTAACAAATATTCTTTGTTATAAGACCAGAAAACAATCCAAAAAACCACATAAATAATAACTATTAATACATACGGTATTTTATTTATATAATTTTTAAATTTTTCTATAAGTATTAAAAATAAAATTATTATAGACATTTTAGAAAATGACAAAACATATCCAATAAAAAGAAATATTTTTAATATCACAGAACTTCTTTTATTTTCTCTCTCTCGTTGAATATATAATAAAAAAATTACTATACATATTAATGATGCTAAAAAACCTGCCTCTCTAGATAATCCACTTACCCTTGGTATAAAAAAAATGGTATAAAAATTTGTATATGTTGGAGTAGCATATTTACCCCACATAACTTTTGAAATATTTTCAGGTCCTATAATATAAGCTAATGAAGGATTAATTAAGAGAAATATAAACTGAAAAACTGCAAATATAACACTAATAATAACATAGTATTCTAAGTAAAATAATTTTTTTTCCCAAATATAAAAAAAATAAATAACTAATATGCATATTGTGAATAATTTTAAATAAATTCCTATATTCAAAATTCCCAATAATAAAAACGATAGATATATAATAATAAATAATTTCTTTTTAATTTTACCATTTATTAACCATAAAACAAAATAAGGATTTAAACTCATTATAAATACTTCTAAATATATTGTTTTTCCATTTATATAAGGAGATAATATTTGAAACGTAAAAAAAATAAAAAATAAATTTACCAATATTTTTTCAAAAATACTTACATCATATTTTTTTATGGGACAACATCTGTTCATCTTCATATATCACCTCTAAGGGTTGTTTTTATTTTTTAATCTATATCTTTTGATATAGATATTTCTTTATTTTTAATAATTCAAAAAAATAAATTTAAAATTTAAATACAACTTATTAACCATAAAAATCTATTCATTTATATATTTCAATAATCTTTTTTGCTGTTTCTATCCAAGAAAATCTTTTAACATTATCTAAACCTTCATTAATAATATAATTTCTATATATATCATTATACAATAAAAATTTTATTTTTTTGCTTAATTCATCCTCATCACTTGAATATACCAATAATGCTCCTTTCCCAACTACCTCTGGTAAAGAAGATTCATTTAAAACAATTGTCGGACATCCACATGCCATGGCTTCTAAAGGTGGTAACCCAAAACCTTCATAGTATGATGGATATACAAACAAACTTGCATTCTTGTACAATAATTTAAGCTCATCATCTGTTACAGCTCCAGTAAACCAAACCCTATCATTTAATTTTAATTCATCTACCAATCTAAAAACATACTCATAATTCCAACCATTTTTACCTGCAATAATTAAATTATGTGGTATTTGTTCTTTCAACAGATTAAATGCCTTAATTAGCCCATCTATGTTTTTTCTTGGTGAAATTGTACTAACTGTCAAAATATATGGATTTGATATTATTTCATTAAAACCATTTCTCAATTTTTTTTCATTTATTGGTTCTTGAGAAAAATCATTAAAGCCATTATAAATAACAGTAGTCTTATTTTTGGCATAAGGATAATATTTTTCAATTTCACTTTTTGTAAAATTTGTAATAGCAATTATTTTATCTGCTTTTTTAACTGATAAATCTGTAATAAAATTCTTCCATAATCTTGTTTTAAATGTAAATTCATTTTTTAAAGTTTTAAAAGCTAAATCATGTATAGTAATAACAACTTTATTTTTCGAAAATATTGGTGCCATAGTATCTGGATAATGTATTATGGCATCAGGATATTTTTTGTATATAAGTTTTGGCAATACAAATTGTTCAACATAATTACGTTGTTTGCTATTGTTAATATTTTTTATAATTATTAAATCTTCATTTCTTGCAAAATCAAATCTTTCTTTATCTTGCTCTCTTATAACTATTTTAAAATCTACTTGTCCTAATTTATAAATTCCTTTAGCCACTTCATAAGAATAACGTCCAATACCTCCACTTAAAGAGGTTTGCAAAGCATTAAAAATAATCATAACATCACCCTTAACTTTAAAGTAAACTACAAATTATTTTAGTTAATAACTAAATATACATATATAATATAACAAAACATCATCTATTCTCAAATATATTTGAGCAAATTGCATATTTTTTAAGCCTTGAAAATACTTAATTTTTATTAATACAAAAAGGAAATTCACCCCAAATGTCGAATATATATAAGTAAGATCAAAATACCAACAAAGGGGTGAATCCTACTTATGTATATTCGACAAGAATGTCTATTTTCCTTCGAAGAAATATTAAAATTTCAAAAAGAAAGTAGACTCCAAATGATATTATCTCAACTTGATTTTAGTAACTTAATAAATAAGCTCAATAAACCTTCTCATAAAAGAGGTCCGAAAGGACATAATCCTGTTTCTTTAATTAATGCATTAATTGCTATGCAAGTAGAAAAAATCAATGATTTTAATAGATTAAAACAGAGATTAGATTCAGACTTATCTCTTAAATATAATTGCGGTTTTGATATATTAAAGCCTGCACCTTCTACATCAACATTTAGTAGATTTTTATCTAAAATATCATCTATGCCTGAACTCGAAGTTGAATTTAAAAGACTTATACTTAAGGCTAAAGATTTAGGCATTATTGATGGAACAAATGTTGCTATTGATGCTACTAAATTAGATTCCTTCGAAAAAGCTAAACCTAAATCCAAAATCTCTGATGATGGAGTATCTCCTAATTGGGGCAAGAAAAAAGATACTGATGGTAATGATATAAAGTGGTTTGGTTGGAAAGCACATATAATAGTAGATTGTAAAAGTGAATTACCACTTTATATAGACATTACTCCCGCAAGTTTTAATGATTGTAAGTATGCTATTCCTTTACTTAAAAACTTTAAACAATATTGGGGTTCTATATTAAATCCCCAATATTACATAATGGATTCAAGTTATGATATTGAGGAAAATTACAACTACATTATAAATAATACTAATGGTCAAGCAATTATAGCATACAATAAAAGAGGTAGTTACGCTCCACCTGAAGGATTTAATGATAATCTGTGGCCTGTTTGTTCTATGGGATATCCTCTTTCATTTTGGGGAATAGACGGAAATTATATAAAATTACGATGCCCCCATGCTACCGGAAAAGTTAACTGCCCTTACGGGCTAAATTGGTGTAGTAATTCAAATTATGGATATTGTTTAAAAGTAAATTATAAGAAAAACCATAGGTTGTTCAGCTATCCATTAAGAGGTTCAGAAAAATGGAATAAATTATATAATTTAAGAACCTCTGTTGAAAGATGCAATAGTAGATTAAAAGAATACTTAAATTTAGATAATATACGCTCCGCAGGAATAGCCAAAGCTAAAACATGGGCATTATTAAATTGCATAGCGTTAGTTGCTGGCACAATAGCTGTAAATAAATTAAACACATTATCCACAAGTGCTTAGTGGCAATAAAATATAATATTTACCATAAAATCACAATATTTGCTTGTGGTTTATTAAAGTGCGTCAAAAACACATATTTAAATCAATTTTTATTTAAAATCAAACAAATCAACATTACAACCTGTGGATAAATTATACAGTTTTAAAATTTCTTAATTGTGCAATTTCCTCAAATTATTAACTAGTATTAAGTACATTATTATAACTAATAAGTAAAGCGATACCTTTATAGTTTTGAAAAAAACATTTTCTCCTAATATAACTACATTTTTATCAAGTATAAAAACATAAATTAGTAAAATGACTGCATTAATGATTTGCATATATAAAAATAAGTTTATTAATTTTTTAGTCCACTTGTCTATTTTCAGTCTTCTATAAATCATCATATACAAAATAAAAAGTATAGGAGTAATAAATCCAGTTAATGATTTACCAAACATTCCTATTTTATAGCCCAATATAAAATCTTGAAAAATAGTTGTGATTATTAAAATACAATATATTAAATAGTTCATTGTAATAACTCCGTGCTATTCTTTATTATTTTAATGTATAATTCTTCATGTTCTCGTACAACTCTTCTTATATCAAACTTTTCTCTAACGTCTTTATAAGAATTAGTAATAAAACTATCTCTTAATTCTTTATTATTTTTTATCTTTAGTATTCCATCTACAAATCCATCTATATCATTACTATCAACTAATATTCCATTTCGATTATTTTCTATTACAGTTGGTATGCCGCCTACATTAGATGCTACTATTGGCTTACCACTAGCCATATATTCAGCTAATACAAGCCCAAATCCTTCCCACTTTGAAGTTAAAATCCCTATGTCAAATACAGAAATATATTCAGCGACTTCATTTGTCCAACCAGTTATTTTAACTTTATTAGTCAATCCTTTTTCTACTATTGATTTTTCTACATCCTTTCTTAACTCACCATCTCCAACAAGAATAAAAAAAGAATTTTTAACTAACATTGATATTCTTTCTGCTATTTTTAAGAACGTTTCTGGAGATTTTTGTTTTGCTAATCTTCCAACCATACCTACAATAAATGCGTCTTTAGGGATATTAAGTTCACTTAAAATTGTATTTTTATCGAATTTCCCATTATACTTATCTACATCAATGCCATTATAAATTGTAATCATTTTAGATTTAGGTGCTATATTATATTGAATAGCTAGCTGTTGTTCATAATCTGATATATTAATTATTTTTTTTGTAAGTTTAGCACAAATACGTTCAATAGTAGCATAAAATTTCTTTTTTTTATTGCTGATATTCATAGAAAATGACCAACCATGAGCGTTATAAATACAAGGGACTCCAGTTACATAGGCAGCAATTCTCCCTAATACTCCAGCTTTGCTACTATGAATATGAATAATATCTGGCTTTATCTTTTTCACTAGTTTAATTAGTTGTAAACACGCTCTTAGGTCACTTATTAATGAAATTTGTCTTTTCATATAAACATCATGAACTTTTATACCCAATTCTTCAACTTGCTTTTTCATAGGGCCATAGCTTGGGCATGCTAACTCTACTTGAAATTTGCTTTTATCTGTATTATTAAAAAATAATTTTATATACTCTAAAGTACCACCTATGGTAGCCTGAGTTATATGCAAAACCTTTATTTTTTTCAATTATTTCACCTACACATTTTTATTTTTTATTGGATACGTGATACTTTTCCCTTATCTCCTTTATATTATCAATACTTTCTCTATTTCCAATAAAAATTACATCATCACTCTCAACAACAAATACATCACTAATTCCAGTAACTATTATAGGTTTATTATTGCCTACTACAATATTATTGCAACTATCTATATTTTTAACATCTCCAACACAAATGTTATTATTTTCATCCTTCTCCCTATATCTCTCCAATGCATACCAAGTTCCTATATCATCCCATCCGAAGTCACTTGGGATAACATAAATATTATTTGCATTTTCCATTATTCCATAGTCTACTGAAATTTCATCTACCTGATGATACTTTTCTTCTAAGACTTCATTGAAATTTTCTTCATTTGTTACTGCAATCTCATTTAAAATATTATATGTATTATTTAAGTACTTCTCTGTAAGATTTAATATAGTACTTGTTTTCCATATGAACATACCACCGTTCCATAGATAATTGCCATCTTTTAAGTATTCTTCAGCCTTTTCTATATTAGGCTTTTCTACAAACTTTTCAACTTTATAAATGTTTTCAAATTTCCTACTTGAATTTTGTTTTTTAACTTTCCACTCTCCACTTTCATCCTTTAACTTTATGTATCCATACCCGGTTTCTGGCCTATCTGGTCTCATTCCTAAAGTTACTATAGCATCTTTTTCTTTTTCAACAAATTCATAAGCAGTATTCAAAGTTTTTATAAATTTATCATCATTTGATATTAAATGATCTGAAGGTAATACTGCAATAGTTGCATCTTTATAGCACTTATCTATTATAAAAGCTGAAAGCGCAATACAAGGAGCCGTATTTTTACCTACTGGTTCAACAATTATATTTCTCTTTGGGAGCATTGGTAATTGCTCTTCAACTAAATTTACATATTGCTTTGCTGTAACTATAAATATTCTATCTATAGGAATTAAGCTTTCTAATCTTTTTACAGTCATCTGTATCATAGTATCTTCACTTAATAATTTTAAAAATTGTTTTGGTTTTTCCTCAGTAGAAAGAGGCCAAAATCTTGTCCCCTTTCCACCAGCCATAATTAACGCTGTTAACATTTGTTCACCACCACTTGAGTATTAATCTATATGTAACCTAAATTATCTTCCTAAGTTCTTATTCTTTTACATTTCAACTTTCCTTAATCTTCACGCCGCATTCTCATCCCCAAACAACACCCCTACTGTTTTAAAGATAAGCTTTAAATCGATCCAAATATTTCTCTCTCTTATATACTTAACATCTAATTCCATCCACTCTTCAAAACCTATGCTGTTTCTTCCGCTTACCTGCCAATAACAAGTGAGACCTGGTTTACCGAGTAATCTTAACTTTTGATAAGGTGTAAACTGAGCGACTTCATTTGGAAGGCTTGGCCTTGGTCCAACTAAACTCATTTCACCCTTTAGCACATTGTAAAGTTGAGGTAGCTCGTCTATACTTGTCTTTCTTATAAACTTGCCCACTCTAGTTATTCTAGGATCATCTTTTATCTTAAACATTGGTCCAGATACTTCATTTTTATCTTTAAGTTTCTCTTTGAGTTCTTCTGCATTTACCACCATGGAACGAAACTTATACATTTTAAATATCTTACCGTCTTGTCCTACTCTATCTTGCTTGAAAAATATAGGTCCCTTTGAATCAAGTTTGATGCATATAGCAGTAATTATATACACAGGGGATAGAAGTATAATTCCAAGCAATGCTCCTAAAAAGTCTATAATTCTCTTCACAATAAAGTAAGCTTGACTTTTTTGATACTCAGTTGCCTTTTCTCTTATTTCAGTAAAATCTAATTTTTCCTCCATACTCATCCCCCTTTTTTATATTTGTTTATATCTTGTCATATCGTACCAATATTATAACACAATTTTCCTTACAGTTTATTTATAAAAGTTCCAATAAAATCTAATATATTTACTATATTTTAGTTAGCAGTAATTTTTCTCCTAAATATACTAAAAATGCTTTTTCTTTCTACAATTTTCTTATTTATATAAGGCAACTCTTCCTTTTCTGCCAAGGCCAAAGCATTATTAATCACTCTATCATAAACCAGTTTATTTTCTTTCTTCAGTATTTCTAAACTTTCTTTTATTTTAGGAGACCTTCTTCTTGTGGAATGAGCATCTGATGCAACAAAATCGCATATTCCATGTTTTATAAGCTGCATGGATGTTTTTTGAATCTTTTTGCCGAAAATTCCAGTTATGCTTCCAGAGCTTAATTGAAAAAAGCATTTTTCTTCTATAAATCTATTGAGCAATGTTATATCATCAATAACATAGGAATATCTTTCTGGATGAGCAATAATTGGCTTAATGCCTTTAAGCTTAAGCTCATATATAATGTCTATGGCATTGCTTGGCAAAGTATTCGGTGAAAACTCTATAAGCATGTAATTTGTATCGTTTAGTCCTTTTACAATTCCATCTTTATAATATTGAAGAGTATAATTGTCTAAAAATATTTCTTGCCCGGGTAATATTTCTACTCCTATGTTTTTCTCTTTAGCTACAGTATTTAATTCTTCTATCTTTTTTAATACTTCCTTATAGTCATTTTCAAAATATCCTCTATAAAAATGAGGAGTGGCAATAACTTTATTTATACCATCCTCCTCAGCTATTTTTAACATTTCAAGAGACATTTCTATGTCTTTGGATCCATCATCAATACAAGGAAGTATGTGACAATGAATATCTATCATTTTCTCTTCTTTCTCCTTTTTTTATGATTATCATCACCATCGCCGTAGTAGTAATAATAAGTATATCCATAACTTTTACCACTATCTTGAGGTACCCTAGTTAAAATCACTCCTAATATGTTAGCTTTTACTTTAAGCAAAAGTTCTTTTGCTCTAATTAAAGCTTCCTTTTCTGTCTGCCCTGAAGCTGCAACAAGAAGAACTCCTTCTACTTCTGTAGATAGAATTTGAGCATCTGTAACCGCTAGAACAGGAGGACTATCTATTATTACCGTATCAAATTTTTCTTTCATTAAATCTAAAAATTCCTTCATTTTTTTAGATGAAAGCATTTCTGCAGGGTTAGGAGGGATTGTCCCAGATGTAAGCAAGTAAAGATTTTCTGAATACTTTACTATAACATCATCTAAATCCACTTCCCCTATAAGATAATTTGATAATCCCTTTTCATTTGATATGCTAAACTTTTTATGTACAGCAGGTTTTCTAAGATCGCAGTCAACAATCAACACTTTTTTATCAGACTGAGCCATGGTTAAAGCTAAATTGCCTGTAGTTGTAGACTTGCCTTCTGAAGGTCCTGAACTTGTTACAAGTATGGTTTTTATGTCTTTATCAAAGGATGAATATTGTATATTTGTTCTTAAAGTCCTATAGGCCTCCGCCGCTATGGACTTGGGTTCTTTTTCTACAATAAGCATTAAAAAATTTCCTCCTATTCTGCTAAGTGATCTGGTATAATTCCAAGTACAGGTATTTCTAAATACTTCTCTATGTCCTCTTGAGTCTTTATTGTATTATCCATATATTCTAAAACAAATACTACTCCCACAGATACCATAAGCCCTAAAAAAAAGGCAATAGCTACATTTAATTTTTTATTAGGCTTTACAGGTTTTTCCGGCAATCTAGCCTTGTCCAGTATTTGAACATTTCCGTTTGGTATTATTTTAGCAGATTTCTCTATAAATAAAGCTGTAAGCTTCTCAGCTATATCTTTAGCTTGATTCGGATCCTTGCTTTGAACCTTTATGTCTAAAATCTGCGTATCCTGCTGTGGAGTTACCTCAATCATACTTTGCACTTCTTTTGCAGTTAAGTTTAATTTTAAATCTTCTGATAATTGTTCCGCAATATCAGTTCCTTTTGCTATGGTTGCATAGGTTTTAACCAATTTTTGATACATAGCTATATCATTGCTATCATAAGATATATTATCATTTTTAGATTCTGAGTTTTTTCCAATAAATACACTTTGGGTAGCTTCATAAGTTGGCTTTATCATAAAGAAACTTATGATTGCCGATAGTAAGGTTGCTATTAAAGTAACGGATATTATAAGTTTCATCCTTTTTCTTAATATACCCAAAAGCTCCCGAAGATCTAAGGTTATTTCTTCTTCCATTGTATTTTTTTCCTCCGTTCTAGTTTGTCTGTAAATCTACATACATTATACCATCTTAGTAAAACAATTCCCATAGTTTATGAGTTAATATTTGCTTGATTTAGATTAATTTAAAAAATTATAAGCCTATATTATACATATCTGCAAGTATGAATATTACACTTAAAGTTACATTGTTTAAAATTTTTTCTTTTAGTTCGTCCTTTTCCTTGCTTGATAATTTTCCGTATAATTGTCTTAATTCCTTCTCGTCCTTTGAAGGATCATAATTTTTATCATTAATAGCCTCCGTAAGACTTGAAAGCATCTTTGAAACTATTTCTTTTTCCTTTTCATTATTTAAAGCTCCATAAACTTTAGTTAATTGAGTTTTAGCCTTAGTTAAAAGAGCTATTCTTTCAGCTTCTTCCTTCGTTTGTGTAGAATCGCCGTTTGATGAACTTCCACCGTTTGATGAGCCACCCCCTGAGCTGTTTCCTGGAGCATCACTTTCATATTGTATTTCTATATCAAGCTTTCCATCTATATTTAGCTTCTTATTTTCTACTTTATTAAACTGTATTCCTTTTTTATCCCCTGATAGTATAGTAATAGCATTACATTTTACATTTTCTAATTTAACCTTTCCCATAGTACCTGGATCAAGAACTATATCACCGTCTATTTGTAAATTCGAAACATTTACACTGCTTGCTTTTACCACTATTCTTTTATATCTATCCTTTGAAAGTTTACTTCCATCTAAAGAAGTGCCTTCTTTTAAAACCATCAATTCTCTTACTATTTCTCCATTTTCTTTTTTTATGTTCTCCATTAAGCTTGGCTTGTCAGCTTCCTTAGCTTTCTTTACTTCACTGTTTAAATCAAAAATTTCTTCTTTTAAAGTTTTTTCTATAAGAATATTTTTCACTTCATCATAGCTCACATACTTGCCTTCACTATCATGAAGAAGATAAATCTTACCGCTGCTGAGCTGTGCTTCAAATTCCTTATAAAGCTTGTCTTGCTGACCTAATGTATTGTTTATTAATGAATCGCTTAACTCATTGAGATTATACTGATATGTATTTGTATTATCTTTCAAAACATATGCATCTACTGCTGCAAAGGCTTTTATTGAAGCAACTGATGTAATAGTTAATGCTGTTAAAAGAGTATATATAAATTTCTTTTTCATGAGACTCCCTCTTTTCTATTTATTATACATTTGCTCAAAAACACTATTATGCTTATCGGTATATTTATTTTCGTGCATATTTCAGAGTTTCTTTACAGGAAAAAACATACAAAAAACATCTATCCTTAAATATTCTTAAAGAATAAATGTTTTTTGCAGAATTATTCTTTAACCTGTATATAAAAAAATCTTATTCTATACTTATTACTTCAAGGTCTCCCTCTTCTTCAACTGGAGTTTGTCCTTTAGACTTATCTACGTATTTAACTTGTCCATTTTCAAGTTGTACACTTTTTATTGGTGCTGTTATGTTAAGTGATGGTGTAGAGGATAAGTCAATAAATGTATCTAAGTTAAATTCTTTCCCTTCTAATGTATAGTTTATAAGAGCAGAACTTGCTACACTAAACTCTACATATTTTCCTGAACTGCTGTGAAAAGCATAAATAGCATATTTATTCTTCTTTCCATCAAATTCTTCATAATATGGATCAGAGCCTGAAATAGTGTAATTAACAGCTGCATTATTTAGAGTAGTCTTGTCGTATTCGTACACAATCCCTGTTGACTTATCCTTGATTAAGTATGCATCAGTTACTGCAAGGGCAGTTATTGTTGTACCTAATGAAAGAGTTACTCCAAGAACTAGAGCTGATAAGCTTTTGTTGAATCTTTTCATAAATTTCCCTCCTATGTTTTTTATATGTATTACTACTTATATTGACAAATTTAAGTTTATATCGTTTATTATACCATTATGTGTACATTAATGTAAACATTAGCCTCTATACTTAATTAAGTATAGAGGCTAATGTTTATGTACCTTATTTTACCTTTTCTATTTTTATAAGGCTGTTTACTTCATCCTGAGTGTAATCCTTATTTATTACATTTATAAAAACTTTTTCTCCTGTTTTCTTCTGTCTTAATTCAAGCACATCACTTCCAACTGAGACTTTATAATTTTCTGGAGTTTTTGTGTCTAAATAAACAGCTACTAATGTAGAATATGGCAGATTTTTACCTATCTCAACTGTATATTTAGGCATACCTTTATTTGCAGTTGCATTATTAGCAGTTCCATTTTTGCCATTTGCTTCTGCCTGTGCTTTAGCTTCGGATTTGCTATAAGATAAGCTTAGTTTTAAGTCTCCGCTTATTGCTTTTCCCCTTTTTGATTTAATATTATTTGATATTTCAAGAGTGTGAGGAGCATTAACCCCTTTTAAGTATCCATTAGGAAGTTTTATTGTTAACTTATCTTTTAGTGTACTGTCATCATATCCCTTTATTTCTGGAGTAATTACAGTTCCCTTTGGAAGAGGCTGTCCATCCAACTTATAGTTAGAAACCTGCAATGCACTAGATGCACTTTTGTCATCAAGAACTTCATCTGTAAACTTCATAAAAATATAGTCTGCACTAGTATCTCCATCACTTGAATCCTTTGCTTGTATCATAAAATCTTTGTCTATATCAGCAAAAGCCCATAGCACTCTAAATTCCTTGTCTTGAGCTGTCTTTTGAGTAGAATCTCCTTTTGCATTTGTTTCTTTTGATTGTTCTTTTGATTGCTCTTTTGAAGTTTCACTTTGTTTAGTTTGTTCTTTTGTGTTTCTTTGTTTAATTGAGCCTAACTGAGTTAAAAATATAGAAGATATCATGGCAATTGTTACTACAGCAATTACGATTATTGATAGCTTTCTCTTTTTTTGATTATTCACCTTTCTTCCTCCTTATCGTTAAAATCACATACCTAGTATATCATTATTGCTTATTTTTGAAAATACTTATATACCTTAATAAAGATGATAATCAAGTATATAGAATTATAATAGCTTCCTTAACTTTTTTAATATACTTTTCTTTCTTTTTTGAAGGGTTACATACTTTATTCCTGTTATGATGCTGTATTCTTTTAACCCTCCATATCTTTTATATGCAAAAGTTATAAGTTCTCTTTCTTCCTTTGTAAGTTTGTTAAGAGCCTTGTTAAGATTTTCATGCTCCTCTTTTTTTATAACTCTTTCTTCTACACTATCTTTTAAGGCTTCCTCCCCTTTTAAAGCTTTTCCCTCATCTAAAAGTTTTTCATAGCTTGTATCATAATTTTCTTTACTAACTTTTCTTATACTGTAGTAATAATTATTTTTAATAGCATTGGATACATATGCTGTAAAACCAATTTTGCTATCTATTTTATATCCCTCTACAGCCTTCATTATAGTGAGATATCCAATTTGAATCAAGTCCTCTCTATCACTTCCCTTTATATAAATACTGCTTGTCATCTTTAAAATTAAAGGAGTAAACCTTTTTATAAGTTCATTCATTGCCTTTTCATCTTTGGACTTCGCTTTTTTAACTAACTCTTCTATTTCCATATGGGCACCTCCGAACATAAGTTTGTTTACATTTTTATTATATACGAACACATGTTCATTGTAAATATGTTTTTCCTTATTTTCCAAAAAATAAAAAAGAACCATCTTTTTAGATGGTTCTTTTTTGATTTTCACCTCAGATTCTAATAGCTTTCAATATAGTTTTTAAATTCTTCAACAGCAATATAATAATTAAGTTTTGCTGTGTTATACTCATATAAAGCTGAATCTACATTTTCCTTTGCTATATCAACATTCATTTGAGTGCTTTTGCCAGCCTTATATTTAGCTTCTTCTGCTTTTAAATTTATATTGGCATTTTCATAGGTAAGTTTTTTCATAAGTACTTCATTTTGCAGATTTAATATGTTGTTGTAGTCCGTTCTGATTTTAGCTTCTATATTCTTTTTCTCATCTTCTATATCATATTTAAGTGTTAGAAGTTCATCCTCCAGCTCCTCTACTCTAGCTTCATAATCTATAGATGCTAATTTTTCAAGTTCGCTTGCATCATCATCCACATAATCTTCCACAATATCTTTCTCTTTTATATCTATTTTTTGCTCCTCTATAAGTTTCTTTATAGTATAAGACTTCTCAAGTTTTGTAGATATAACTTTATTAATATCATCTAAATTGTACTCATTATATGGAATTTCTACTTTCTTAAAATCAAGCTTTTGAGTTACTTCATTGCCAATGTTTATGTTTAACTCCATTCTAAGGTTTTGCTCTTCATTTTGAAGCTGTTTTAGTATCACTTCAGCTTCCTTTAGATTTGCCTCATCTTCTATTATTGTATATTCAGCATCAATTCCAGCTTCAATTCTCTTCTTTTTATTCTCCAAAACCTTTTTCAATCTTTCAATCTTTTTCTTTTGATTTTCTATCATAGCATCCTTATTTAAAATCTCATAATACATTTTAGTAGTATTTAATACTACCTCATCCTGCTTTCTACTTCTCTGCCATTCTAAATCCTTTATCTCTAAATCTCTTCTAAAAGGTGTAACATATTTACGTATGTCTTCCTCGTATGCCGATTCTCCGTCCTTATCCTTTAATGAATCACGATACCACTTTTCCTTAACTTTAATTTTTTGTTCAAATAGGTTAAGCTCTGAATTGTTACTTGTAGTAAGACGTATTAAATCATTTAAATCTACTGTACCAGTTACATTATTAGAAGCACCAAATACAGTGGCAGCACCTGCTGCAATAACCAGGGCTGCTATTATTAACAGGGATATTTTTTTAGCTATTTTATTCTTTTTCATTTACACTCATTTCCTCCTTTATTCTAGTACCCTGGACCTATTTTGCTTGCTGCCTCCAGCTTTTTTAAGGCGGTTTTATATTTTATCACTGCATTATCATAATTCATCTTTGCACTATTCACCCCAATCTCTACGTTCCAAAGCATAGGTAGTGCTACTCTTCCAGCCTCATAATTCTTTTTAACAGCATTATATTGAACTTGTGCTGCTTCTAGCTTTTTATGGGCCAAATCTATTTCAGCCTTCTTCTGCGTCACGTCTAAATAAGCATTTTTTATATTTTGTCTTACTTCCTTTTCAGCCTCTAACAGTGCAGTCTGTGCTTCATTAAGAGTTCTTTCAGCATCCATCCAATCGTAATCATCCTCATCAAGATAATCTTTAATTATATCAAAAGTTCTTTCTGCTTCTTCGCAGTCTAGCTTAGCAGCAATGATTTCATTTCTGTTTAAAAGAGCTGAAGATAGGTACTCATCATAGTCCTTTGGCTCATTTATATTAGTATCAATGCTTTCAGTAAGTTCCACTGTTTTTTCTAAGTCTATTCCAAGTAACTGCTTTAATTGAATCTTTCCATTTTCTATTTGCCTAGTTAAATTCTCCACCTGAAGTTTTAACTTCTCAAGTTCTTTTTCTGCTATATTTTTATCATTTTCAGACACTCTTCCATTTTCATACTGAGCCAAAATATTATTGTAATCTTTTTGCTGTTTTTCATAAAGCTGCTTTTGTATTTTTAACCCTTCCTGTGCAAATAGAATATTATCGTAGGCTGTTTCTACTCCATATTTAATGCTCTCACTTACAGCTTCTTTTTGATACTTCATTTTTTCTAAATTAGTCTGAAGGTTATGCCATATAATATCTCTTGCTTTTACAAATCTATTATATTCCTGCTCCTGAGTTAGCTTTATTGGAGTACCATCTGCTGGAGATGCTAGCCCCATTGAAACATATAATGCTTTTTGTTGTTCAAACTTGGCTAATTTTTTCTTTATCTCATCGCTTTCCTTGTCTAAGGATTCCTTATCTAAAGATTGAAGTTCCTTATTCACTTTATCTATATCAGCTTTAATTTCTTCTTCTGTCCTAGTACCGCTTGATTCACTGCTGCCATTTTTAACTTCCTCTAACTCCTTTTTTAAGTCTTCTAATCTTTTAGATAGCTCATTATACTTTTCAAGTTTATCAGATATCTCCCTTTGTTTTGCTTTAAACTCTTCACTGCTTATTTCTTCATATTCATCTTTATAATCTTCAAAGCCATCTAAAAGCTTAGTGATTTCATCACTTAATTTTTTGTATTTTTTAAAATTTCTAAGCATTGTATTCATGCCTGCATCTAATCTTAGAATATTATTATTATTTTCCAGGGCCATATCTAAAGCCTGAGTTCTTGTTAAAACTACAGTTTCTTTTGAAACCTCAGCACTTGTATTAAGCGCTGAGGTTATGAAAATAGTAGAAGCCACTATAACTCCTAGTATTCCCGAAAGATATTTCTTGTTTATCACAGGTACCACTCCTTTATGAGCTCTGGCTTACAGTCTCAATTTTGCTCTTTTTCTTTCTATTTGCAAATTTACTTCTTAAGTCATCAAATAAACTGTATACAACTGGAATATATACTAGAGTTAAAACAGTAGAATACAAAAGTCCACCGATAACTGTTGTTGCAAGTGGTGCCTCCATTTCTGCTCCTTCCCCTATACCAAGTGCCATTGGTATAAGACCTAATATTGTAGTTAAAGTTGTCATGAATATAGGTCTTAATCTTCTTGGCCCTGAATTTAAAATGGCTTCTGTTCTGCTTTCTCCTCTGCTCCTTCTGATATTTATATAGTCTATTAAAACTATAGCATTGTTAACAACTATACCAGCTAGGATTATAACTCCTATAAAAGCGATTACAGATACATTTCTTCTTGTAATGGCAAGAGCTAATGCCCCTCCTGCAATTGCCATAGGCACTGTAAACATGATTATAAAAGGATTTAGTAGAGATTCAAACTGTGATGCTAATATCATATAAACAAGGGCTACGGCAATCAAAAGAGCCTTTGCAAGTTTAGTAAAGGATTCTACCATCTGCTCATTTTCTCCGCCCATGTCATAGCTGTATCCTTCTGGCAATTGTATTTTTGAAATTCTTGCCTCTATGTCTTTAACTACGCTGTTAAGATCTCTTCCATAAATATCACTTGTAACTGTTACAAGTCTTGACTGGTTATCTCTGTTTATAGAAATAGGTCCCCTTTCTATTTTAACATCTGCTATTAGATTTAGTGGAATGCTGCTGCCTGAATTTGTTGAAATCATTATGTTTTGCAGATTGTTAATACTTTCCTTGTACATATCGTCCCCTTTTAAAACTACATCTATCTCATCACCATCAGTTTTAAATGTAGTGACAGTTTTTCCTTTTATAGTTGAGCTTATCTGTGATGATATTTGAGCAGCTGTAAGACCATATTGAGAAGCTATGGCTCTATTTAAATTTATTCTGATTTCTGGTTTACCATCTGACATACTTGTCTTAACTTCTCTTGTACCATCCACCTTTGCTACTTCAGCTTTAAACTGTTCTCCTATTTTCTTAAGAGTTTCTAAATCATCTCCCTTAATTTCTATGGATATAGGAGATCCCATTCCCGCCATAGACATAGAAGATGTTTCACAGCTTATCTTTGCACCAGCTATATCACGTGTTTTTTCTCTAATCTCATCTGCTATATCACTATCGCTTCTTTTTCTTTCTTTAAGAGACTTTAATTTTACAGTTATGTTAGCTGAATTTGTACTTCCACCCATAATACTTGAGATTCCAGAACCTCCTATTTGGGTGAAAATAGTATCTATTTCCGGAATTTTTTCTACTTTTTTTTCTACAACCTTAGCCATTTCTGCAGTTTCTTCAATACTTGCTCCATCTGGAAGGGTTACGGTTACAGAAACTTGTCCTTGGTCCGTTGTTGGAAAAAACTCTGCCCCAACAGTAGCTAAGGTTGCTGTGCTTAAAATGGATATAACCAAACCTAAAATAACCGTTTTTTTCCTGTGTAAAATTGCCCAAGCTAAAATTTTTCTATATTTCTTTTCTATTTTACCAAATAAAGCATTAAACTTACCGCTTAACCAGAATATACCTTTTCTATGCAAAAGCTTTTCCTCTTCATTTATTATCTCTTCCTCATGAAGCACTTTTGATGCCATCATAGGTGTAAATGTCAAAGACACCACAAGAGAAGTCATAAGAGAAAATACTATTGTCAATGAAAAATCTCTAAATATTTCTCCCACCATTCCACTAGTAAGGGCTATAGGAAGGAAAACTACAACAGTGGTTAAAGTTGAACCTAAAACTGATAGTCCTACTTCTTTTGTAGCTTCTATGGCCGCTTCTCTTCTATCATGTCCTTCTTGAATATATCTATATATGTTTTCCAGTACAACTACAGAGTTATCCACCAGCATACCTACTCCAAGGGCAAGTCCACCTAATGTCATAAGGTTAAGAGTTATATTTGCAAAGTATAAAATTGCAAAGGTTGATATGATTGAAACCGGTATAGCTGTACCAATTACAAAAGTACTTTTTATATTTCCTAGGAATAGGAAAAGTATTAATACTGCAAGTATACCTCCTGATACAGCACTGCTTGCAACATTAGATATAGATTTATTTATATATTCTGCCATATCTATTAAAACATTTATTTTTACATCTGGATATTTAACCTTTAATTTTTCAATCTGGTTATTAACTTTTTTTGAAACTTCTACGGTGTTGGCATCAGATTGCTTCTGTATGCTTATGCTAACTCCGTTTTTACCATCAATCATAGCAATAGATTCTATATCTTTATTATTAATAGTTACATTAGCTATATCCTTAAGTAAAACTACTCCTCCAGTCTTTAGAGGTATAGGAATATTTTGAATATCCTCTAATGAGGTGAATTCTCCCATGGTCCTTACCAATAATTCTTTGTTTCCTTTATTTACATTACCACCTGGAGAATTTAAGTTTTCTGCTGCTAAAATCTGTCCTATGTAATCTAAGCTTAATCCATAACCTTGAAGTTTTTCCTGGTTTAAAGCTATTTGTACTTGTCTTTCAAGCCCACCGCTAATATCAGCTGAAGCTACTCCTTCAATTTTTTCAAGCTCAGGCTGTATGTTATCCTCTACATAGGCTTGAAGTTGCTGCAAATCCTTTTTCCCTGTTATACTAATGGTCATTATAGACTGAGCGTTAGGATCTATTTTTAAAACCATAGGGCTTCCTGCACCATCTGGAAGTAACCCTTTAACCATGTCAACTTTTTCTCTCATGTCTAATGCAGCAAAGTCCATATCTGTTCCATCATTGAACTGAGCTATAACAATGGAATTACCTTCAACTGTTGTAGATGATACTTCTTTTATGTTTGGTGTAGTTGCAATAGCTTGCTCTATAGGCTTTGTAATAAGCTTTTCAACTTCTTCCGGGCCTACATTTGAGTAACTTGTGGATACAACTGCAACGGGTATATTCATGTTTGGAAGTAAGTCTATAGATAAGTCTGTAATGGAAACTATACCAATAAGGAGTATTGCAATTACTCCCATTAGTATAGTTACAGGCTTTTTAACTGCAAACTCGGGTATTCTCATCTATTTTGCACCCCCAACTACTTTTACCTTGTCTCCATTTTCAACAAGTTCCTGCCCCTTTACTATTACTCTATCATTAACCTTTAGTCCACTTTTAATTTCAACATATTCTCCATTATCAAGACCTGTTTTAACTTCCTTTGCAACAGCCTTACCATTTTCCTCAAGATATACAATTTGCTTTTCATTATCAACAGTAACTGCTTCGCTGTTTACTACCATTACATTTTTCTTCTCATCAGTATTAAATTCAACCTGAGCAAACATTCCTGAATTTATTTTATGCTCCTTATTGTCTACTTCTATTTCTACTTTATAAAGGTTGTTTTGTCCATTTGCTACAGGGTTTATCAATGTTATAACTCCTGTAATCTTCTTATCAGAAACAGATGGTATTTTTAAATTTATTTTGCTTCCTGTTTGGAGTTTAGTTACAAGCTTTTCTGTTACATCTACCTTTACATAAACCTTATCAACAGATTTTATTGTAACAATAGGTTGAGCATTAGATGCTATTTCTCCTTTTTCTACGTTTACAGCATAAACAACACCCTCTACTGGAGAAGTTATTACAGCATCCTGAAGAGCTTTAACTGCCTGATCATAAGCAACCTTAGCCTGATTATATGCTGCTTGTGCTTGCTTTACTCCAGTATTAGCCTGATTATATGCTGCTTTAGCTTGTTCTACTCCAAGCTTTGCCTGTTCATATGCCTTTTGGGCTTGTTTTAATCCAACTTCAGCTTGGCTAACTGTGTGACTTGATTGATTATAGCTTTCTTTAGCCTGGGCTAATTGTGCTTCTAATACCTTAATAGAATTATCTGAAGCTGCAAGCTCTGCCTGCTCTAATTCTACCTTTGAAATAATTCCTTGCTCATATAGTTTTTTGCTTCTTTCTAAATTTAATTTTGCATTTTGAATTTTTTCATAGTTAGCATCATAATTTGCTTTAGCAACATTATAAGCGGCTTCAACGGATTTTATGCTGTCCTTTGCTTGTTTTAAAGCTGTCTCTGCCTGTTCTACTCCTACAGCTGCTGTAGATACTGAAGCTTGTGCTTGTTTTATAGCTATAGATGCATTGTTTACACTATCCTTAGCCTGCTCTACCCCAACGGCTGCTGAATCCATAGATGCCTTTGCTTGGTCTACTCTATTTTGTATGTCTTGCTTATCCAATACAGCTATTGTCTGTCCAGCTTTAACATGCTGTCCTTCTTTAACAGAAAGTTCCGTTACCTTTGCAGCTACCTTTGGAAATACTCCTACATCGTTCTTTCCATCAACCTTTCCAGTAATTGTAGTTGAATTGTAGATTGTATCCAGTTTAACTTTTGCAACTTCAACTGGAGTGTATTCCTCTTGAACAGATGCTGCCAATGTGTCACTGCTTGATTTTAATTTGCAGCCTGACAATAGCAGTCCTGCAAGCAAAGAAGCTGAAATTATTCTTAAATAACTCTTTTTCACAAATCTTCCCCCCTGAATAAAATTATAATTTTACCAAATATGATTTTATGTATTATCTGATTCATTGTGAGCATCTAAAAGTTCTTGCATATTTTCAAGTCCATTAATTATTAATTGAACTTTCTCATATGACGCCTTTTTTATTATGCTCTCTAAATAATCCTCTACTTTTTTATTAATCTGCTCTGCAATTTCCTTATATTCGTCCTCTAGTTCTATATAAGTTACCCTTCTATCTTTATCAGATTTTTCTCTTTTTATAACCTTTCTTTTTTCAAGACCATTAAGCATAGCTGACATGGTACTGTTTGAAAGCTGCATTGCTTTGCTTAGTTCTGATATCTTCATTTTTTTATCTTGGGATAATAGCGTTCCAATGACCATCATTTGGGGTACCGTAAATCCAAAGTCATTAAGCATACCTCCCATATTTTTGTGTATTGTTTTATTTACTGATGCTAAGAGTCTGGCTATCCTAACCCCATCTTTATGCAATTTCTTTTCTCGCCCCTCCATTCTTTAAGATATTGAATATAATAAGTTATATATTAACAAATTTATCCTATAATGTATATAATTCGTATTCAAACATTTCGAATACGAACTAACTTATATTTTACCATTGTTTGGCTAATAGTCAATATCCATTTAATATAAATAAAAACCATGCATATAAAGGAACATATTTTCCTTATATGCATGGTTTTTTAATTTTACATTATGAAGATCTAAAATCTATTACATGAAGTCAACAGTACACTCTTTTAGATTAACATTTTCAAGAGAAATTGTTCCTGCTGGAAATATAAATCTATGGAGTCTCGCTTTTGCTGATCCTATTTCTATTCCTTCATTCTCCAAGTCAAATTTTGCTTCAATAAGCTTATTTCCTTCTTTGTCTGAAATCCTTATAGGAAGTTTTTGAACCTTTATGTCCTTATTCATACCATTTCTAAATAGTACAACTAAAGTAACATTGTTTTCTCTATCTTTCTTTAAGCTGTATGATGAGATACTCACTTGTCCAGGTTTTATTGAAGGAAGGTTATTTAAAAAATTCTCATATTTTTGTTTTTCCTCATAACTAAGGTTTTCTGGCAAGCTCTCAAATTCCACTTTAATAACCTTTTCTGCATTAGTTCTACTATCAAAGGCAACTCTATACTCATCTTTCTTTAATGTTTCTATCTTTACATTAGCTTTATCAAAATAAACCTTCCACGGCCTTACACTTCTTGGAGGAATTTCTCCCATTTCTCTTAAATCAATTAATTGACTTCCTACTATATTGTTATCTTTGTCTATTATATGTAATAAGGTTTTTTCAAAAGTTATGGGCCTACTTAAAGCACTTCTTATATATACACTAGCTTCATATCTGTCTCCATCATCAAATATATAAGCAGTTCTAATATCTACTCCTCCAAAAGTAAGAGGTGGAAACTTTTCTATCTCTTCCTTTATTAAATCCTTCTGAAAGTCTGATGCTGTAGCTTCTGATACTGGATCAAGAGAAAGCTTAGCATTTGTAAGCTTTGTTTTATCTTCTAAGGCTTCTTTAGTTTCATTTTGTGACTGCTCTTTAGCTTTTTTGGACTTTTCTATTAAATTAATTACATTATCTTTTTTAGCCTTATTTCCTCTAAAAAAGTTATTTATAAACTTTGCCATATGGTAACTCCCCTTTATGTTATCTTTATTTTTCAATCAGGATATTAGCTACATTTTTGCCGCTTTGAACTGCTTGAACATTTATTGTCATGCCAGCATAATCTCCTTGAAGATTATTATATTTTTTCTTTAATTCTTGAGCATATTGATTTGCTACCTTTTCTATGTCTTCTTTTTTAGCTTCTTTTTTTATAACCATAGTGGCTATTATAGTTTTATCCTGTATGTATACCTTACTTCCAGATACTATACTTTCCTTTTGTATCTTCTCTGTCATAGCTTTATCTTCAATCTTCGTGCCTGACTCCTTTGGAACTTCTACCGGTTTTTGTTTTCCGCAGGCAGCAAGAGATGCTGAAATAACTAAAGCCGAAACTATAAGTGATACTTTTTTATTTAATGATTTTGTATTCATTGTAAAAAATTCTCCTCCCACTTTAATGCTTTTTCACTTATTTGTGACTATAGTTCTTAACTAGTATAGTATATCATATTTTCTATGTAATGGCATTAGTTAAAAATGAAAAGGATAACTATAAAAGTTACCCTTCTCATTTAATCAATTAGTTTGCAAATTTTACTGTATAATCCACTCCATTTATTGACACAACTAATTCTGATACTTGTGATTTTAATGTATCAAAGTTACTATTAAAGTAACAATCAATCATACCGCTATAAACCATAATCTTCCTATCTATTTTTTTATTCATCCATTCTATAACATTTTGATTTTTTAAAGTAAATCCATCAGCTAAAGTTACAGATTTAAGTTCATAGTGTATTGGCATATCAATATTTTCCCAAATATATCCTATAGCATCATCATTTTCTTTTGTTATAGTCACAATTTGGTTTTCTTCTGTAATATCAATACTAGTATTATCTTCTGATATTCGATTTAAGATTTCTGGAACTCTGCTTTTTGTAAATTCTTCAATGGACTGAGTAGTTATATTGACATTTGAATATTGACAAATAATTGCGTCATATTTAGCTGCCATTGCTGTAAGTTTAAAGTTTTCTTTATCTACTGTAATTGGACCTGTATAAAGAGTGCTATTTAAATTTGTTTTTGAACCATCAGTAGTATATCTTATCTTAGCAACTTTACCAATCTCTGTTACATTTACATTTTGTCCTTGATTACTTACAGTAAGTTTAAATACAATCCAATCTGTTCCGTCAGAACTGCCTTCTGGAACATTAAATGAATTATCTGCAACTGTACTATTTCCTTTAAATATTTGAACCTTTGCAGCAGAATTTCCTAATGGAGTTGTTGACGCAAATTCATGAGCATAGAAGTAATATTCTCCATCTATAGGTCTATAGATTGTTGTAGTTTCTATTCCATATCTATTGTACGCTCTACCATTCTGCTCTAACTCAGCATATTTTATTCCATTATACTCATATTTCCTATTTGCAAGGGAAATGGAAAATTTGCTTGTTCCATCTAGTGATGGTGCTACAAGATATGAATCCAGATCACTTATTACTTTATCATTCCAAGTAAGAACTATTTTTATCTGTTCCAAACTTACTGCTCTAATTATAATTTCATTTTTGTCTGTCAAAATAGAATCTGTAGGTACAACTGCATATAAATATCCCGTTACGTATCCTTCACCTGATAATTCACCAATGTATTGACCTGCTGGCAAGCTAACAGAATAGTATCCATTTTCATCTGTTACTGTTTCAGCTACTACTTCTCCATCCTTATTATTAACTCCAGATCTAAATTTGATAGTTACTCCTGAAGCACCTAAATGGGATACATCATCAATTATTCTTCCACTGATTCCTGTTGATTCCAAAGTTATTTCATTAGAAGTTTTTCCTTCTCCTTTAAGTTTTGTACTTCCTTCTCTTGGTGAAACAGTAATTTTAAATTTCTTTCCTGATGAACTTGCGCCTACTACACTTGAAAAGGATAATGTTTGTGATACTTCGTCATAACTTAAATTTTGCAACTCAATAGCTTCTCCGTTTAAAGTAGCTGTTATTACAAAATCATTTATTGATAAGCCTTCTATGAATTCATTAAATTCTATATCTACACTTGTTGGTGTAAGATTTTTAACATTTTTTATAGAAGTAGTTGTTTCTTCTGGCATATTTTCGCTAATAATTTCGCCATTGATCCATATACTAACACCACTGTCTAATACAATATTTTGAGGTCTAATAGATAAATTAGAGCCTGTTCCTCCAATATGCACTCTTGCAGTATTAATAGCACCATTACCAAGAATATTTGCTGCTGCATTTAGCACAAGAGTTTCTATTCTAGCTCCTTCTGGAATTTGAAGTATTGCTGGTGTTTCTAACTGAACTTCTATAACTTTTGTATCTCCTTCAGCTACTATTCTTACTTGCCCATCATTTTTATTAACTATTATAGTGGCAAGTGTTGAATTTCTAAAATGTATACTATTATTTTCACTACCCCTTACATATGTGTCTCCAGTTACTGTAACATTCTCAAGTATTATATCACCTTCACCTATACCTTCTGCAAGTATTAAGCTCCCATTTATCGCCATATTTTTCAAGGTTACTCCAGCTGCATTAACTGTTACATTTCCACTAACCTGTTGTATTCCTGAAGCTGGTCCATAAGTTCCTGGAGCATTATATACGTTTTGCGTATTATCGTCTTCATTATTATCATCTTCATTATTATCGTCTTCATGATTGCCATCTTCATCATTATCATCTTCATTATTGCCATCTTCATTATTGCCATCTTCATGATTACCATCTTCATGATTGCCGTCATTATTGTTTTCATTATTGTTTTCATTGTCATTCCGCGACTAATTAACTTATTTTTGTTGGGAAGAAATAAATTAATTACTTTTCTATTAAATTTAAAATAAAAGAAAAGGCTGCCATAGAAAGTCTCTATGACAGCCTCTTGATTTGAAGTGACTTATTAAGTTATGAAAATTATAGATTTGAATAAATTGAATTGAATTGAAATTGTTTAGAAATGTTTCCGTTCATATATTTTAATATATCAGTAGAAATGCTTCCCTCAATTCTACTAAAATACTTTTAATTGCTTTATTATACCGACTAGGTTCCTTCGCTACCTTCTGTTTTATCCTCACACTATGTTACCATAATGCTACAAGCGGCCAGAAGATCATCACTACTATGAACCTGCTGAGCCTCTGTATACATCACTGGAACTGCATTTCCTATTTATACAGAGCATCAAACGTTCCGTTTTGTATATCCCTTATTTTGAATGCCTTAGGCCTCCACTAACGAATTAAGAAGATTGAGTTTAATAACCTGAATTTTTCTCAATCCAATATATTATTTAAAATATATTGTTTCATGCCAAGCTCAAGACAATAATATTTTAACAGCATGAACTAAACTTAATACGCATTAACATGGATTAGGTTACCCTGACCATAGCAAACTTTTAAGGAACCCCGCATAGGACTTTCACCTATTACGGCTTCACCTGGCTTCACCTATGTTATAAATGCAGTATAACATAGATGCAGGAGTATTAGACTCTAAGCTAAAAGGTTATTGCTTAGCATAGGAATTTCACCTGTGAAATCTACAAAACAGTTAGAATTTATATTTTTTTCACAGAAGAGAGTATAGATGAAAGCATCTATACTCATTTCTTCTTAAATAAATTCCACTCTTTTCGTTACGAATAACTTATAGAGTAACGTTTCGCACTTTTATTGTTGAGCAGGTAAAACTAGATTTAAAACATAAGTTACTGTTTCCTTACCGTTTTGAACAGTTACTTTAAGCTTTTCACCATCTAAATCTTCAAGAGTAATTTCATTAAATGATTCTTTTCCTGCTAAACGACTTATTTCATTCTTAATACCTTCAACTGTTGTCTGTCCATTTACATCTGTTACTAAAGCTCCATTAAGCTTTATGAACTTATCAATTGGAAGAACATCCTTTAGATATGCACCTGTTTTTCCATCCTTAACAGTTGCTGTTATTATATTTGTATTTGTATTTACAGTAACATATTCGCTAGCTAATTCTTCAATTTGATCTTCTATAGCTTTAATTCCTCTTATAGCTAAAGGTACATATTCTACATCAGTATCAACTACTGCACCGTTAGCATCTGAGTTACCATCCTTATCAACTGCCAAATCATATACTTTATTTGTTTCAGTAGTAATTCCTAATCCTAAGAAATCAAGTGCTTCATCATAATCGCTTTCTTTTGCACTAAGTGTTAATACAACTTTATCAGAGCCATTTGTGGTAACGTTAGTTATTCTTACATCCTTATCATCAACCTTGAATAGATTAATGTTTTTCTCTATGTTAGTCGTATCTAGTGCTTCTTCAAATGTTAATTCAACAGTAGCTGTTACGATACCATCCTTTGTCACAGGATCTCCGTCTGGATTAGTAACACTGAAGCTAGTTAATACTACTGCATCATCATAGTCATCTCTATCATCTATCTTAGTATTCTTTACAACAACATTATTATCATCAATTTTAGCTAATTCTGGAGCTATTTCATCCTTAACTGTATAAGTAGCCTTAAGTAATGTATCACCATATTTGTTTTCTGATTTATTACCATCAACTACAACTACAACCTTATGTCCATTATGTTTTCCGTCATATGATAATTGATCAGCTTCTTTTAATGTATAAGTTACAGTTGTCTTTCCATTAGCTTTTTCAACCTTTGTAGAAGCTGGTATTATCTCATTTCCAGTTCCTTGTTCCTTAAGTTTTACATCATCTCCGTCAAACTTAACTTCATCATCAAATACTATCTTAATAGTTTCTCTATCTACAGCTACTGGCTCATCATTATCTTCATCTAATCCAATTGAAGCAGCAGATCCATTAACTGTAATATCTCTTAGTAATCCAGTTCTATTTCCATTAGCATCTTCAACTTTATTTATATCTAATGTAAGAGTTGCACCTGTAAAATTAAATTGATCATCAAGATCCTCCTTATTTCCTGGAAGTCTTAATTCAGCTTTAGTAGCATTATCTACTGCTTTTACGCTAGCTCCATCATAATCTGATAAGTTAATCTCATAAGTCTTTCCACCCTTAACTATTGTTAAATCATAGTTATCAAGATTATTGATAGCATATCTGCTTCCATCTGCTAACATCTTAGTACCAAAGTCAACAACAATCTTTTGGCTACTCTTTGATGCATCATAGAATTTTGCACTTATATCATCTTTAGTAACGGCTTGAGTATCTTTTGCTGTGAATTTCTTAGTAACCTTTTCAATCTTATTTCCTGCTTTATCTTCAACATCTTCTATAGTTACTTCATATTCTTCTCCGTCTTCTAAATCTTTTGATAACTCTAATGTAACTTCATCACTATCTGTTAATTTTGCTTTAGATACTCTTACTGCTTTTCCGTCTTTATCTTTAACTGTATAATTATCTTCATCTGTAGCTGAATCTAAATCTAAATCTTCAGAGAAAGTTAAGATTATCTTTTTATTTGAATCATCATCTTGTTCAACTTTCTTTATTTCTGGTCTATCTTTATCTTTAGATACATTAGCTTTTATATTTAAGCCATCATTTTCTTTTTCCCATAAGTCTTCTAAAACATCAGCATCTACAAAAACATAAGCTGTTTCTGGAAGTGAATGATCAGAATCGAAATATAAAGTAAGTTCATTTCCATCAATAACTACTGCTTCTGCAGCATTTTTGCTTGTAGTATGATAGAATGATTCAAAGAAGTCATCATCACTTACATAAGTATATCCTTTACTTTCAGGATATTTTTCGCTAATCTTATCTACTTTAGCATTTGCAATCATAGTATCATCTTTATGATCAGCAAATTTAATATCTTTATTAAATACTAAAGTTATTTCTTGGTCTTTTGCCTTCTTATAGCCTACAATAGCTAAATCTTCTGTGTTAAAGTCAGCTTTTAAGTCTAATTTAGCTTTCTTTAATGAATATCCAGCATAATCTTCTGCTTCTGATTTAACATTAAGAGTTAGCTTTTCTCCATCTTTTAATTTGCTATAAAGAACGATATTTAATTCTTTACCATTGTTGATAGGTTCAACTTTTTCTATTGAATATCCTCCCTCATTAACTTCAAAAGCATCTTCTAAATCTTCGTATATATTTTGTGGTGTTCTATTTTTAGATACTATTGGTTCACTTAAATGTACTTTTATTGTTCTAATACCAACAACTTCTGCAGATGTAACTTCTGGAATTTCAAAGTCAGAAACTTTAAATTCTTTGCTTATTTCTGTTCCAGTGATGTTTTCATCAAGAACTAATTTATAAGTAGCTTGGTTTTGATATTCATCATCATCATCACCAATTTTGCTAAAATCTACTGTTAATATAGCTTCATTTGAACCTTCTTCTACATCAACTGACTTGAATACATCTTCTACTTCATCATCATCTTCATTGTATAGAGTATAGTTATCTAAATCTTCAGCTTCATCTTTAGCATCCCCATCTAAAGCTTTATTAAATGTAACTTTAACTTGAGCAGCATTTATAGATTCAACTGAAACAACCTTTAAATCCTCATCTTCATCATTATCACCGTTAGGTTTAACTTCGTCACCCTTAACAACTACTCCATCCTTAACTACTGCTTTGTAAACTGTTCCTGGAAGAGCTGTTTCTTTAGAAGCTTCTGTAAATTTATTTACATCGAATTCTTCTCCGCCTAAGATTGCATCTTTAGCTGCTTCTGCTATAGCATTAGCATCGATAAATCCAGTTTTATCATCGTGATAAGAAACTAAAGTAGCTCTAGCTGCATCAAAGCTCTTATATAGAACTGCACCTTTTTCGTTTCCTAAGTAATTTTCTACTGCTGATTCTTGTAATTCTGTTAAATCATAATTTAAATAAGTTCCTTCTGCATTTTTAACTACTAATCCATCAACCTTTGCTAATGCAGTTGTTCCAACTGCTGAAGCGATTAATGTTCCTATAGCAGCTGTTGATAAAACGCTAACTACTTTTTTATTAGCCATCTATAATTCCCTCCTAAAATCTTTATATTTAAATCTTTATATTTAAATCTTTATGATTTCAATTATTTTATTACTAATTGTGCTTCAACTTGCTCTTGTGTTAAAGTCTTGTTAACAACTCCGATGAATACTTTTTCTCCATCTTTGTTTGTTCTAAGTTCTAATGCTGTTCCAGCAACTTCTACTGTGTACTTTTCTGGAGTTGTAGTATCTAACTTAATTTGTACTAATGTTTGCATTGGAATTGCATTAGTATCTACTGTTACTATTTCATGTGCTGGTATTTCTTTATCTTCATCTCCAATTTTAGTAACTTCTGTATTTTCTATAACTTGGTCTTTTGTTAGAGTCTTGTTAACAACTCCGATGAATACTTTTTCTCCATCTTTGTTTGTTCTAAGTTCTAATGCTGTTCCAGCAACTTTAACTTCATAGTTTTCTGGAGTTGTAGTATCTAATTTGATTTGTACTAATGTTTGCATTGGAATTGCATTAGTATCTGCTGTTATTACTTCAAATGTTGGGATTTCATCAACTGGTGCTTCAGTTACTGTAACGATCTTTAATTTAAATCCATCATATCCTTGTTTCTTAACAGCATCTGTTGGGTTATCATTCATTCCCCAAACGTCTATCATATAAACACCTGGTTCTACGAATTTAATATCATCTGAAGAATCTTCAGCAGTTTCATATCCATCTGGATCGTATTTCCATTCACCCTTTGAATTTAAAACATGAATTTTATAGTTGTCTTGTCCAACAATCTTTGCAAATTCGTTAACTGTGTAGCTATCTTTTATTTCTACATTATCTAAATTTACTCTATTAGCGAAATATCCATCTTTTTGGATTGAGAAATTCTTTGTGAAGTAGTTGTCATAGTCTCCATTTTTGTTTTCCTTAGCACCCTTTTGTCCTGCTCTCTTTACCCAGATAGAAGCCTTATATTTTCCAGCTTTTAACTTAGCAGCAGCTTGTGGCATAAATGGTTGACCAGCTTCAACAGCTTCTGAATATCCATTTGTTAATTCAGACCATTCTTTTGTTTCAAGGTTTTGAACCCAAATTCTGTATTGAACTTGTCCTTGGTAATCTTTAGCTGTAACAGCGAATGTAAAATCATCCCCTTCTTCAGCCATTGATATTGATGGTACTGCACGATAAATGCTTGGTAAGTTTTGTGCAGTTGTTTCAGCAAATGCTGGTGTAACTGTTCCTACTCCTGTAGCAACTACTACTGCAGCAAGAAGTAAACTCATCTTTCTTTTAATCACTTGTGTTCCCTCCCATTTTGATAGTTTATTTTTTAAATTTTTATAATTATTAACTTTGTGTTGAATAATATATGTAAAATCGGGAAATATAAATATAAGTAAATTATATTTCCTTGATATTACAATCTTTTAGAACCTAACTTAAATATTCTATAAGGATGTTACATTTCCTTTTTTATATTAATAAAGCATTATCATTTTACTAATATATTCATGTAAATGTATATGTAGGATTTGTTACTATCATTAATATATTTTTTATTATATAGGTTTTTGTCCCATTTATCAACTATTAACAAAGAAATTGTTTATGGTAATTGTTACTATAATATTAATTATTTTTCCATTTTAAATTGATTAATATGGGATTATATCCATCTACAACTATATTTACGAATGAATTTAATAAAAAGTTCGAATAAATTTAATATTTTTTTTCATAAATTTTGCCTTATCGAATTGATTTTAAACTATTTTACCACAAAATGCAATATAATATAGTATATTTTTTGTATTATGGAACTATATTCCTAAAAGTCTACTTTTTAATAAAAGCTTATTATGAATTATACATTTCTTATAATATATTTCCTATCTTCTAAAATATTCATATTACCTTCTGTGAACTATTCTATATAATATATGACTTTATTTTTAACTTATTCCAACAAATCTATTATTTTTCTAATGCAAATACTATGCTTTCTATTTCTGTCTATTTTTCTTATACTAAAGTTTTAAATTTTCTTCTAAAGAATATTAATATTAGTAATTACAAAAAATACTTCATATGTAAGTATTCATTTAAACCATGTATTAAAAAGGAGTTGTGGCTTTGTATAAACAGGAAGATAGAAATATTTTTCTTAAACTCATACATAAACTTATAAGAGATGATATTTTTGCCTTAGCTTCTCAACTTGCATATAGCCTTTTATTGTCCTTTTTTCCCTTTTTAATTTTTTTGTTTACTATAGCAGCATACAGCTCTGTGAGAAGCCAAGATGTTCTCATAAGTTTAAAAAATATTCTTCCTTATAATACTTATAGTCTAATTTATACTACTGTAATTGAAATATTTGATTTTAAAAAAAGCAATCTATTATCTTTTAGCTTTATAGTTACAATATGGGTGGCTTCTAATGGCTTTAATGCTGTTATTAAGGCTCTTAACAAGGCTTATGAAGAGGAGGAGTGCAGACCTTTTTGGAAGCTTCATCTCATAGCTATTTTATGCACATTTGCACTTACTTTTTTGATAATACTTTCTCTTTTTATTCTTGTGCTTGGAAATATAATAGGATATAAACTCAGTGCTTGGTTTTCTCTTTCTATAAGGTTTCATTTTATATGGAACTTTTTAAGATACTTTTTAACTCTAATAATTATGACTTTTATTTTCGCCCTGCTCTACAAATTTACTCCATGCAAAAGGCTCACCTTCTGGGATGTACTGCCTGGATCAGTCTTTGCCACCATAGGATGGATACTATCATCAATGGGATTTACTTTTTATGTAGATAATTTTGCTAACTACTCCAGACTATACGGCAGCATAGGGGCTGTAATTGTGCTTATGGTATGGCTCTTTTTGACATCAGTCATTATTTTAATTGGAGGAGAAATAAACGCCTTATTAAATAAAGAGTGGAAGCACCTGTAGGCACAGTGGAGAAAAAGGCAGTTTAGAAAGCTTAGAGAGTGTAGGAAGCTGAAGCACTAAAAAACTGCATTTTGCAGTTTTTTTAGTGCTTTGTCATTAAATTGTAACAAAAGAGAGATAATATATAATTAAATCAAAGGAAATTGTAAAGTTTGTTTATATATATCAGGAGGGAATTGTTTATGAGTAACTTTAATGATGATTTTAATAAAAATGATTTTGTAGAGGTAAAATCTTGGAAGGAAGGTGAAGATATTTCTTATAGCTCTGATAACATCAAGAAGAATAAGCCCAAAAAAGGCATGGGAAAAAAATTTTTTTCTTATTTAATAGTTGGAGTTTTATGCACTTCTTTAGGAGGTGTGGCTTCTTCAATTGCTACTATAAAGTACTTTAATAATAAAGGTATATCTTCACCAAGTACTGTTCAATCTAATTCCGAAAAAACAAATAACAATACGGTTAAGACTAGTTCTAGCTCAGTACCTCTTTCTGTGGCAAATATTGCAAAACAAGTAGGGCCTGCTGTTGTAGGGGTTTCTACTAAGAGTATAACTTCTATAGATATGTTTGGACTTCCTGAGACTCAAGAAGGCATGGGATCTGGAATCATATTTAATGAGGATGGATATATATTAACCAATTATCATGTAATAAACGGAGCAAAACAGATAACTGTTATCTTTAATAATGGAAAAGAGGGCAAGGAAATACCTGCTAAAGTTGTTAACTATGATTCTTCTTTGGATCTTGCTGTTATAAAGCTAACTGAAGATGTGGAGATCCCTGCTGTAGCTGAGTTTGGAGATTCTGACAGCATTGAGGTTGGAGAACCTGCTATAGCAATAGGTAATCCTCTTGGAAAGCAGTTTTTAGGAACAGTAACTGCTGGAGTTATAAGTGCAGTTAATAGAGAGGTAACTGTTGATGGCCAAACTCAGAAGTACATTCAAACCGATGCTGCTATAAATCCTGGTAATAGTGGTGGTGCTTTGGTTAATACCTATGGTCAAGTAATTGGAATAAACACAGCTAAAATCGGCGGAAGTCAAATAGAAGGACTTGGCTTTGCAATTCCTATAAATACTGTTAAGCCTCAAATTGAAAAACTTATAAAGCCTCTTTTAAAGATTGGTATTAGTGCCTCTAATATAACCCAAAATATTGCTAAAAGAAATAATCTTCCTATTGGAATCTATATTCACCAAGTAGAAGAATTCAGTCCTGCTGAAAAAGCTGGCTTACTCCCTGGAGACGTTATTACAAAGTTTGACGGCAAAACCGTTAAAACCGTTGAAGAAATGAACGCTCTAAAACAAAAACACAATTCTGGAGATAAAGTAGAAATACAAGTAATTAGAGATGGAAAAACCAAAAAAATCACGCTTACACTTTCTGAATAAAAACATTATATAAATATTTTACGAAATAAAATGTTTATAAGTGGAGGTGCCTATAGGCGCCTCCACTTTACCTATTATAAAAATTTCAGTGAATTGATTAGATACTTACATATAAGAAAAATTCTGCGCATTTTTCTTATATAGTGAGAAGTAAAACTTCACTCCATTTTCTGTGTTTTCTACTCCAAAATCGCTGTTGTGAAGCTGTAGAATGTGTTTGACTATACTAAGACCAAGTCCTGTGCCTCCTAGGCTCCTATTTCTGGATTTGTCTATTTTATAAAATCTGTCCCATATCTTTTTCATATCTTCTTCTCTTATTTGCTCTCCTTCATTTTCAATTTCAACAAAAATCTTATCATCTTTAGTTAGAGTTCTTACATATATATTACCCTTATCTTTAACATGCCTTATGGCATTGGTAAGAAAATTAGTTATTACCTCTTCAATTCTGTCCTCATCACCTAGAACTTCTAAATTTTTATCCACGGAGCTTACAATAGTAAAAGTTCTGTCTGTGTCTTTATCTCCTTTTATTTTTTCTAATCTTTTTATGGTTTCATTTATTGTCATATCCAGATAAAATTCATTCATTTCTATTTTGAAGTTTCCTGATTCAAGTTTTGAAAGCTCCAACATATCCGATACCATATTTGCCATCTTTTTGGCTTCATCTATTATTACATCTAAATAGTAATCCCTGTCTTCTCCCTGTACAATGTTGTCTTTTATGCCTTCAGCATATCCTTCAATTAAACTTATGGGAGTTTTTAATTCATGAGATACTGCTGCTACGAATTCTTTTCTCATGTTTTCAAGTTCTTTTTCTTTTTCAATATCTCGTCGAAGCTGTTTATTGGATTCTTTCAAAGAGGATAGAGCATCACTTAAATTTTTAGCTAAAAAGTTCAGGGTTTTGCCTAAGTTTCCTATCTCATCTTCTGTAGTTACTTCGCATTTTTCCGTAAAATCAAGCTTTGCCATCTTTAAAGCTGCATTATTAAGTTCTACTAACGGCTTTGCAATCATCTTGGAATATATAAACGCAAGTATTAAAATGATAATTACAGCAGCTATATATACATATATGTAAAGTTCCTTCATTACTTTTACAGCTTCATCCACTGGCTGGAGAGAAGATACTGCAAATATTACCTTTACAGGAATATTATTAAAAGATACTGGAGCAATAGCTACTATGTTTTTAATATTATAACGGGGATCATTAAATATATAAGTTACAGTCTCACCTTTCATCTGCATATCTATAAAGGCTCTAGGATTAGATGTCCATTCTTCTACTACTTTTTTTATTATACTGACTCTGTTTGAATCCTTAATCTTATCTTGTGAATCTGTTATATAACTTAAAAGTCCATTGCTCTCTAATATAACTATTTTTGCATTATTATCATCTTCAAAATCCTTTATATTACTGAGGTTTTTTTCCATATTACCAATATTCTCTACGTAGCTTTTTTCAAAGTTTTCAAGATTATTCTTTAGATTTTTAGTCTTTCTATCTATATAAAAGTTTTGGAAAAATATAGATTGAAATAACATCTCTATAGTTATAAAAGCTGTAAAAAAAACTACGGTTATTACAAATAACTTTAAAACAATGCTTTTTTTCATTCTTTCACCTCGAATTTATACCCACTTCCCCTTACAGTAACTATATAGTCAGCTTTATGCTTTAATTTTTCTCTCAGTCTCTTTACATGAGTGTCAACGGTTCTAAGACCCCCATAGTAATCAAACCCCCATACTTTATCTAAAATTACATCTCTGCTTAAGGATATTCCTTCATTTTTAGCAAAAAATAATAATAAATCATATTCTTTAGGAGAAAGTTGTATTTCCTCACCATCTATTTTTACTTCATGAGAAAGAGGATTAATTTCAAGTCCATTGAATTTTTTTGTTTCATTTTCCAACTTATTTTTTCCATTGCTCCTTTTTAAAAGTGCCTTTGCTTTAGCCACTAAAACCTTAGGACTAAAAGGTTTTGTCACATAATCATCAGCTCCAAGCTCATACCCTAGAAGTTTGTCTTCCTCCTCACTCTTTGCTGTAAGCATTATTATAGGTATATCTGAAACTTCTCTTATTTTATTACAAACTGTCCATCCATCCATATAAGGTATCATTATATCCAGTATAACTAAATCAACTCTATTATTTTTAAATAAATCCAAAGCCTTTATTCCATTGTCACATTCCAATATATTAAATCCACTATCTTTAAAATAATCTCTTAAAAGCTTTCTCATTCTTTCTTCATCTTCAATTATTAGTATGGTTTCATTCAAAATATTCATCCTCCTCATTTTCTATGTGATGCTTACTAGTTACTTTATGCTGAGTAAAGATTTAAAACATATTATAATTCATATTGTAATCATACAATGCAATTTCTTCAATATTTGAAAAATCACCTTAAAAATTTACTTGATGTGGAATTATATTTTTCATGATAGAATAAATTTATATAGTGTAACTTCAATAAAACGCACTTTTCTTTAATTATTGTATACTTTTTATGCTTTTAAGAGAAATATTGTAGCATTTTTATTTAATATGAATAATAATATATGGTATAATATAATAAAAATACCTGGCATTTTATTAAGTGGAGAAATAAAAGGGGGATAATAATGACCTTCTGTGATGAAAACAACTTAGATATGATAAAAAATGATTTAAGATATTTGCAGCTACTTGCAAAGCAGTATCCAAGCATATCTTCTGCTAGTACTGAGATTGTAAATTTGCAGGCTATTTTGAATTTGCCTAAGAGTACAGAGCATTTTATAAGCGATGTGCATGGAGAGCATGAATCTTTTACTCACGTCCTTAAAAATGCTTCTGGAGTTATAAAGCGCAAAATTGATGATGTCTTTGGCAATTCTCTAAGAGAAAGTGAAAAGGCTGCTTTGGCTACACTTATATATTATCCAGAGCAAAAAATCGAGCTTATAAAAAACACTGAGGAAGATTTAGAGGACTGGTATAAGATAAATCTTTATAGACTTATCGAGCTTTGCAGAGTGGTTTCTTCAAAGTATACCCGCTCCAAGGTTAGAAAAGCTCTTCCACCGGATTTTGCTTACGTAATTGAGGAGCTGCTTCATGAACATGATGGCACTATAAACAAACATGAATATTATAATGGAATTATTTCTACTATAATAGATATCGATAGAGCCGCTGAATTTATTATAGCTATTTCCAAAGTTATTCAAAGACTTGTCGTAGACAGGCTTCACATTGTGGGAGATATTTATGATAGAGGTCCAGGGCCTGAAATAATTATGGAAGCTTTGATAAAACACCATTCTGTAGATATACAATGGGGAAATCACGATATTCTATGGATGGGAGCTGCTGCTGGTTCTGAAGCTTGTATATGCAATGTGCTTAGAATAGCATTAAGATATGCTAACCTATACACCATAGAGGACGGTTATGGAATAAATCAGCTTCCTCTTGCTACATTTTCAACAGAATTTTATGATGATGATGCTTGCAAAAGCTTTATGCCTAGGATTATTGATAAAAAATTAAGCGAAAGAGAGATTGCTTTAATCTCAAAAATGCACAAGGCTATAGCTATTATACAGTTCAAGCTTGAAGGACAGATTATTAAGAAGCATCCTGAATTTTTAATGAACGATCAGCTTTTGCTGGATAAAATAGATTATGAAAAAGGCACAATTAATTTGAATGGAAAAACTTATACTCTTAATGATAAACACTTTCCAACAATTAACCCTAAAGATCCTTATAAACTAACTCCTCAAGAGGAAGAGCTTATAAAAAAATTAAAACATTCCTTTATTCACAGCGAAAAGCTTCAACGCCATATTCGTTTTTTATATACTAAAGGAAGTATGTATTTGATTTATAATTCTAATCTTTTATTTCATGGGTGCATTCCTCTTAATGAAGATGGTTCCTTTAAAGAAGTAACCATTTCTGGAGTTAAATATAAGGGTAAGGCATTATTAGATAAATTTGATCATCTTGCAAGGGAAGCTTATTTCTTTAAGGAGGGCTCTAAAGCAAAGGAATATGCCATGGATATGATGTGGTATTTATGGTGCGGCCCGGATTCTCCTGAATTTGGAAAACACAAAATGACTACTTTTGAAAGATATTTTATAGATGATAAGAAAACTCATGTAGAAAGAAAAAATCCTTACTATAAATATAGAGATAATGAAGAAATAGTTATTAATATTTTAAAAGAATTTAACCTAGATCCAAATACTTCTCACATAATAAACGGACATGTTCCTGTAAAAACTAAAAGTGGAGAGAATCCAATTAAAGCCAATGGAAAACTTTTAGTTATAGATGGAGGCTTTTGCCGAGCATATCAACCTGAAACAGGAATTGCAGGTTATACTTTAATTTATAATTCTTATGGTCTTTTGCTCAGCTCTCATGAACCATTTGGTTCTATAGAAAAAGCTATTAAAGAAGAAAAAGATATTGTATCCTCTACCGTAATACTTGAACATTCTCTCTCTCGAAAAAGAGTTGCAGACACAGATATAGGAAGGGAAATAAAAAAGCAAATTAAGGAACTTGAAATGCTTTTGATTGCTTATAGAAAAGGTCTTATAAAAGAAGAATCTACAGTAAGCGAATAATTTTTATATAGAAAGTGGCTGTGGTTTTTTATAGCTCAAAACCGCAGCCACTTTTTCCCTATTTACTACTCCATATACAATTTTTATATTATCCAATCCACCTTATAATTTACAAGATAGGCTGGATATTCAAACTCATACCACTTATCTACTTTAACTTTGTTTCCTATTAATTTATATTTAGGATATACCTCTTCCGTAAGATCCATATCGTTTAAGGTGTTAAATAGGAAAAGTCCTTTTACTCCTTTTTCATAGGCCTCATGTGCTCTAAATAGATATTCTTCTGCGGACACATATTCATTGTTTGGAATATATTTTCCTTCCTTCATTAATTTTTCTGTTTCAGGAGTTAAATCTTGTCCTTTAAGATTAGCTGTAACTCCTAGGTAAAGTTCTACATTAGTGCCCTTCACCATCTCTACATATCTATCAAAGTTAAAAAAGTCTTCATAACTTATAACAGATGGCACAATTCTGTCAACCAATCCTTCTTTTACCCAAGCTTCTATGTCTAATCCATAGGATTCAGGATTTAGATATGGAAATCTTACTGTTATTTTCTTATCTGGAATTTCTCTTCTAACCTCTCTAATAAATGATGTCATTATATATATTTTTTCTTCATGAGATGCTTCATCTCCCATAACATTAGGGTATCTACAAAAGTCTAAGGTTATTCCATATAAGTTTTCTGTCACAGAAACTTCTTTTAACACATTTAATATGTATTCTCTAAATTTAGGATAATAATAGCTTAATGACTTTCCATTGCTCTGAAGGCAATCCCCATAATTATCAAATAAAGCTCCATTTAAGAATTTTGTAGAATTTGATGAATAAAAGGCTGCCATTCTTAAGGATGCACTTGTCTTAATCCCCATTTCATTAGCTTTTTTAGTTACTATCTCTAAAGGAGATTGACCTGAAATTAATATATTTATAATCTGCTTTTTTGCCAAAATATCTCCATGTCTAACAAAGGATTCATATTTATAAAAATCCTTAAAAGGTATTCCAGCATATTTACTGTTATAGGTTAAGAGTCCTGTAGTACCTAATGTCCAATTTATCTCCTTAGCCCCTGTCTTAGAATACAAGTTTACAGGAAATTGCTTCAAGCTAGATACATCTGGATACTTTCCCCAAAAGAAATCTGTGTATCCATCATTATCATATATTACTCTCGAATATGTAGTATATTCATTCTCTTTATTATATAGCTTAACCTGTTCATTGTTTAGGGCTACTACCTTTATATAGGTTATTTCTGCCTTTTTCCCACTTATTGGAACTATACTTATGCTATCTCCGTCAAAATTATCTGCAAAGGCAAAGCTTTCATTTATATATTTTGCCTTGTTGTTTGAGTCTTTTTCATATGGTATAATAGTTTCTTCTTTTTCATTATGCTTTACTCTAAAACCTTCTGTATCACTTGAATACCCTATATAAACTCCAAACCAGCCCTTAAGCTTTACTGGAAGCTTTATCTCTTCAGCATTTTCCTTATTAGAAATAATAACATATGAAGCATCTATATTAGCCATCTTATATACAGTGTAATTCCATCCGCTTTCTTTTATATTTTTATCTTCTAATCCTATTAACTTATCCACCCTGTTAAATACATACTTTTTATTTCCTTCAGCATTTATACTATCTTCAGGATTTAAAATCTGCATATCCTTAAAAGGGCCATCATTTCTTATTGTAAAGCTGATTTCTTTTTTATTTTTTAACCTTGTATTAAGCTTTGAATAAATGTTTCTTTCCACAATTAAAGTATACTTTTCACCTTCAGTATATCCTCTGATTGGTGGCTTTACTAAAATAGTCTTTTCATCCTTTGCAAATTCCAGTCTTACTCTTACCTTCTCACCTTTCTTGTCTAATACTTTTATAGAATCAACTGCTTCATCATCATATCGTATTTTTTTATTGAAAGTTATCTTCCAAACCTTATCTTTTCCTACCTCTAGGTTATCTGCTGCTCTAGCATCTATTTTTATACCAATTACTAATAGAATCAACATCACTAAAGGTAGTATAATTTGTTTTCCTCTAATACTCACGTCCATCTCCTACTTTCATTGTTTGTTGTCTTTGTCATCTCTTGTAAATGACTTATTATTATTTTACCATATTTTAATAAAAAATTTGCACTAATTTATCATTTAAAACGCTTCGCTTGTAAATTTTAATTTACTAAGCGAAGCGTCTAAACTTTTAAAATACATTTTCTATATCACTTTTGTAACATTGAAAAGTGCATTTAATACAAGCCAGTTTTGAGGGAACCATCTTCCTATTGTCCAATAGCTAACTCCTCTAATTCTAAACTGCTGAGCAAGCCTTAGTTTAACTTCTATGCTCCTTGCGTCCTCAAACCACACTACATGGCGTCTTCCATCAGAGTCATAATAGTTAAAGAATGGTGCTTGAGCCTCTTCATCATATTGTATTACCGCTCCTGTTCTTGCTGCTAAATCCACAGCTCCTGTATTAGATATGGTTCTGGCTGCTGTTCCTCTCCTATATGGAAGAGTCCAATCATAGCCATAATTAGGTATTCCCATAAATATTTTATCCCTTGGTATTGCTGTTACAGCATAGTTAAGAACTCTTCTAACTTCATTTATAGGAGCTACTGCAAGAGGTGGACCATAGGTATATCCCCATTCATAAGTCATAAGTATTACATGATCAGCTAAGGCTCCATGAACTGGATAATCGTGCCCTTCATAAAGCAAGCCTGGCTGATTTGCTGCTATTTTGGGTGCTAAAGCTGTGGTTACTTGATATCCTAAAGGTTTTAATCTGCTTGTAACCCTTCTTAAAAAGTCATTATATTTTTCTCTATCTTCTGGATAGATGTACTCAAAGTCTATATCTAGCCCATAGTAGTTCTTACTTCTTAGCATTTCTATAGCATTATTTATTAATGTATCTTGAAGCTCGGTACTATTAAATATAGTTCTTGCTAAATCGCTGCTAAAGCTACCTCCTTCTTCTATATTGGTAATAACTAAAAGGGGCGCTACATTTGCTGCTCTTGCTGCACTTATTAAAGGAGTGTCATTTATTGAAGATAGACTGCCATCTGGTCTTACCTCATGGCTGAATATGCTTAAATAAGTCAAGTAAGGAAGAGTTTTTCTTAAAGTTTCCATATCTATATTTGGAAAAGCGTAACCATCTACCTCAATGGTTCCAAGCCTTCTCGTAGGTGGGATATTTATTATTTGCCCTATAGAAATTGATGATGGATCTGTTATTTCAGGATTAGCATCTAATATGCTTTGCACAGTAGTTCCATATCTTCTAGCTATGGTATAAAGCGATTCCCCTCTTCTTACGATATGTCTTATGTTCTCTCCCAGTATTACTAAACTTTGACCTATTACTAGCCTTTCGGGATTTTCTATTTCGTTATCTGAAATTATTTTATCCGCGGAAACTCCATACCTTCTGCCAATGTTGTATATTGTATCACCTGCTCTTACAACATGTATAATCAAAAGCCACACCTCCAAATTCATACTAGTTTAATATATGATGGAGTGCTTTGATAGGTGATACTAAATAGCAATTATTATCAAACAACTAACAAGCAATATTATTTTAATATATTTATATAATTTGCCCTTTATAGTACTGAGTTATAAGCTTGTCTAACCTTTGGCTTATCGTCAATACATACTCTGGGGAGGCATCGCTGTCTATAACAGCTTTATTTAATACTTCCCTCAAAAGTTCAATTTCTTTATCAAGGGCTTCTAAGTCTTTGATTTGCTGTTTAGACATAGCATCCCTCCTTATATTTTAATTTATTTTTTTGTTAATAATTATAATTATATCATATATATTATTGTATGTAAATTTTTTCTATAGTCCTTTTGTACACATTAGTTATATAAAATTATTTTGTTGTATAAAATTATTTTAATTAAATATTCTATATTTTTATTGTTATTCATATAAATTTTTATATAGTAATAGCGAGGTAGAAATTGTTATGTTTGTTGTAATTAAAAAATCAAAGCTTATTTTAACTCTTTTAATTATTACCTTTTTATCTTTTGGAGTATATTTTTTATTTCTCCATAACGCCCCTGTAGTTAATACGGATAACAATGATGATGAAGTCACTAAAAAAATTGAAGAAATCTTTGAAATAAGAAACACTGCAATACTTAATGGAGATAAAGAATCTATAAAAAAAATATACAATTTAAAGACAAAGTATGGCAGTTGGGCATACGAACATGAGATAAAAAAACTAAAATACCTTAACAACTGGTCTGAGAAACAGGGAGTAAAATTTATAGGAGTAAATCCTAAAGTAAGGGTACGAAAAATTAAAGGAGGAGAAGGTGTTTATTCTGTTAACCTATTTTGTACTACAGAATATATGTATGTGTATGAAAATGAAAATCCTATAGGTGAAGACACAGATAAGATTAACAAATTCAGAATTGGAACCTCTCACTCATTGACCTTGGAAAACAAAGATAATAACTGGTATATAACCCGTGAATGGTATACAGATCCTTTTGCAGACTCTTTAAATTTAGACAACATAAAGGCTGCAGATATAAAACAATACATATTGTCACAACCTGCCCGAGATCTTTCGGCAATAAATAAGAGAAGAATATCTGCTGTTGAGTATGCTGATAGATACTGTGGAACTGCCAGTGAAGAAAAGTATGGTTTTAAATATAATACAAACTATAAAAACTTCAATCCACAGGGGGGAGATTGTGCAAATTTCGCTTCTCAAATCCTATTTGAAGGTGCAAATTTTAAAAAGAACAGGATTTGGAACTATTCTAAAGGTAATGGAACTAGAGCTTGGCTCAATGCCCAAGGATTTAAAGACTATATGATAAACAGCGGCAGGGCCTCTGTAATTGCTTATGGAACTTACAACCAAGTATATAAAGCTTCTTATAAACTTCTCCCTGGTGATTTTGTAGCCTATGAGAAAAAAGGCAAAGTAACTCATATATCTGTTGTAACCGGAGCTGATTCCCGCGGCTACTCCTTAGTAAACTGCCACAATACAGATAGATACAGAGTACCTTGGGACCTTGGCTGGAGTGATAAAAAAATTAAATTCTGGTTAGTTAGAGTACACTTTTAATTACTAATATGCTGAATTAAGCTTTTCTTAATTCAGCATATTCTTTATTTCTCCACTTTCCATTCTAAACTTTTTTAATTACCATCCTCCTGATGAGCCGCCGCCTCCGCTGTCTCCACCACCGAAGCCGCCAAAGCCGCCTTTTCCACCAAAACTTCCTCCTCCAAAGCCTCCATGACCTCCACGGTTTCCTCTACCGCCTCGTCCTCCGCCAAAGAAGGAGTTCCAAAATATAATGTTTAATAAAAATCTAAATACCCTTCCTCTATTCAATATCATATCTATTAAAAACAGTCCTATTATAAAAAATATAGGGATAGGAGTTCCTCTTCCTTCCTGTATATTGTAATCATATTCTATTCTTTCATTTTTTTCTAAGGTTACTCCATATTCTTTTGCTATAATGTCTGCAAATATAGAATATGCTTTTTTTAATCCTTCTCCATAATTGTCATTTTTAAACTCTGGAACCGCTATATTTTCCATTATTCTATTGCTAAGAATATCTGGAATGGCTCCCTCAAGTCCCTTTCCTACCTCTACTCTCCATCTCTTCTCATTGATGGAAAGCAAAATTAAAAGTCCATTGTTCTTATCTTTTTGACCAATTCCCCAAGTTCTAAATAATTCATTTCCATAACTTGATTCATCATTTCCTTCTAAAGAGTCTATAATTACAATTACAGCTTGCGCTCCTGTCTTATTTTCGAGCTCATTACCTACGGACACCAAATATTCTTTTGTGTCCATATCTAATACACCAGCGTAATCATTTATATATTTTAAATTTGTAGGGGCAGGAAACTTTACCTCCCCTTTAGCACAACTAAAAGGAATAACAATACTTAATATGATTATCAATAAGGGGAGCAAAAACCTTATTATTTTCTTAGAACATTTCATAAATTCACCCCCTTTTTATTAACTACCTTACCATGTATTTACTAATCCTTACTTAGTGAAATCTACCTTCGGTACTTCCTTTGCTCCTTCTGCTGCTTTGTAGTATTGTTTTTCGTCAAATCCAAAAATTCTCGCAACTATACTATTTGGAAATCTTCTTATTGTGGTATTGTATTCACTTACTGCATTATTGTAGTCCTGTCTTGCTATTTTAATTCTATTTTCAGTTCCCTCTAGAGCAACAGTTAAATCTCTGAAGTTTTGATTTGACTTTAGTTCTGGATATCTTTCAACAACTACAAGAAGTCTAGATAAAGCTGATGAAAGTTCAGCATCTGCATTAGCTCTATCTTCTACAGTTTTAGCCCCTCCAAGCTTTGCTCTTGCCTCCACTACATTTCCGATAACTTCGCTTTCTTGTGAGGCATAGCCCTTAACTGTGTTAACAAGATTAGGAATTAAATCATTTCTTCTTTGAAGCTCTGTATCTATGTTTGCTTCTACTGTCTCTACCTTCTGTTCTAAGCTTATTATTTTGTTATAACCGCTTATTATTGGTACAATTAATATTAAAATTACAGCTATTATAGCAATTAAAGTTTTTGAAACTTTCCCCATTTTTTAATACCTCCTAATTTATTGTATAATAATATATTTTATGATATATAGAAATCCTTAATGTTCATTTATAACAATTTCACTTATGCCCAAAACTACTCCTATAAGCCAAGGAACTATATAATAGCAAACTCTAAAAGTTACTAATATAGCTGCAGCACTTTCAAAGGAAGCTCCAATAGTTTGCAATCCTAAAATGCATATTAAGTCATAGGATCCAATTCCTCCTGGTATAAAGCTCATTATTCCAGCTATAGCTGATATGGATAGGATTCCTATGGCTTCAAAAATTGTGATTTTTTTATTAAAAGTTATGCATATAAAAAAGAATAATAATCCTACAGATATCCATTCTATAAGGGATGATGCTATTAATTTATTTCTTAATTCCATTGTATCCCTATTGCATCGATTTATTCTAGCCATAACTTTTTTATTTAACCATTCCCATTTATATAGAAGAAAATATATAGGAAGATATATTGCAAACCATATTACTCCAATCCATAAAATCTTATATTTCATTAATATAGCTTTTCCTTTTAATATATTGAAAATAATGAGCCATGAAGCTGCAGAAATCCCTATTACTGTTGAAGGAGCTAAAATCACGCTGGCATATACCGCTTCTTTTGAAGATATATTATTCTTTTTATAAAGCAATGTTCTTATTGCTGCTCCAGTCATTCCTGCAAAACTTAAAAAATTGTTAAAAGTATTAGCTATCCAAGATATCTTCCAAATCTTAAAAAGAGAAAATCTGTATTTAAGATGTTTAATTAAAAAGTAATCATATAAGGTCATGCTACTTACAGCCATTAATCCTAGAACAAACAAAACTATTATTTTGCTTATGCTTAGGCCAGATAGTAAGTATATAGCCTGATTTATATCATAGTTTTTAAACTTTTCCTTTGCCTCAAAATAAACGAATATTAATGCAGCAAAAGCTATAACTATCCTTACTAAATTCCCCCTTTTCACTATAATATCACCTCCATATAACTCCTTTATTAAATTCACCTTAATACTTTCTTTTTTATACTTAATCATATTAAAACTATTTATTCAATTATATTTTTTATTAACATTTTTATCCCACAGTACTTTTTTATTCATTAATAGAATTTAATTTATATTATTATAAATTTTCTTAACAAAACACATAATAACATAGCAAGAATATAAAAGAAAGTAAGTGAATTTATTTGTTACCTTTAAGCCACTTTTATATAGCAAAATCTCTATATAAGAGTTTTTTAAAAAATCTTAATATCAAATTAGATTTAAATAGTTTTGTATATGGATGTGTTAAACCTGACTTTACTCCAAGCCTTATAAGGATATCTCATTATAAAAATAAATCTTTTCATACGATATGTAATAGAATAAGTCTATTGGAAAGTGAACCTTTTCCCAAAACAAGAAAGGATTTAAAAAAATTTTCCATGGAACTAGGCATAGTTGCTCACTACCTTATAGATTATTTTTGCTACCCTCATAATAATAAAAAATATGATTTTACACCTATCCATTTTATATACGAAAATATATTAGCTTATGTTTTAAGAAAAATTAATATAGAAAAACTATCTTATACATTTTTAACTTTCGCTGAAGACTCTCTCATAAATTCAAGCGAGGATTTAATTAATTTTATAAATAAAAAGCATATGGATTATTTAAATAAGGATGGAAAGGTGTTTAAAGATATTGAATTTTCAGTAGAGATATGTGCTACTGTGCTTTACAATATTTTAAAGAAAAATACACGACAATTTTCTTAAGTGGAGAAATGGAGTCGCCTACGGCGCCTCCACTTAGAAATATTTCATTTGATAAAATTATATAAATATGAATAATGTTTTTAATATTGAACTAGAATATGAAATTTGCATTGTAGAAAACGTTAAACTAATATTAGTGGATATAGCTCTTTGTCTTCCTTTTCGAGCCTATTTAATAGTACTTTAAATACTTCATGAGTTTCCTTCTTAAACCCATCTATATCACTTAATATTTTGGTTTTAGTATTAAATCTATTCTTATAATCATTGAACACCAAAGCTATATTTCCCATTTCATTAATATAAGTAGATGCTATATTTTTTATTTTTTCGTTACCTTCTTTCAATAGACCTGGATACAAAAATTTGTCCTCTGAATCCAAATGAATTTTTACTTTTCCTGATAAAATATTTATGTTTTTGGCTATTTCACTAGCATCATTTTCAATATTATTCTTATTTATAAGATTACTTATAAAATTTACTAATTCTCTAATTTCAATATGTTGTCTTTTTAAGTTTGATATATTTCCCATATCGTGTCCTCCAATCTAACAAATCCTTAATCTGTTTATATGTACATAATACTACTATGATAGGGAAATATATGTAACGTAGGTTACTACATATAAGATTTTTATAGAACAAAATTAGAAGTAAATAAAAAGGGCTTTCGCCCCTTTTATATTCCATTTAAAGTTAAGATCTTTAATTTTTTAATTCTATTCTTATCTATATCTTCTATTATAAACTTGATATTGCCACACTCTATTGTTTCACCTTTCTTAGGGAATCCCCCTATTTCTCCTATTACATAGCCTCCTATAGAGTCAAAGTCTTCTGATTCTATGTTTGTTCCAATCATTTCATTAACTAGTTCTATCTTAGCACTTCCATCAACTATATACTCGTCTTCTTTTATAACTTGAATTTCATCATGCTCCTCATTATCATATTCATCTTCTATATCTCCAACTATTTCTTCAACTAAATCTTCCATAGTGACAATTCCTGCAGTACCACCATACTCGTCTAATACCACAGTCATAGCAACTCTGTTTTTTCTCATTTCATCAAATAGCTCTGTAGTTGGCTTATATTCATAGGTAAAGTAAGGCTTAATCATATATTTGTTTATATCAAACTTTTCCTTCGAATTATCAAAGAAAACTAAACTTTTAACGTGTAAAATACCAATAATATTATCTGTAGTTTCTTTATAAATAGGCAATCTTGAAAACTGCTCTCTTTTGAATACATCCATAATTTCTTCATAAGTTGAACTTACCTCAATTGCTACCATATCAGTTCTTGGAACCATAACGTCTTTAACTTGAGAGTCTCCAAACTCAAAAACATTATATATCATCTGCTTTTCTTCAACCTCTAAGACTCCTTCTTCATGGCTCACATCAACCATAGTTTTTAGTTCTTCTTCGGTTATATATGGCTTGCCCATTTCTACCTTGCCGCCGAGCAACCTAACAATTCCATTTGTCAAGTAATTAAATATAATAGTGATAGGATTTAATATGGTTGTAATTATATTGATTATCCCTGAAACCTTTAAAGAAATGCTTTCAGAATTTCTAGCCGCAATAGACTTTGGAGTTATCTCACCAAAAATTAACACTAGAATAGTCATCATTGCTGTAGCAATACCTACTCCTTTTTCTCCAAAATAATCTATTGCAATTGAAGTTGCTAGAGCTGATGCTCCAATGTTTACTACGTTATTTCCTATAAGAATAGCACTTAGTAATTTACCTGGATTTTCTACTAATTTGCTTACTAGTTGAGCTCCTTTAACTTTTTCATCTACCATATGTCTTATTCTTATTTTACTCAAGGACATCAGTGCAGTTTCTGATGCCGAAAAGAAAGCAGATGAACATAAAAGAATAAGCAATATAATTAACTGCCACGTACTGTCTGAATCCAATGAAAACACACTCCTATATTTTTTATTTTAAATTAATTATATCATAAAATTTCGATAATTATAAACTAAGATTAAATTCATATATATTGATAATTCATCTTCTCCATAGTTTATAATTATGTAGTTTAGCAGCTTGTAGCCTTATTCTTTCTTAAATAGTTTTTTATTGCAATTAAAAAAGGAATTCTTTTCACAAAAATTCCTTTTTCATGTCAATACTTTCATCTTTTTTATTCTATTTCTATCTATATCTTCTATGATAAATTTTACATTCCCTACTTCTAGGACTTCTCCTTCTTCTGGAAATCTTCCCATTTCTCCTATAACAAAGCCTCCAATGGAATCAAAGTCTTCTGATTCTATTTCCGTTCCTATCATCTCATTTACTACATCTATTTTTACATTTCCATCAATTATGTACTCATCTTCTTTTATTACCTGTATTCCGATATCATCTTCATCATATTCGTCTTCAATTTCACCTACTATTTCTTCAACTAAATCTTCCATAGTAACTATACCAGCAGTACCGCCATATTCATCTAATACTATAGTTAAAGACTCTCTATTTTTCCTCATTTCATCAAATAATTCTGCTGTTTTTTTAAATTCATATGTAAAATAGGGTTCTCTCATAACTTTGTATATATCAAATCCCTCTCTATCTACAAAAGCTAAATTTTTTATATGCAATATTCCTATAATATTATCAATGCTTTCTTTGTATACTGGTATTCTTGAAAATTGTTCCTCTTTAAATATATTTACTATTTCATCATAAGTTGAAGTTACTTCTATTGCAACCATATCTGTTCTAGGAACCATTACATCTTTTACTTGAGAATCCCCGAATTCAAATACATTATTAATCATATTCCTCTCTTCAATTTCCAGCACTCCTTCTTCATGACTTACGTCAAGCATGGTTTTTAGTTCTTCTTCAGTTATAAAATGTTTCACTTTATCAATTTTAATGCCGAATAATTTTAAAATCATATTTGTTATGTGAGTGAATATTATGGCAATTGGACTCAACATTATTGTAAGAAATTGTATGTACTTTACTACTCCTAAAGACACCTTTTCCGGATTTCTTGTTGCTAAAGACTTAGGGGTTATTTCTCCAAAAATTAATACTAATATGGTCATTATTGCTGTAGCAATTCCTACACCTTTCTGCCCAAATTGATTTATAGCAATAGATGTAGCTAAAGCAGATGAAGCTATATTTACTACATTATTTCCCACAAGTATAGAACTTAACATCTTTCCTGGATCCTCTATTAACTTTTCTATAATTTTTGCTCTACTAATATTTTCATCTACCATTTGTCTTATTCTTATCTTACTCAAAGATGTTAAAGCTGTTTCTGAAGCTGAAAAAAAAGCTGATAAAGCTATAAGAACTATTAAGACCACTAATTTCATTAGAGTATTTGAATCCAAAATATAATACACCTCCAGTGACTTTTAGTAATCACATTCTTTATCATATTTTATCCATTTATTAATATAATAAACTGTATTTATGTTAAAGGAGGATTATTTACGTATTCTTAGCTTTATAACACAGGAAGAGATATATTCTATAAACCCTATTTATCATCATCTGCTATGGCTTCCTGATGCAGCAGGCCATGCTGGAGCTATCAGTGATAGTTTAGATAAGATTGAAAAAACTCTAAAAGAAATAAGTAATGGATTTGTTGAAACTTTTGACAGTATGCATATACGTGCTACTGAATTATATGGATATATGAGAACTGGTGTTATGGAGTTTCCTGCTCTTAATAGGCTGAATATGGATGTAGAAAAAGAAATGACATTATTCAAAGGCTTTTTAAAAGAGTTAGAAGAATTGATTAAAAATAAAGAGGTTCTTGGAACATTAACTCCTCTTTTTATAGATCATATGTATAGAGAAGAGTGTTACTATTTAACTAAACTTTCTCAAGTTTCTGGCGTCACTCAACCTAAATGCGACCCTACTAAAGAGAGAAATGAATAGAACTTAGTAAAGAAATCATGTTTATTTTGCTAGTATTTACAAATAAAACTCTCCATTATTGAAAATGTTATTCCAACATGGAGAGTTTTTATATTTACATATATGAGTTTTTTAATTGCTATATATACTTTTTAATTTCTATATATACAATCTAGTTCCAATTCTCCTATCATATTCAGACCAGGTATCTGGTGCTGTAATTTCCTTAATTGAAGCTACTTTGTTCATTGTTGCATCTACATAGTCAGCATAATGGACTATATAAGCTTCCTCTGTATTAGTAGTCTTTGGAGAACCAAACTCTGGTTTTCCATGATGTTGAACTATACATCCTCTTAATCTATGTTTGAAATCATCGCTGTATATACTTCCTCCTGCTTTAAAGGCTTCTTCTATCATACTCATTCCTATGACTATGTGGCCTTCCATCTCTCCACGCATTGTTACTGAAAAAGGTCCGTCGCAATAGTATTCTTCTATCTTTCCAATGTCATGAAGTTTTGCTGCAAGAATTGCAATTTCTTTATATCTGCAATCATATCTATATGCCATTACTTTTGCCATATAAGTCACATTTAATGTATGTTCTGCAAGTCCTCCTCTATAATTGTGATGCTGTCTTAATCCTCCTATACCTTTTTTAAACTTCTCAACAAACTCCTTATTTTTAAAGAAGTAGTCATTCAAAGCTATTGCTTCTTTGCTTTTAAATTCTTCCTTAGATATCATTTCTAGCTCATTCATAATATCATCTATAGGTCTTTTTACACATGGAAGATAATCCTCTATATAATATTTTTCTTCTTTTCTAAATTCTTCTACTATTAGTAGGTCGTCAAATACTCCTTTAACCCAAATTACATCTCCTACTTCTAGTGTTCCTTCTCTATCTAATATAGATGCTTTTAAATCTCCAGTCTTATCTCCTATAAATGCTATAAGATTATCTCCGTCTGTACCAACCTTTTTCATTATCATAAAACTTGTTTCTAAAACTGCATCTCTATTTACATCTTTAGTAAAAATAGTCTTCATGTATTAATCCTCCTGTTGAAAATTATTATAAGTCTATTCATACCGTAACATATACTTATTTTTTCACTAAATACAGCTTTTATCCTTATATTAAACTTTAAACTTGTTCTATTATTCTATAAGTTCATTATGTTTAAATGTTCCTTCAAGCTCTAACTCTCCACTAGCATTATAATACTTTCCTTTTCCATTTGCATTTCCGTTTTCAAGTTCGCCCTCATAATTTATCTTTCCGTCCTCATAGTATATGATACCTTTTCCATGATATAATCCGTCTTTCCATTCACCATCATAATTTAATTTTCCATTTTCATAATAAGATTTACCCTTTCCATTAGGCTTTCCATCCTTAACTTCACCATCATAGTAGAGCTTCCCATTTTCTAAGTATATCTTACCTTTTCCATTAGGCTTTCCGTTTTTCATTTCTCCCTCATAGTTCACCTTATTATTGTCATAATATATTTTTCCATAGGTTGTTTTGTTATTTCCTATGATATGGTTATTTTTGCTAACAAAAATAACTACAGCAATCAACATACATAAAGCACCTAATATTATTAATATTTTACTTTTCATGATTCTCTGTTTCACTCCCCATTAGAAAACCTAAGTTATTCAAAAACCTCATGCAAATGCATGGGGTTTTTGAACAATTTAAGTCCACTAATTTTAATAAATCTTAATTTAACTTAATTTATTTTTTAACGTGTTTTCATCTTTAAATATATAATCAATAATACCTCCACCTAAGCATTCTTCTCCATCATAAAAGACCACAGCCTGCCCTGGAGTTACAGCTTTTTGAGGTTCATCGAAAACTACTGTACATTTATCCTTATCATTTACTATAACTGTTACTCCTTGATCCTTTTGTCTATATCTAAACTTTGCACTGCATTTGAAAGTCCTAGGTTTATCTTTTTCGCTTACCCAATGAACTTGTGAAGCCTCCAAGCCGTAAGAATAAAGTGCTGGGTGTTTTTCTCCTTGTACTACATAAAGAATATTTTTCTCTAGATCCTTGCCTGCAACAAACCAAGGTTCTCCTGTACCTATGCCTCCAATTCCTAGTCCTCTTCTCTGTCCTAAAGTATAATACATAAGTCCATTATGTTTTCCTATGACTTTTCCATCCAAAGTTCTTATTTCCCCTGGTTTAGCTGGCAAATAATTACTTAAAAATTCATTAAAGTTTCTCTCTCCTATAAAGCAAATACCTGTACTATCCTTCTTTTTAGCAGTTTCAAGTCCAGCTCTTTCAGCTATTTCTCTTACTTCCTTTTTGGTTATGTTACCTATTGGAAACATAGTTTTAGAAAGCTCCTTTTGTCCAAGCATACACAAAAAATAAGTTTGATCCTTTCCCTTGTCAACTCCTTTTATTAATTTGTATTCTCCATCTTTATATTCCACCTGTGCATAATGACCTGTTGCTATATAATCTGCTCCAGCTTTTAGTGCATAGTCTAAAAATGCCTTGAACTTTATTTCTTTGTTGCACATTACATCTGGATTTGGAGTTCTTCCTCTCTTATATTCATCTAAAAAGTATGTGAAAACTCTATCCCAATATTCTTTTGTAAAGTTTACACTGTAATAAGGAATTCCTATTTGATTGCATACCATAACCACATCTTCATAATCCTCTGTAGCTGTGCAATTTCCATCTTCATCATCTTCTTCCCAATTCTTCATGAACACTCCTATAACGTTGTAACCCTGCTCTTTAAGTAAAAGCGCAGTTACTGATGAGTCTACTCCACCTGACATTCCAACAATTACTTTTGTATCCTTTGGTTCTTTATTCATGTATATCAACAGCCTTTCTTCTGCAAACTTTATTCTTATTTTATAAGTTCTTAATCTATTATAATACTATTTTTTGAGTACAATCAATTTCTAATATGCCAATTTTCAGCAAAATTTAAAAGACCAGCAAGTCACTGGTCATATATTTTACTATAATTAATCTTTCGTCTAGAATGTATTCATTACAATCTATTTACTTACGAGCTAATCTATAAATAATATTCCTTCTGTAAGGCAAATTCGGATGAATTTCTTCTAATCTATGGGTATCATAAAAATCTTCCTTAACATAATTTTCAATATCACTAGTACCGCCGGGGTTAAATATTATAATATCTACTCCCATGGAGTTCATGAACATAAGAGTAACAGCATCAGCAAAAGTAAGACTTTTTCTTTCATTATTATTATAAATAATAATTTTAGGGACCTTTAATGGATAATCAAAATTTTGCAGGAGATCTAAAAGTTCTTCATCTAGGTTGGTCAGTATTGCAAAGATAGATATTTTCATCATGTCCTCGTCTTTTGATTCTTTATATATAAGACTATAGAAGAATTCGATTATTCTATTAATTAAAGAGAACCTTAACTTCACTTTATAAGTTTTATATTTCCAAAAAGAAGATATTTTACAAAACTCTATGATTTTATCTGCTATAGACTCTTGAAGAGCCGAATTAAGTCTTTTATATTTCCAATACTCTGATGTTAATAACTTTCCTTTATCAATTTCCCCATTTTTTTTTAGCATCTTTGAATAAATTTTATTAACATCTTTAGGAAGTCTTTGTTTATATAAAGGAAACTTTTTAAAGAATAATGTATTTTCTTCTTTTACTAAAGCAGATACTTGTTCTCTATATAATTTTACATCACGATGAACTCCACTTACTTTTGCAAATATATTAGGTATAATTACACCTTTTCCCTTTACTTGCCAGCCCGGCCTTATCATTGCTTCTTGTTTTCCCCATAAAATTACTTCATCATAGGTTGTCTTTAATGTATCTGCATGAACTTTATAATTTGCAAATTGCCATGGCACATAACAACCTGATGATTCATCATGCAGCATCTCCATTAGTTCTTCATTTATCTTAAAAGCTTCAGTTTCTGTCCTTTTTCTCTCCAGAGTTTCTTCTTTATTAAAGTTGGACATTAAATTATCATCCGCCTTTCTCATTATTGCTTAAACATCATATATACAGAATTTAATAATTTCCTAATACTAGTTTATTCATATTGACCATAAACTTAACTAATATTATTGTAAAGTAATATTAAAAAACCAGCAAGATATTTTGCTGGTTTATTTTAAAATATAAGTTTCTTCTACTGTTTTGCATTTTTTACCTTTCAATACTTTAATATCAAAGTATTATTAAGTTATATTTGAGTTATTATAAATTTGAATAGTAATTAAAATTTTGCTGATATGTTTAAATCTAAGGACTGAAAAAGGAAGTTGGTGTTAAATATGAGCAAACAAACAGAGGAATTAGACCTAGTTATTATAGGTTCCGGTCCTGCAGGATTGACTGCTTCTATATATGCAACAAGAGCAAAGTTAAATAGCATAGTGTTAGAAAATGAAGTTATAGGCGGTCAAATTATTGGAACTTATACTATAGAAAATTATCCAGGATTTACAACCATAGGCGGAGCAGAGCTAGCTGAAAAAATGCACAACCATGCAATAAATCTTGGAGGAAAAATAGACGAATTTGACCCTATTGTATCTGTTAAACTTTCTGATGATGAAAAAATAATAGAGACAGAAAATAAAATATATAAGCCTAAAACAGTTATAATTGCTACAGGTTCCAGGGCTAGAAGACTTCCTATTCCAGAAGAAGGAAAGTTTCATGGTAATGGAATTCACTATTGTGAGCTATGTGATGCAGCAATGTATGAAGAAAAAGATGTTGTAGCTGTTGGAGGTGGAAATTCAGCTCTTGAAGGAATAATATTTTTAGCTAAATATGCTAAAAGTATTACAGTGGTTCATCAATTTGATCATTTTCAAGGAAATAAAAGTAATCAAGATACAGTATTAAATAATCCAAAAGTAAAAATTATATGGAACAGCGAAGTTCGTCATGCTATAGGAGAAAATAAATTAGAAGCTATATCTATAGAAAATACACAGACGAAAGAAATTTCCGAAATAAAAACAGATGGAGTTTTTGTGTTTATAGGCAGAACACCTGCAACTGATTTGTTTAAAAATACTATAGCTTTGAATGAATGGGGATATATATTAACTGATGAAAACATGAGAACTAATATAAAAGGTGTGTATGCTGCTGGAGATGTAAGAGATAAGATGTTTAGACAAATAACTACAGCTATAGCTGATGGTACAATTGCAGCTTTAATGGCTGAAAGATTTATTACCAAAAAGGAGGATTAAATTATGATAAAGATATATTCAACTCCAACATGTCCATGGTGTAAGAAGGCAAAAGCTTATCTAGAATCTAAAAATATACCTTTTGAAGATATAAACGTTGCAGAGGACTTAGAAAAAAGAGAAGAAATGTTTAGAATCTCTGGTCAGTCTGGAGTACCTGTTATTGAAATATGCGGAAATATAATCCTTGGTTTTGATAAAAACGCTATAGATGAGGCTCTTGCAATTTGCAAGCAATAATTTTTATAAGCTTTAGATAATAACAAATTTAGATTAATATAAAAATAATATAAGCAGTGGATGTATTATCCACTGCTAATAATTGCATCTTGACCTCGCTCTTCATATTTTACATCAAAAGCCCTGCTATAGTTCCTGTCATACATGTAGTTATTAAACCACCTATTAATGCTTTTACTCCTAATTCAGCGATTTCTGAACGTCTTTCTGGAGCAAGACCACCTATGCCTCCTATTTGTATTCCAATAGAGCTAATGTTTGCAAATCCACAAAGAGCATAAGTTAATATTGTAGCTCCTTTTTGAGTTAGTGCCCCACCCTTAATCATTGGTGCTAAGTTTGCATAAGCAACGAATTCATTTAAAACTACCTTTTGACCTATTAATTCTCCTGCTTTGATAATATCCACACTAGGAATTCCCATTACATAGGCTAGAGGAGCAAATAATCTACCTAAAATCCATCCAAGGCTTAAAAAGTCAGCTCCAAATAATCCACCAACCCATCCGATTAATGAGTTTATAAAAGCTATTAATGCTATAAAAGCAAGAAGCATTGCTCCAACATTTAATGCAAGTGAAAGACCTTCACTAGCACCTGTTGCTGCTGCATCGATAATATTTGAATTTGTTGCTTCAAGATCGAGCTCTATTTTCCCTTTAGTTGCTGGCTCTTCAGTTTCTGGGAAAATTATTTTAGAAACTATTAACCCTGCTGGTGCAGCCATAATACTTGCTGCTAATAAGTGAGATGCACTTATACCCATAGCCACGTATCCAGCCATTACTCCACCTGAAACTGTAGCCATTCCACCAACCATTATAGTAAGCAGCTCTGATTTTGTCATTGATTTTATAAATGGCTTAATTAATAAAGGTGCTTCTGTTTGACCAAGGAATATGTTTCCTACTGCTGATAAGGTTTCGGCACCGCTTGTCCCAAGCATCTTAGCAATTCCTTTAGCTAAAAGTGAAATGATAGCTTGCATTATCCCTAGATAATAAAGAATACTCATGAATGCTGAAAAGAATACAATAGTGGGTAATACCTGGAATGCAAATATGGATCCGAATTTATTAGAATTTACCAAGTCACCAAATAGAAAGGCTGCACCATCACCAGTAAACTCTAGTAATTTACTTACAAGTCCTCCAACGTATTCAAATACTATTCTTCCTGCAGGTACTTTTAAAATCAAAAGTGCGAAAATTATCTGCAATGATACACCTATACCTACTAACTTCCAGTTGATAGCTTTTTTATTATTTGATAATAGATAAGCTATACCTAAAAGAATAATTAATCCTAATATTCCTACAAATTTACTCATCTTAGTTTCTCCTTTATATATTCCAATTGTAAATCGATTTTTTAATCATATGTGTTTTTATTTATATCTCTTGTATTAGGTGGCAAAACATATAAATATATCTTCTGCCACCCTTTATATTTGATTAATTTAAAGTTAGAATTTTGTTATTCCGTCCTTTGTCACAATGCCCTTTATTAATTTTTTAGGCTCTACTTTTTCATCTACTATAGTATAAGCTTTTAATAATATTTCTTCAGATGACTTTCTTTTTCCCTCGTCATTAGCATATATAGTTGCTATAGCTTCACCTTTCTTCACAAAATCTCCAATCTTTTTATGGATGATAACTCCTACGCCTAAATCTATTTTACTTTCCTTAGTCTCACGGCCAGCACCTAGCACAAGAGCAGCTATTCCTATATCATCTGCTTTTATACTCTTTACATATCCGTCTTTAGGAGCAGCAACCTGCTTTATTATGCTTGCACCTGGTAATAAAGATGGATCATCTACAGCCGCTGCATTTCCTCCTTGAGCTTCAACTAATTCTTTTAATTTTGCAAGACCTTTTCCTGATTTTATAATGTCCTTAAGAATTTCTCTTGCTTCATCAGAATCCTTTGCTTTTCCACCTAAAACAATCATATGAGATCCTAAAGTTAGACAAAGCTCAGTAAGATCTTCTGGACCTTCTCCTTTTAATGTTTCAATAGCTTCTTTAACTTCTAAAGCATTACCTACAGCAAACCCTAGTGGTTGATCCATATCGGTTACTACACCAATTGTATTTCTACCAACATGTGTTCCTATGTCAACCATTTCTCTTGCAAGCTCAAAAGCATCCTCCTCAGTTTTCATAAAGGCACCGCTTCCAGTCTTTACATCAAGCACAATAGCATCTGCACCTGAGGCTATTTTCTTGCTCATAATGCTTCCAGCAATTAAAGACATATTATCTACTGTCGCTGTAACATCACGTAGAGCATAAAGCTTTTTATCAGCTGGAGCAAGGTTTGCTGTTTGTCCTCCTATAGCAATCTTCTTCTCATTTACATTTTTTATAAACTTTTCGATTGGCATTTCCACAGAGAAACCTTCAAATGATTCAAGTTTATCAATGGTTCCGCCAGTATGTCCAAGTCCTCTTCCTGACATCTTAGCTACAGGAACACCAGCTGCTGCAACCATAGGTCCAAGTATTAGAGTCGTTGTATCGCCAACTCCACCTGTACTGTGTTTATCAACCTTTATTCCTTCAATTGCTGATAAATCTATAGTCTCACCACTGTTTACCATAGCTGTTGTTAAGTCAGCAGTTTCTCTTTTATTCATTTTTTGAAAGTATATAGCCATCATAAGCGCCGATACTTGATAATCTGGTATTGTACCATTTGTATATCCTTCTACAAAGAAGTTTATTTCTTCTGTTGTAAGCTCCTCACCATTTCTTTTTTTCATGATTATGTCATACATTCTCACAGCAGTTTACCCCCTATATTTTAAATCTCTTTTATGACCTTTTTCATAAGCTTTGTAAACTTTTCTTTAACCCTTGCTGAAGTCTCCATAACTTCATTGTGATTTAAAGGTTGTTCTAAAATTCCTGCAGCCATATTTGTCATACATGAAATTCCTACTACTTTTATTCCGCTATGAACTGCTATTATTACTTCAGGTACTGTTGACATACCTACTGCATCTCCTCCTAAAGCGTGCACCATTCTAATCTCAGCAGGTGTTTCATAAGTTGGGCCGCTCATAGCAGCATAAACTCCTTCTTTAAGCTCTATATCTATAGATTTTGCTATTTCTTTTACTCTATCTCTTAACTCTTTGTCATATGCATTTGACATATCTGGGAAACGTGTACCAAACTCATCTAAATTTTTACCTATTAAAGGATTATTCCCCATCAAATTCAAATGATCTTTTATAAGCATTAAATCTCCAGGATTATAGCTTGTATTTACAGCTCCTGCTGCATTTGTAACTATAAGTTTTTCTACTCCTAAAAGCTTCATAACCCTTACTGGGAAAGTTACTTCTTCCATTTTGTAGCCTTCATAGTAATGAAAACGTCCCTGCATTGCCACAACCTTTTTACCTTCTAAAATACCTATAACTAATCTTCCTGCGTGTCCTTGAACAGTTGAAACTGGAAAATGAGGGATATCAGCATAATCAAAGTATTCCGCATTTTCTATTTCATTTGCCAAATCTCCAAGTCCTGAACCTAATATTAAAGCTACCTCTGGTCTTGTTTTAGTCTTGTTTAATATATAATCAGCTGCTTCTTTTATCTTAGATTGTAAATCCATTTTATAGTCCCCTCCATTAAATACTAATCATTAAGGATTTCCTTAAGAAAGCTTTCTCCATATCTTATTTTTTCAACATTAAATATTTCTGCTACAGTTTGACCCATATCTGCAAAACTATTTCTTGTTCCTAAATTTACATTCTGTCTAAGTGGCTTTCCATAAGCTAGGAATGGAACATACTCTCTTGTATGGTCTGTTCCTGGAGTTGTAGGATCACAGCCGTGGTCTGCAGTGATAAACAATATATCTGTATCCTTCATTGCAGATATTATTTCTGGAAGTCTTGCATCAAAATCTTCTAGACCTTTTCCATATGCTTTAACATCATTACGATGTCCCCACTTCATATCAAAGTCTACAAGATTAGTAAATATAAGTCCTTGTTTATCTTCTTTCATATAATCTAATGTCTTATCTACTCCATCCATATTATCTTTGGTATGAACAGCTTCTGTAATTCCCTTTCCAGAGAATATATCTTCTATCTTTCCCACAGCCATAACATTTAAATTATTGCTCTTTAAATTATCTAGGACTGTATTATATGGTGGAACTAAAGAAAAGTCCCTTCTATTTGGTGTCCTTGTAAAGTTTCCCTTTTCTCCTATAAATGGCCTTGCAATAACACGTGCTACAGCATGTTCTCCAACTAGAATATTTCTAGCCTTTTCGCATATGCTATAAAGTTCTTTTAATGGAACAACTTCTTCATGAGCAGCAATTTGGAATACGCTATCAGCTGAAGTGTATACAATAAGACTTCCTGTTTTTATATGTTCTTCTCCAAGTTCTTCTATTATAGCTGTTCCAGAAGCCGGCTTATTTCCTATTACCTTTCTTCCCACTGCCTTTTCAAAAGCATCAATTATTTCTTTTGGAAATCCATTAGGATATGTTGGAAATGCTTGCTCAGAATATATACCTACCATTTCCCAATGACCAGTAGTAGTGTCTTTTCCATTAGACATTTCCGCAAAACGTCCATAACATCCAGTTGGTCTGTCTGTCTTATTGACTCCAACCATGCCATCTATGTTCCCAAGGCCTAATTTCTCCATGTTAGGAAGATTCAATCCTCCTAAAGCTTTTGAAACATTTCCAATAGTATTAGCTCCAACATCTCCGTACTTTTCTGCATCAGGTAATGCACCCATGCCTACGCTGTCAAGAACAATCCATATAACTCTATTTATCATTTTACATAACACCTCCTATATATTAATAAAGCGCTTCCATTTATAACTTAATTATTTCATTTTTTTAATACCCTGTATTCTCTGCTTTTATTCCTTTAACTATTGCAATAGATGCACTGGCACCAATTCTGTTTGCTCCAGCTTTTATAACTGCTTCTGCATCTTCTGTAGTTCTTACTCCACCTGATGCCTTAACTCCTATATCAGTACCTACTGTTTCTCTCATTAGTTTTACATCTTCTACATTTGCTCCACCAGTTGAGAATCCAGTTGATGTTTTAACAAAATCTGCTCCTGCTTCCTTTGCTAATTCACAAGCCTTCACTTTTTCCTCTTGAGTTAGTAAACAAGTTTCAATAATAACCTTTACTAAAGCCTTTCCTTTTGCAGCTTCAACTACTGCCTTTATATCATCTTTAACAACATCATACTTTTTATCTTTTAATGCACCAATATTTATAACCATATCTATTTCTTGTGCACCATTTTCAATAGCTTGCTTTGTTTCAAAAGCCTTTACTTCTTTTGTTGTAGCTCCTAGTGGAAATCCTACAACTACACAAGTTTTTATATCTGTTCCTTTTAACTGTTCACTTACCAATTTAGCATAGTATGCGTTTACACATACTGAAGCAAAGTTGTATTCCTTAGCTTCTTCACAAACCTTTATGATTTGGCTTTCTGTTGCCTCAGGTTTTAATAATGTGTGATCAATATATTTTGCTAATGTCATGTCTATCTTCTCCTTATCTATGATAATTTTATTTTCTACAACTTCATTAACTTTTATCAGTGAAAGATATCTTTTTCTCTGAACCATTTAACACAAGCTCTGTTGGAAGAATTATTGTCTTTGTCTCACCATTGTCTTTATTGTTTAAAATGTTTAAAAGCAGCTCCATGCCTTTTTTACCCATTTCTTTATTAGGACCATTAATATAGCTAATATTCAGTCCTGCAATATTTAATATTTCAACATTATCAAATCCAATAACAGCCATATCTTCAGGAATTTTAATTTTTTCCTCCATAAGAGCTTGAACACACCCTAAAGTCATCATATTGCTGCTTACAAAAATAGCTGTTGGTCTGTCTTCCATTTTTAATATGTTTTTTGTAATATTATATCCTCCACTTTGCTTATAATCCCCAATAAAAATGTATTTATCTTCTACAGGTATATTATTCATAGCTAAAGCTTTCTTATATCCTAAAAGTCTATCTTGTGCTGGTCTACTGTTCATGCGTCCAGTTATTATTGCTATCTTTTTATGTCCATTTTTTATAAGAGCTTCTACACCATCAAAAGCCCCTTTAATATTATCAGCAAACACTCCACTAAAATTAGAATACTTAACGTGACCATCTATAAGTACAACAGGTATACCTATATTTTCAAGCACATTTAAATATTCACTATTAAATTCATCTTCTGCTGAGCTTGGAGTTATAATAACCCCTTGAATTCTTTGCTCTTTCAGAACTTTAAGGGCTTTTACTTCCTTTTGTATGCTCTCATCTGTATCGCATAGAATTATATTTAATCCATGCTTATCTGCAACCTCGCTTATTCCTTTTATAACCTCTCCAAAAAAAGGGTTGTTTATATCAGGAACTACTACACCTATAGTATTTGTCCTATTAGTAGATAAGCTCCTTGCTATAGCGCTTGGACTATAATTTAAGCGTTTCATTACCTCTAAAATTTTTTCCCTAGTTTCTTCTTTAACATATCCTGATTTGTTCAACACTCTAGATACTGTAGCTTGAGATACTCCAGCTTCCCTAGCAATATCACTTATGGTAACAGCCACTTTGATTCCTCCTAACAGTTAAGTAACCGCTTTCATACATTTGTAAACTTGATTTCTCTAACAAAGTCCCTATTATATTAAGCTATATTGTCTAAACCTAATAGATTTATAACTTTAATTCATTCCAATTATTCAAGTGTATATGTATTGAATTTATAATAATTGTGTTATCGGTTTCACATTTATTAATTATATATTACCACCAAAAATTTTTCAATACTCATTTATTTTACAACTCTATTTTTCATTTTATGTAAACATAATTATTATTCATTTTCATTTTACCTAATTTTGGCGAACTTCATCATTTTTACAATTTATACGGATTAAGATTAAATCAGTGAGCTTTTCTGAAGCAAGACCTAAAAAAGAACCACATATCATGGAAATAGCAGTTATTTTAAAATTCATCCCTGAAGCAATAAGTGCAGACCATCCTATAAATCCTGCTGGTATAAAAGATACTAATCCTATTTTTGATTGAAGGCATATAGCCGCTGTACCTAATCCGTTTCCTAAAGTAAATGCATTTCTTTCTCCTACGTATGCTGTTAATATAAGAGATAGTTTTCCAGATAAGGCTCCCCAAAATATGCCGGACAGATTAGCTATGAGCGCTTTCTTTACTCCTTTTATTTCTCCTCCTGCTACAAAAAAACTAGACCATGCTAGAAATCCTGCAACAGTGCTTAATCCTAGTAAGTAACTTCCGAATGTCCAAATAACTGCAATAAAAGCACTGCTAATAGCAACAGCAATTATCTTCCTCATATTATCCACCTCCTTCGTATAAATATAGTCTTTAACAAAAAATACTCTCTATGCACCTTAATTAGGGATACATAGAGATAAAATTAGCAGCAATAAAATAATTAACTTGTTAGGATATAATTAATATAAGTTATTTTATTAAATAAATCAATAAAAACTTTACTTTCGGATTAATTTAGCATAATTTCCATCCATTTTATATAGATGCACTGTATAACTTTTTGTTAGAATAAAACATGAAATTGATGAAAAATATGCCGAATCTCTATTATGAGTACGGGGGAGATTTTTTAGGGGTGAATCTCATTTTTGAGTAGGGTGACCTCAACCCGAACCCGTCAACTAACCTCGGAGGCAATAGGAGGTATTTTATATGTTGAAATCAAAAAAAATAAAAACGCTTCTGCTAACGTTCTCAATGTCTCTAGCATTAGCTAATCCAGTACAAGCTGCTACTTACAAGGTTATACCTAACGACTCTTTAATCAAACTTAGCTGGCTATTTAACACATCTGTTAATCAGTTAAAAAAGGACAATAATTTAAAAAGTGACACAATATATTCTGGACAAACATTGAATGTTCCAGCGCCTTACTATACAGTAAAATCTGGAGATTGTTTAAGTGTAATTGCAAAAAATCATGGAATATCTCTTTATGCTTTAAGAAGAGCAAATCATAAATGGACAAGCACTATTTATCCAGGTGAAAAGCTTATGATACCTGGAGGTAAAACAACAACTGCAAAAACTACTTCCGCTAAAAAGAGTGTAATTCCTTATACTTCTGCTGATTTGGATCTTCTAGCAAGATTGGTAAGAGCTGAAGCTGAAAATCAACCTTATAAAGCAAAAGTTGCAGTTGCTGCTGTAGTTATAAACAGGGTTCAAAGCAAAGAATTCCCTAACGATATAAAGTCAGTAATTTATCAAAAAATTAACGGTTATTATCAATTCACTCCAGTTAAAAATGGCTCTATTAATAAACCTGCAAGAGAAGAAGATAAAAAAGCTGCATTAGAAGCCCTTAATGGAAGTGACCCATCAAACGGTGCATTATTCTACTTTGATGACAGCGCTACAAATAAGTGGCTCTGGTCCAAGCCTATTTTAGCTCGTTATGACAAAATGGTGTTTGCTCAATAATTCAATAATCAGCCTTAAAAATTTTAATCGCTAGTATCTAATCCATAGTCCTTATGTAATTCATCATATCTTAATGGCTAGGATTTTAGATCTAGCGATTTCTTTTTAATCGGGATATTTCATAGAAAATAATGCAAGACTAAATACAAACGAGAATATGCAAAAATTTTATAAGAAGGTGATACTTTATGATGGTAATTTACCATGATGTTGGAGGTTCTCATTCCAGTGCTACTGCTGCTAATATTCATATAAATAAATTGCCTATGGATAGAGTACCTGATAAAAGTGAATTGCTTTCCTTACCTACTTTCGATAAAATAACAAAGAAAGATATAGGACATCTTATATACATTGGAGATGATGAGTTTGGTTCTAAAGTTTATACCATCAGCGTTCAATATAAGCCCAATTTAGTTATACCTGCTCTTAGAGATATGTATAGTGAAATTATTGGTAATAGCAAGGACTTATACTTAGTCAGCACACAACCTGCAGTAAATATTTGGATGAAAATAGGCGGGCTTAGCTCACGAAGGCTTAACTTAGTTAAGTTTGGCCGCCCTATTGTAACATATGGAACTTTAAAAACTTACAACAATCTTATAAACATAGTCAAAGAAGTTAAATTTGATATTAAGAATGGTATTAATCCTTATATGCCATAGCTCTTAAAAATTTAGCATATTATTACCTTCCGATTTAAATGGCTATCAGCATTTTGCTAATAGCCATTTAAAAATTACATTAATATTTTAATTCTATACCTTGATTTTTAGTAACATTCAAATTTATTATTTCTTCTTGGAAAGCCTTTAATAAAGCTTTTTCTAAAACCTTTTCTTCGTCAAAATTTTGTATATCTCTACAAACCGCAAAAACTTTCTTTGTATCTCCTTTTATGTTTCTATAAGTTAATGTTACATTAGGTTTGTCGTACTCTACTCCAAGCACTTTTACTCCTAAGCTTAATTTTGAATAATTATCCTTATTCAACTTTAATTCTGTCATTTCTTTAAGTTTTCTTATATCATCATCTTCATTTTCTATTACAATTAATTCGTCCCCTACTTTATATTTACCCATATAATTCTCCTCCTTATAATATTTGTTAAACTAATTATATCTATCTCTGTTAAATATTATATACTTTTTGTTAAAATGCGTCAAATAAATATGCTACACTAATTACTTAACATGGGCTATTATATAAATCATTATAAAAAATTAATATTATACCTTATTTTCATATTGCTCCAAAATATATTAAAGCCTGCAAAAACTACATTTTGTTCTTACAGGCTTCAATTTGCTTTCCACTTATATATTAATTCCATAAAATATCTCGGTCATTTCTTTTTCTAATTGTTTAATGATATCTTCTCTTTCTTCTTTAGTTAAATTCTCTTCATCAATTTCAAATAAATAGTTATTTAAATCCAAATCCTTTACTTTCATCTTAGTGTGAAATAAATTGCTCTGTATAATGTTCATGTCTATTAAATTATATTTTTTTAAAGTTTCACTATCTATGAAGTCTTGTATAGAACTAATTTTATGATCTATAAAATGTTTGTATCCATCTATATCCCTTGTAAAGCCTCTAACTCTATAATCTATAGTTATTATATCGGAGTCAAAACTTCCAATTAAATAATTTAAAGCCTTTATAGGAGAAATCTCTCCACAGGTTGCAACATCTATATCTACTCTAAAAGTAGCTATATTATTTTGCGGATGACTTTCTGGGTAAGTATGGACCGTAACATGACTTTTATCCAGATGCCCCACTATATTTTCACGAGTTGGAGTTAAAATTCCTCTATTGCAAGATGGATCAAGAACATATAAAGGAACTTCTTCTTCAGAAATCAATAAAGTTACGCTAGCACCTTGGGGATCGTAATCTTGCTTAGCTATATTCAGCACATTAGCCCCTATTATATTGGTAACATCTGTTAAAATTTTTGTAAGTCTTTCGGAATTATATTGCTCATCTATATATTCTATATATTTTTTCCTATCTTCTTCCGTTTTAGTATAACAGATGTCATAAATATTAAAACTCAAGGATTTTGTAAGATTATTAAAACCATATAATTTCATTTTCTTTCCACCAACTTCTGCCAACTTTACTCCCCTTTTCCAATATATTTTTTATTTTTCTAATTAACTATAAAATAATATAATACATTTTTTTGCGTATGTCCAATGTAATCTTTGGATTTTTATTAGTATTTTAATTGGTGCAAAAAATATAATCATAAATCTTATTTTTAGCTTATTTATTTATCTAGCTTGCACATAATAATTATGATTATTTCTTAATATTTTAAAATTGTACAAAAAAGAGGTGACTCTAAGTTATGATGAAAACTTTAAGGAATACCCTAGTTTGTTTGCTTATCATAAGCAATGTATGGACTACTGTTATAGGCAGCAGTAGACCTTATGATTCAAATAATACTACACCTGCCTCAGTCTCTGAATTAAGTACTAAAGAATACAACTGGTATTTTAAACACGTTAAAAATGGTGAACCCCCTCAGGCTCCACCAGAAACTGCACACTTTATTTCCAAATATGATACTTATTATTTAGGTGATACCTCAAAGAAAGAATTGTATCTGACCTTTGATGAAGGTTATGAAAATGGTTATACTGCTCCTATTTTAGATGTTCTAAAAAAACACAATGTAAAAGCAGCATTTTTTGTTGTAAAACCTTATATCGATTCTAATCCAGACCTTGTTAAAAGAATGGTAGCTGAAGGGCATTTAGTCTGCAATCACAGTAATCATCATCCTTCTATGGCATCCATAGCAGATCAAGATAAATTTAATAAAGAATTGTCTGATGTAGAAGAAGCTTTTGAAGCTTTAACCAATAAAAAGATGCCTAAATATTTTAGACCTCCTATGGGTAAATACAGTGAACGCTCACTACAATATACTCAAGCTTATGGCTATAAAACTATATTCTGGAGCTTTGCCTATGCTGACTGGGATACCAAAAATCAGCCTTCTTTAGAGTTTGCTAAAAAGCGTATTCTAGATAGAACCCACAATGGTGCTATAATTCTTCTTCACGCGGTTTCTAAAACCAATGCTGAAATACTAGACAGTGTCATAACTGAATGGAAAAAACAAGGCTATGAGTTAAAAACCTTAGATGAACTTTAAAATAAGGCTATGTTTTTAGGAAGTACTATATAATAATGTACATTCCTAAAAAACATAGCCTAAAGTATAGTACTAATTTCAGGTATATCATCTATTCTTCTTATATCATATTTTGTTGGCATTGAAGCTATAGCCCCATAACTTGTGCAGGTAAATGCTCCAACTCTATTTGCAATAGCCACATATTGTGAAATACTGTTAAAGTTCCATTCATCATTCTTTGAAATCTCATCTTTAGCCATTTGATAAAGTATAGCTCCTACAAAGGCATCACCTGCCCCTGTTGAATCTACTTGATTTATTTTAATAGAAGGAATTATATCCTTTTCATTTTTAGTAGCAATAAGTGTCCCTTTTGAACCTAAAGTTATAGCAAGAACCCTTGCGCCTAATCTTAAAACTTCTTCAGCAGCCTCATCTAAATTCTTTCTTCCTGTTATGAGCATTGCTTCCTCATCGCTTAATTTCACAAAATCAGATTTTTCTATAAACTTAATCGAATACTTTTTGAAAGCATTTATATCCTTTATCAATGCATCCCTATAATTAGGATCAAATGATACTATCATTTCATTTTCTACAGCATAGTTTAAAAGCTCAAAGTAAGTTTTCTTTAACTCTCCTGGTAAAAATCCTGTAGCAGAGCCAAAATGTATAATATCTCCCTTATTCATTTTAGATAAATCTATGTCATTAAAAGAGTATTCTCCATCTGCTCCCCTAAAGAATTTAAAATCCCTTTCACCATTAGAATCTATAGATACAAAAGCTAATGTGGTATTTCCACCTTTTATAAGCATAGATGTATCTACCCCTACTTTATTAAGAGTATCTTCTAAGAAGATTCCAAATGGGTCATCTCCTACTTTACCTAAAAAATAAGCCTGTCCATCAAGCTTTGCAATAGCTGCAGCCACATTTGCTGGAGCTCCTCCTGCCTTTTTTTCAAAATTATTTCCACTGGCAAGACTTACTCCTACATCTTTACATACAAAGTCTATAAGAAGTTCTCCTATACAAAATATCCTTTTCACTATAATATCCCTCTTTTTAAATCATATTTTATTATTTTATAAGTAAGGCTTCCCTTAGAGCTTATCTCAAGATTGTTAGATTCTTCTAGAGGAAAAACTCTTGAAGTAAATACTATTTCTCCATCGTTTATAAACAATTCTACTATACTATTATCTGTATATATTTTCAAATTCATAGAATCTTGTATATTTACCTCAGCAGATCTAGTTTCCCCAAACCTTTCTCCAAAGCTATTTTCAAAATTGCTCCTATCTATAACAACTTCATTTTTATCCTTATTAAATAAAATTTTAAAGCTTTCTTTTTCCGATTTAAATAATTCTATTTTAAAGTTGCTATTTATATCAGATAAACTTATATCTAATTCATAGGCTTTTGAATCTAATTCATAATTATCTATACTAGAATTTATCTTGCTTTTCATCACTTTTTTGTTTATTCTTAACCTTTCTAATTCTTTTACAGGAATTTGCTTAAGAGTATTGCCTTCAAGCTTTAGTTCTCTTGGTATAGTTAAGCAGTGAGCCCATCCATTTTTATCTGTTGGATACTCCATTTCTCCCATACCTGCCCAGGCAAACAATATCCTTCTTCCTATTTCATCTTTAAAGCTTTGAGGTGCATAAAAATCAAACCCTTTATCTATTTCTGCTAAATATTCTAGTTGGAAGGTTAAGTTATCAATATCTAATTTCCCTACAACATAAACTACATTGTATATATTTTGATAATTATGTCCATCTCTTTCAAGACCTTGAGGTGAGAATACCAAAATATCTTTTCCATTTAACCTAAAGTAATCTGGACATTCCCACATATAACCGTAATTCGTAAGTTCTGTCTTAAGTTCTCCTTTAAATTTCCATTCTACAGCATCCTTTGATTCATATATAATTAGAACACCCTTTATATCCTTTCTTTGAGCTCCAAGAATCATATAATATTTACCATCTTGTTCCCAAACCTTAGGATCTCTAACATGACCAGTATACCCTTTAGGAACTCCTTTAATTAAAGGATTATTTTTAAACTTTTCTATATTTCCGTAAGAGTCCATTATAGCTAAACATTGATTAGCATTCCTATTGCCATCTTCAAACATTATGTTTCCTGTGTAATATAAATAAGCTTTATTATCTTTTATTAAAGCTCCTCCTGAATATGCTCCATGAGACTCATAGTCCTCTGTTGGAATAAGAGCTACGGGCATTCTCTTCCAATTTACTAAATCCTTAGACTTTACATGAGCCCAATGTTTCATCCCATGAATTATGCCAAAAGGATACCATTGATAGAAAACATGATATTCTCCATTTAATTGACACAGTCCATTTGGGTCGTTTACAAGTCCATAAAAATGATGTATATGATATGAAGGTTTCCATGAATCATTCTTAGATAATTCAATTAATTTTTCTATTTCTCCCTTTTTTGCTTCTAATATAGTTCTATATTTAGGATGTGTCATCTTCTTCATTTATTATCACCTCAATTAATAGTGAAGCTCATACTTGTAACTATTTTTAATTCAAGTATGAGCTTATAATTTTTATTATTCCCAAGATGGTTTCTTAGTTTTATAATATGCCAATACTAATACTGCTCCTAAAACTACTGCAAGTACATTACCGATTATATATTGAAGATGCCCTCCTACATCTATTAATGCCAATCCTGGAATTACTGTAGCTCCCATGCCTATTGCTTTTACACCCGCTATATACATATATGCTCCTCCAACTCCTGCTGCAATAGCTCCACATATAAATGGCCATCTATATCTCAATGTTACACCAAATATTGCTGGTTCTGTTATACCAAGCAATGCTGAAACAAAAGCTGTTGAGCCCAATTGCTTGAATTTAGTATCATTCTTTCTAGCTATTAATACTCCTAAAACTGCTCCCCCTTGAGCTGCTGCTGCCACTGAGAAAAATGGCTGAAGCGGATCAAATCCTCTTTCAGAAAGTAACTGCATTTCTACTGCTTGGAAAGTATGATGTATTCCTGTAACAACTATTGCTTGATGTAATGCTGAAAAAACAGCTGCTCCTAGTGCTCCAAAAGTTTCATACATTGTGGTAACAGCCCAGGTTATTCCATTACCCATTTCACGGCCTATTGGTCCTAATACTAAAAACATAGCAAATCCTGATAACATTATTGTAATCAATGGCACAAAGAATAAACGTAATGATTCTGGTATGATTTTGTTAGCCCTCTTTTCAATATTAGCAAGTACCCAAGCACCTAATATTGATGGTATAACTGCTCCTTGATATCCTACTTGAGATACAGTTAATCCAAATAAACTCCAAGTCTTTGGAGTAAGGCTTCCAGAACCTACTGAATAAGCATTTGCAAGGTCTGGGTGAACCATTATACATCCTAGTACTAGTCCTAAAATTGGAGTTCCTCCAAAACGCTTAGTTGCGCTATAAGATATAAGTATTGGTAAGAAAGTAAAAGCTGCCGTTGACATTAAGTTTATCATTCCTGCAAAACCTGCTATACCAGGATAAGCTTCAAGTAAGCTTTTACCTTGAATAAACATACCTTTCTGAGTTAGTATATTATTTATCCCCATAAGTAATGCTGTTGATAAAAGTGCTGGTATTATAGGCACAAATATATCCGAAATCATCTTAATGAACTTTTGAAAAGGATTCATCTTTTTTTCAGTTTCATTTTTAACATCCGACAAGGACATATCTTGGATTCCTGCTTCCTTTATAAAGAATTTATATGCTTCGTTTACAGCACCAACTCCAAAAATCACTTGAATTTGACCACCGTTAACAAAGGCTCCTTTTACCCCTTCAACATTTTCAATAGCTTTTATATCTACTTTGCTGTTATCCTTTACAACAATTCTAAGACGTGTAGCGCAGTGAGCTGCTCCTTCCACATTATCCTTTCCGCCTATATGTTCTAGCACTTTTTCAGCACTTTTACTATAATCCATAGTTTTCCCCCCATCTTTATAAAACCATATTTATAGAATTTATTATTTATAATATCAAATTTTTACGCTTTTGTACGGAACCGGTTCTATATATGTTTTAAAAATAAGCCATGATTATACCATAGCTTAGCGCCATATGGAACTGGTTCCATATGATACATACCTATTATATATAAAGGTTTTCACGCTGTCAATACTTTTATTTAAAATATTTTTATTAAAAAATACTTTCATTTTTTATTATTTCATATCCTGATACTGTAAGTTTACTAACTTCTTCTCCATTTATAAGTTTAATTATATTATTTGCTGCCTTAACTCCAGCACCTAAATAGTCGAACTTTACAGTAGTAAGACTTGGATGAACTATATCACATATATCATATCCTCCAAAACCAGTAACTGAAACATCTTTAGGTATATTCAATTTCTTCTCAAATATAGCTTTCATAGCTCCTAAGGCTATATTATCTGTAGCACAAACCATTATAGATGGAACATGCTCCTTTAGAATTTCTTCGGCTTTTTTTACAGAACTTTGTTTATCAAATCCTACAACATAATATTTTACTTGCTCTATCTCATTTTCTTCTAATGCCTTCTTAAATCCATTTCTTCTTTTTACACCTACTGCTATATCTCTCTCGCTGACCCCTAAAAAAGCTATATCCTTATATCCCATTGACACCACAAATTTTCCCAGATCATAAGCTGCATTAAAATCATCATGGATTATGCAATGATGTTCAGGAGTTTCTTGTCCTAAAATTATTATAGGTGTTTTTACTTTTTTCATAGCCTCTAGATGCTCCTGTGTAATCTCTGTGGCTATTAGTATAATGCCTGATACCTTTTGTTTTGCAAAACTATAAATGCTTTCGATTTCCCTTTCAATATTCTGACTGGTATTAGATATTAACATTTGATATCCAAACTTTTTTAAGGTTTCATCAATTCCTATAAGAGACTTTGATGTAGCATATGAATCTAGCCTTGGTATAATCACACCTATTAAATTTGTCTTTTTTGCTTTTAAACTTTGTGCAAAAGTATTAGGTTCAAATCCTGTTTCTCTAATAATTCTCTCTATTTTTTCTTTAGTTTTATCGCTTACATATCCACCATTTAAATATCTTGAAACTGTGCTTTTAGCTACACCTGCTAATTCTGCTATATCCGCAATTGTCTTTCCCATCATCATCACCCTAAATTTATTTAATATCAATTTATTTTAACAATAAAAAAGCAAGGATTCAATTCTTCCTTGCTTTTTATATAAAAAGTATTAATCTGTTATAGGTTTTTTAAGTAATCCTAACAAGAATGCTGTTACAAAAGAACCTGCTAATATAGATAGTATATACATAAGCTTGCTTCCGCTAACTATTGGTATTACAAATATTCCACCATGTGGTGCTGGAAGCCCTATATTGAACATCATAGTTAAAGCTCCTGCTACTGCTGCACCAATAACTGTTGAAGGTATAACTCTTCCAGGGTCCGCTGCTGCAAAAGGTATAGCACCTTCTGTAATAAAGGATGCCCCCATTATATAGCAAGTCTTTCCCGCCTCTCTTTCGTCTTTAGTAAATCTATTTTTAAATAATGTTGTAGCAATAGCAATTCCAAGTGGTGGAACCATACCTCCTGCCATAATTGCAGCATGTGGTCCGTAATTTCCAGCCTCAATCATAGCTATACCAAAAGCATAAGCTGCCTTATTTATTGGACCTCCCATATCTATAGCCATCATTCCACCTAGAATTAATCCCATTATTAATCTATTGCCTGTCCCCATTGATCCTAAGAAGTTTGTTACAGCTAAATTTATTACCTTAACAGGATTTATTATAACTAAATACATCAACGCTCCTGTTATGAATATTCCGAATAATGGATATAAAAGGACTGGCTTTATACCTTCCAAAGACTGCGGCATCCATGTAAACGCTTTTTTTAGTAATACTACAGAATATCCTCCTAAGAAGCCTGCTATTAATCCGCCTAAAAATCCTGCATCATTATTAGCAGCTATAAGTCCACCTACCATAGCTGGTGCAAAACCAGGTCTATCTGCAATGCTCATACCTATAAATCCTGCAAGTACAGGAACCATAAGTTTAAAAGCATTTTGCCCACCTATATCATTTATTAACTTTGCAAAAGCATTGTATGATGGATCATTAGGATCATATGATTTAATTCCAAACATAAAGGATATAGCAATTAGTATACCTCCTCCAACTACAAAAGGAAGCATATTAGAAACACCACTCATAAGGTGCTTATAAAATCCGGTTTTTTGTTTTTTACCTTTTAACGCATCTTCACCTGTACTTCCTTTATGATGATATATTGGTGCATCACCTTTAACTGCTTTAGTTATAAGTTCTTCAGCTTTTTTGATTCCGTGTGCTACTGGAACTTGAATTACTTTCTTTCCTTCAAATCTTGCCATTTCAACTTGCTTGTCTGCTGCAACTATAATGGCTTCTGCTCTATCTATTTCTTCAGGCGTTAAAGCATTTTTTACTCCAGTAGAACCGTTTGTTTCAACCTTTATATCTACTCCCATTTCTGCAGCTTTTTTCTTCAAGGCATCAGCAGCCATATAAGTATGAGCTATTCCAGTTGGACAAGCCGTTACTGCTAATATAAAGCTTCTTGTTTTTCCTTCCTCTACTTCTTTCTTTGCCTTGCTGATTATTTCTTCTTCCTTTGAATCCTTGCTTTCTTGTTCATCTATAATTCTTAGTAAATCCTCTTCAGTTTTTATAGTAGGTATTTTCCTTTTAAAATCTTCATTCATAAGCATTACAGATAGTCTTGACAGTGTTTCTAAATGCTCATTATCTGCATTATCTTGACCTGCTATCATAAAGAATATATGAGCTGGCTGTCCGTCTAGTGAGTCATAATCTATACCTTCTTTAGAATATCCAAAGGCAAGGGATGGAAGTTTGACAGCAGAAGTTTTAGCATGGGGAATAGCAACTCCATCACCAACTCCTGTTGAGAACTCTTCTTCTCTTTTTAGAATAGCTTTTTTATATTCTTCTCTATCATTTAATTTTCCAGCTGTATCTAATTTGTCTATTAATTCATCTATTACTTCAAGCTTAGTTTTTGATTTCAAATTAAGGATTATAGTATCCTTGCTTAAAAGCTCTGTTATCTTCATCTATATACATTCTCCTTTCTAACCCAGTTTAATTACTTTAATCTCATTTAACAACCTTTCAACATGGTCTTTTTTACATAAATCTAATGAAAAAGCAGTTGCACTTCCTGAGGCTGCTCCCCATCTAAAAGCTTCAACAATACTTGTATCTTTTGAATATTTTGCAAGAAATCCACCTATCATAGAATCTCCTGCTCCTACAGAGTTTTTAACCTCACCCTTTGGAGCAGATGCATGGTAAACTCCTTCTCTGCATATAAGAAGAGCTCCCTCTCCTGCCATAGATATTATTACATTTTGAGCTCCCATATCCATTAGTTTTTTCCCGTAGTATATAATTTCATCTCTCGTGTTTATCTCCGTTTCAAAAATTTCAGCTAATTCATGGTTATTTGGCTTTATCAAAAAAGGTTTATATTTTAATGAATTTAATAAAGCTTCTCCTGTTGTATCAACTATTACGTTTACATTGGTATCTAAACATTTTTTTTGGATTTGAGCATATATGTCCCTAGGCAGAGTTTTTTGTACGTTTCCTGCTAATACTAGGAAATCTTCTGAATTTAAATTTCCAAGCTTATTAAACAGCTCATTTAATTTTTCATTTTCTATTTTAGGTCCTACACCATTTATTTCTGTTTCTTCATTAGACTTTAACTTTATATTTATTCTAGTGTCCTCATTTACGGTTATAAAATCTGTATCTATTCCCTGGCTTTCCAATGTACTTTTAATGTACTCTCCTGTAAAACCGCCTATAAAGCCTAAGGCTTTGCTTTTTACACCTAAATTGTTTAAAACCCTTGATACATTTATACCTTTACCGCCTGGGTATTTGTGATCTTCCTTCACTCTGTTTACCGTTCCTGATACAAAATTTTCTACCTCTACAATGTAATCCACCGAAGGATTAAAAGTAACCGTATATATCATTATTCTGTCACAACCTTTATCTTAGTTTTTTCTGCATAAATTTCATAATCTTGTACTTTATTATTGGTAATGATAGTAACCTTATCTAAATCATGAACCTTTACAAAACTTACCTCTCCAAACTTGCTGTCATCTGCTAATACAAAAGCATCTTTTGAAAGATTTATAGCTTTTTCTTTTAATATAGCTTCTTCTGAGTCTGGAGTAGTAAGTCCATATTCCGCATGTATTCCGTTTATTCCTAAAAAAGTTTTATCAAATCTGAACCTTTGCATATTAATTAAGGCATCTGATCCTATTATAGCTTTAGTCTTGGCTTTTACCTTTCCACCAAGGATATATGCATTAATTTCTTTTTCAATAAGAGCATCTATATGATTAAGTCCATTTGTAACAACAAGAATATCTCTTTTGTCTATATACTTAATCATTTCAAAAGTGGTAGTTCCTGCATCTAAATAAATAGAATCCCCTTCTTCAATTAAGGAAGCAGCATATTTTGCTATAATGTCCTTTTCTTTTATATTTTGAACTAATTTTTCATTATAGCTAGGCTCTACAAATCTTCTTTTTATAGCCGCCGCTCCTCCATGGACTCTTTTTAGAGCATTTTTACTTTCAAGATAAGTAAGATCACGTCTTATTGTAGATTCTGAAGTATTTGTCATTTCCACTAGTTCGTTAAGTTTTACAATTCCTCTCTTTTTAACTTCTCGTAGTATGATTTCATATCTTTCTTCAGTTAAAATGTCCATCACCCCTCGTTTACTGTATGTCTATATTATAATTTAAAATATTTTAAACTTCAATCATTTTCAATCATTTTATTTTAAAATCATTTAAATAAATTCATATTCAATCAATAATCAAATTGGTCTAAGATTGTTTATACTAAAATTTAGCAGTCATAAAAAATCAGAGTTATAACTAGTATAACTCTGAACATACTACATAAGGCTTCAAGTTAATTGCCCTAATTGCATATATCATTTTTTTCTTATCTTACATAGAAAAAATCCTTCCATATATTCATCTGGTATTACTCTTAAGGCTTTACTTAAATTTCGATTATATGTACTTCCTTTATATTTAGTAATTCCATTTATAGAGTTTTTCACTGTGAAATTTAACTCTAAAATTCTAAGATTTTTATATTTATTTATTATTTCATCAATAACTTCTTCATTTTCCTCCGGAGAAATGGTGCAGGTCGAATATACAAGTATTCCTCCTGGTTTTAAAGCATTAATTCCACTTTCCAAAAGCTCTTTTTGCAGTTTCGAATGCCTTCTAACAATGGTTTTATTCCATCCTTTATATGTTCTTGGTTCCTTCATAGTTATAGTACCTTCTCCAGAGCAAGGTGCATCTAAAAGTACTCTATCAAAGGCCTCTGGAAATAATGCTCCCAGCCTTCTTCCATCTCCCCCTATAACCTCTATACAACTAGCTCCTAACTTTTTTACATTATATTTTAATCTTTCTCTCCTTATATCATCTATTTCATTAGCTATTATTTTGCATCTATTATTAAGCATAGCCGCCATCTCTGTTGTCTTGCTTCCTGGAGCTGCGCACATATCTAGTATATTTATATCTTTCTCTAAATCTAGGAAAAGCGGAGGAAGCATACTTGATAAATTTTGCATATAAATCTTTCCTTCCTTATAACTAGATAGTTTTGAAATCTTTCTCTCCCCGCCTTTAGATACTATAAACGCTTCCCTCATTAAGCTGCTATTGGAAAACTTTATACCACCTTTCCTCATATCCTCTAAAACCTCTTTAACAGATGCCTTTAATGTATTAACTCTAAATGTAGTTTTTCTTCCATTTTTATAACTCCTTAAGATGCCATCTACAGTTATTGGAGAATATAAGGTATATAAAATTTCTATAAATTCATCTGGAAGTTTTCCCCTCACTCCACTTATTTCCATACTCTTACCACCATCCTTAACTTTATCATCTAGCACTCTAAATCAATGTGAATATTCTTTATTTTTAGAACATTTTACCATATTGTTGAAATTTAGTCATTTATTATTACATAAAAGCATGGATGGGATTTTATGAAAGAAATTCGTTGCAATCTTTCTTATGGTATTAGTTTTTTCTTTTTTGCAAATGCTATTATTATTAAAATAAAGGGAGGAATATTTGTGGCAGAAAAAGCAAATTATCCAATACTTTCTGTATTTATAGATGAGGTTTATCCATTGTCAAAAGAACAGCTTTATGGAAAACAAGATGTTACTGCAGACACGTCTCTTTCTGTATCTGCATATTCAAAAATTCTTCCAGAAACAACCGGAAAGGCTTTAGATTTTGCTGACTCACTTATAAAATACTTTACACCTACATTATTATTGCATCATCATCAGGATGAAGTTCCACTCTTTACTATATACTTAGGAGTAGATGAAGAGCATATAGATCTTAATACCTATGGAGGTTACTATTCTAAATTTATTCACAGCATACCAGAGCTTCAAAATCAATTAGATGGTTTATTTTTGATGATTCGTGAAGATTTAGATTTGGACCGCAGCAACATTGAAGATATCATATCTGATCTTCAAGATGCTGGCAGATTAGATATTAAATATGATTATTATAATGAAAATAGTGATTCCTCGGAAGATGGAAATTTAGATTGGACTTATACAAGAATAATGAGAACTCCTTATAGTGAAGTTTATGCTTTGTACTTAAATGATGAAAATGCAGGAGAAGTTCATGTTCATCTTGGAAAAACTATTAATACTACCATAATTACTACTGTAGACATTACCGAAAAGGAAAAAGCAGTGCTTATGGGTCTTGTCCATGAAACCATACTAGAAACTTTAGAAGATGAGTATGACACTCATTCTAATATTAACTTCTTTAGCGGCGCAGAGGAAGAAATTTAAGCAATTATATGTAACATCGCATATAGGATTTGCATTTAGGAAAGCTTCTAATGCTTGTTCAATGCTTTCTACAATACAAATCCCATATGTGATGTTGAATATCTCACCAATGTATTGAAATTTTTAGATGAGATAAATAAATATAATTTAAGAAGTACTTAGAAAAGCTTACTTTGGATCATATCCTACTACAGTCCATATTCCAGTGCTGTCTTGTCTTATGAGTCTTTCTAGATATACCCTTCTAATAGGAGTTTTATCTCCACCAACTTCTACAATTGCTTCTTTTCCAGTATTTTTAATCACCTTAAACTCTTCATATTCTATAGGATAATCACCAACAATGCCTTCTGGAGAAATTTTTAGGCTTACAAAGACTTGAGATACAAATGCTGGATCTAGCTTCCATGGTGAATGTCCTGCATCAACACTTTTTTGTTCTGCTTTTTCTATTTCTAAATCCACCGGAACTTTAACTTTAGGTTTATCTCCAGCCTCTTCTTTTAATGATAACTCTACTGCGCCATTAGTTAAGCCTTTTATAAACAATGTTAATTCCTCTAGAGAAGTATTTCCAATTACAGCATATTCAAAACCATCTTCCTGCCATCTAACTGAAGTTATATCTGTTACCCCAGAATAAGCTCCTCCACCTTGAAGAACTCCTTCTTGAGACTCTATTGGAGATTGAATTTCAGCTACATTATTATTTATCTTTCCTAGCACTGCCATAGAAGCTGGTTTAAATTTCTCAGTAGACTTTTTCTCTAAAACTACAATATTTTTTTTATTGTCTTTAGAAACATAATTTATCTTAATAATTTTTTTGTCATTTATTACTGATATATTATTTTGAGTAAATGATTCTGATAAATTTTCAACTATCTTAGGAGTAAAGCCTGCAATCTCTTTAGCTTCCTCTAAACTATTTACCACCTGCTCAGGATTTGTATTAATTTCTTTAAATCCTTTAGGTACACTGTATGATAAAAGTTCCTTAGGAACAGCTTCTTCAAAATCAATGTCTATATAACGTACAGTGTACTGAAGTGAATACTCCATAGCAGACTGCTTTTGTAATGGCATTTTAGTCTCCTTATCTATCCATACCCTATATGGCTTTCCACCTTGAGGAGTTACTTCTATTATAGTAGTATCTCTCCCTGCAACTGTATCATCACCAATAACCTGAGTCTTAATAGAATTCTTCATATCTTCTATTTCTTTCCCAATTTCAAAAGTAAAGCTATATGGATCTGGAAAAGCTGTAAATACTTCTACTTCTTTTTCTTTTGGCTGAACCTGCCATTTTCTTTTTCCATCATTTACTGTAATCAAATTCTTTTGTGAACCCTCAAGGCCTTTAACATAATAACGTCCTTCCTTATCTGCCCACACTTCTATCTTTGACTGAGTAGTAGATTCTCCTAGTGCATTTGTCTCTAAAACCTCAAGAACTCCATGATAAGCTTTTACATTTTTAAATGCTTTTTCTACAGCATACACCATGTTATTCTTGTTAACAGGCATTACTGTATTTAATCCTATGATTAATGCAACAGCCGCTGCAGCAGAAGCCATTCCATAGAACCATCTCTTTTTTGGCTTTTTTAAATGCTTTTCTTTTAGTAATTCTTCATTAACGTTTTCAGCCAGTCTTTTAGCAAATCCCTCTTCTGGAAAAACAGGCTCTTTTAAACTGCGAACCATTCTTACAGTATCAAAAAGCTCCTTCATTTCAGATGTTTCTATTTCACCATCATGTTCCGCTGGCTTTCTTTCTTCATTTAAGCAATCAATATAATTTGATAATTTCTGCTCCTTATCACTCATTGATGATACCTCCATACTTTAATAATCCTTTTTTAACACCTTTCTAAGATTTTGTAAAGCTCTATACTGTAAAACCCGAACAGTACCTTCCTTTTTATTCATTGCCTTAGCAGTATCAGCTACTGAATATCCTTTTAATATCCTTAATTCAATAACAGTACGCTGTTCATCATTTAGAAGACCTAATGCATTTTCTATAATCTCACGCTGAATCATATTTTCAGTAGAATCTTCTATTCTGTCTTCTTTTAAGGTTACTTCATCTAAATTAATAACCTTACCTTTGCGCTTATTTTTACGCCACCTATCTCTAAGCACATTCAGAGCCACAGTTTTTAAGAAAGCCATGCATTTATTCATGTTAATGTGATTTTTCTGCATATAGGAAATGGCTTTAATATAAGTCTCTTGTATTATATCTTCTGCTTCCTCCTTATTTTGAACTTTATAATATATATATCTGTATAAGGGCTGCCAAGTGGCATTACAAAATTCTTCTATAGATTTTTTATCACCTGCTTTTACTATGATATCTTTCTCAAATTCATTCATAAGCTAACTCCTTTTTTCCTAGCTAGGTATTTTACAATAATAATGACGCCAAAGCTAAAGTAAATGTTACAAAAGGAACAAAAACTTTATATAAAAAATGTATCCCAAAAGTTATAAGCTTTCAGGATACCTTATATTTATATAAAAGTGATTTTATATCATTATTTATTTTCTCAACATCTACAGATTTTATTATCTCATCTTTTAAGTCATACTTTTCCTTTAGTTTTAATATTCTATAAACACTTTCATCTATTCTTTCCTCTGTTATCTCACCTTTTAATACAGCATTTTTAACATAATTAATAACCCCTATTTCATTATCATAACCGTGACATATGAGCACAATATCGCTTCCAGCTTTTATTGATTTTATGGTTGCATCATTAATATTATAATTTTTAGTTATTGCTCCCATAGTCATATCATCAGTAATCACAACTCCATTAAATTTAAGACTATTTCTCAATATATCCGTAATAATTATCTTTGACATAGAAGAAGGATTTTTTTCATCAACTTTAGGAAGAAGGATATGTGCAATCATTACTGCATCTGCTTCATTTTCTATAGCCTTTGCAAAAGGTATTAGCTCAAATTCCTCCAGCCTTTTTAAATCATTATTTACAATTGGCAATCCTATATGGGAATCTACTGATGTATCACCATGTCCTGGGAAATGTTTTACTACAGGAATAACATTTTCTGACTGAATTCCTTTCATAGTTTCAATGCCTAGTTTGGTTACTATATCAGGATTGGAACCAAAGGATCTGCTCCCTATAACTGGGTTCTTTGGATTATTGTTAATGTCTAGTACTGGAGCAAAGTTCATATTAAACCCAAAAGCTTTTATCTCACCAGCAATAGTTTTCCCTATTTTGTTTGAAAAATCTACATCATTTATTTTTCCAATTACTTTATTAGTAGGAAGGCTTTTTAATTCATCAGGCATCCTTGTTACTTTCCCACCTTCCTCATCTACAGATAAAAAAAGAGGAATTTTGTTGCTAGAGTTTTCCACTTTTAATGAATTAATTAAACTAAGCAACTGATTGACATTTTTAATATTGTCTTTAAATAATATAAACCCTCCCACCTTATATTTTTCTATAAGACTTTTGGAATTGTCATTTAAATCATATCCATCAATTCCTACTATGAACATTTGCCCAATTTTTTCATCTAAAGTCATTGCATTTATTTTTTCCTTTATTGGATCAACTTGCTCAGTAATTATAATTGTTTTAGCATCAGCTTGAACAGGATAAGATTCTGCAACAGGTCCTTCAAAAATAACCTCCACTTTTGCTCCTTCTTTCAAGCTGTTTACTTCTAATTCCTTTTTAGCATCCTTTTCATAAATTTTAGTATTATCTTTGATTCTAATACTTGCCTTATCATACTGAGTGTCCTGCTCAACTTTTCCTTCTACCAATATTCTTGATATTCTACCACTATCATCTAAAGATATTTTTTTTATTTCTCCTCTTATCCCTATCTTTTCTTCCACATTCTCCTTACTACAGCCTGTTATGCTGAATAGCAAAAAAATGCTTATTAATAATATTATCTTCTTTACCATAATCAAATCCTCCAGATTTTATGCAAATTTCTCAACCTATATCACTTATATATACGTATACTATTAGTACATTGTTATTATCAATATACTTGCATATTTTTATGCTTTATCTAAATAAAAAAACATCTATTTTAAGTGAAATAGATGTTTTTGATAATAATAGCCAAGCTTTCCTAAATACAAATCTCATACGGAAGGTTAAATGTTAAGAATTGTCACAATTTATTTCTATTGTTTCTTTGTTCCTCTTATTATTTCCCCATTCTTAGGTGCATAGTAATCATTTGAAATAAACTCAGTATGGATTACTTTTCCATTCTCTATAGTTTTTCTATATACTTTTACCCTATATCCATTGGAAGGGCTTTTAACTACTACTGTTTCTCCTTCTAGCCTATTAGGATCATTAATATATTTAGTAGTTGGATGTATTACAGAAACCTCAGTAGCCATTTCATAAGATCTTTTTGTTAATGATTTATCAGAATACACCTTAAAATAAACTCTTTTATTTAATGTATATCCTTCTATATAAATAGGTGTATCTAGAGTATTTTTAAATTTCAAATCTATATTTCCCCAGTCAACAGTTGCATCTAGTCCCTTAGCAACATAGGATGAAGGTAATGAATGATTTCTTCTCTCGTAAGGCTTAATGCCAGAATGTAGTATAGCATTATATAAAGTACTAGACACCTGACATATTCCTCCTCCAAGGCCAGCCTCTATCTCTCCATTTACAATAACTCCTGCTTCCTTGTACCCCCTTGCTCTTGTACGTTCACCTACTACCTCATTAAAACTAAAAGTTTCTCCTGGCATAAGAAGTGTTCCATTGATAGCCTTAGTAGCAAGTTCAATATTATTAATTCTACCCTCTGTAGATGAAGCAAAGCTTGTACTAAAAGAAGCAATAGGAGTATTAATAGATGATAACTTTTCCTTTGTAATCTCCGGTTTAATAGTTTCTACTTGTGCTTCAATTTTAATATTTTTTTGTGAAATATCTCCATTAATCTGTGATATAATAGCTTGTCTCAATTTATCCTTTTGAATTTTCATCCCGGTAACTTCAGGAGTAATTTTTATTTTCCCATTTATTATGGATATCTTGGCGTTTTTAGGATCCTTATTTACCTCTTCTTCTATCTTATTAATAAATTCATCAATAGGCTTAGAATTATACGCAAATTCGAGCTTAAACTTTTTACTTCCATTACCTTTAATAAGCCTATACTTATTAAGCAAATTTTCTTTTTTTCCATAATTAAAAGCCTCTTTTATAACCTCATCAATATTATACTTAGCTTCAATCTTGCTATAATCCAATGTATAGATTTTATCATCTACCTGAACTTCAATTTTCTTCATAAGCACTGGATCGCTATAATTTTTCCTTATTAATTCCTTTACCTCATCAAAATGTTTTCCCCCTACATTTATGTCTTCTATATAAACTCTTGGATAAATAACATCGCTCCAATTGTTACCTGTAGCATATACATGGCTTACTGAAATTGTACCTATAGCTAATACTGCCAATATAGTAGTTGTAAATATAGTTTTCTTCTTCATTTGTATTCCTCCTTTTTAAACTTTTCTATAAATATATACCTCTATAAAGTTAAAAAGGTTTCACGTTTTTTTAATTTTTTATTTATAATTTTTTCCTCAAACCTTGAACAAAAGTGCATATATTTTCGTCTAACTAAGTAGGAATGTAGATTTAAGGAGGAATATTATCATGTCTCTATGGAAAAAAAGTTTATCTATTAAATTAACAATTGTACCTATTATTTTAATAACTTTAATCACAGGATGTTCTAGCACTGCTAAACAAACAGATAAATCTAATGAATATAACTCTAATATCAGTACGAACAATTCAGTTGACGGTATTAATAATCCTTCTAATACTAATACCTCTGATTCTGACGCTGAGAGCTTACCTCCTGACACTTCAGATACTCCTGATGCCTCTAAAAATGATTCTAAGAATGTTTCTAAAGGTTCTTCTTCTACAAAGGAAAACTCTACAAAAACACTTTTATCAAATATTATGGAATTAGCTAAAAAAGGTAAGGTTATCAACTGTGATTTTCCTGCTAAAACCACTACTATTGAAGATATTGAGAAAGCATGGGGAAAACCTAATGAAATGAATTGGATTGCTGCTGCTAAAGGGGTCTATGCCACATATCCAAAGCACAATATGGCTTTTGGGTTTAATAAGGGCTCACAGATATTCGAAGTTAGATCCTTTGATAATAAAATAAAAAAAATACCCCTTTCTAAAGTAAAAGAAGTATTTGGAAGTCCTGACTACGACGTTAACGTAAATAATGAAGAAATAATTGGTTATGTAGCTAACAAGGATTTTAAAATATTACTCGTATTCCCTAAACCTACAAAAGAAAATCCTGACCCTTTATTAGACCATTATTCTGTTTTCTATCCACGAGGAACTGTCAATCTTATGGCAGATGATCCTGGGAGAGAGTGGTAAACCTCACTAATAAAAGAAACTCTAATATTTTTAATGCTTGTTCAACGCTTTCTATAATGCAAATCTCATGCTCCTGTTAATATTTAAATTGGTCTAGGGAGTTTAGATTTTTATAAACTAAGTTCAACACCTAAACTCCCTAAACTTCTCCACTGCCTTTTAGTGTCTCTTTGTCATGAAAAAACCTTCTACTAAAACCTCACATCCAGTAGCTACTATGAATACTATCCATGAAAACTTCCATCCAATAGTGAAGCCTATTAAAAAAAACGCAGCAATGCCGAATATCCATATAGCACCAGATATATTTCCTCTTACCATCATTGATTTAGGGTCACTGTAATATTGTATCCATTGTTTTTGCCAAGATTCATCCATTTTTCTTCTATTTTTCTCAGTTAAACCTAAATATATAAAAAGTATTACTGAAGTTATAAGAAAAGGCATAGAAGTAGCTAAAACTGAAAATAGTTCCTGTCCTGAAAAATATACAAATCCTGTTGAAAAAGCTCCAAATAGAAGTAATTCAGTAGCTAAACAATATAATAATGCTCTTCTTGGCCTCATTCCATAACTGTATTTTGTTTCTTGAGTTAATCCAAAATACATAAATAATAATATTGATACCATTGTAAATGGCATTAGTGTCCCTAATGTAGCCATCATGTTCTTATTTTGCAGAATAATTTATCTATTATCTTTTTGGCAAACTCCCATTCTTGTTTATTAAGAGCATATACTTCCTTACCATGAGGTGTTATTTTATAGTATTTTCTTCTTCCACCCTGAGTTTCATCTCCCCAATAAGATGTTATGCTTCCATCTTGTTCTAGTCTTCTATAACTAGAATACAGTGTAGCTTCTTTTAGCTCATAAGCTCCTTCACTTTTTTCAATTATTTTCTTATATATTTCATAACCATAGCTATCGCCTTCCATCAATATTCCTAAAACTATAGTATCGGTATGCCCTCTAAGCAGATCTGACGAAATCTTTCCATTCACTTAACTTGCCTCCTTCTATATTGCTTCTCATTTATTTTTATTTGTTTCTTATCCTCACTTATAATATACATCAAAGTACTATGACTGTCAATATACTTTTTTAAATATAATTGTATGACAATAAAAGGATCCATCAAAACTGATGGGTCCTTTTAAATTATTTTCCTATAAGCTTGTCACTTTTAAGTATATGCTCTACTAACCAATCATTCAGAAATTTCAATATACTAAGTATATATTCATCTTGGTTTTCATCAATCTTTGAAAAATCTATATCATTCATTTTCTTTATAAATGCATCATGTGCAACTTTTTGAGTAAACATTCTTTTATAATTGATTCTTTTCATGTATTCTTCTTCAGCTGTAAAATGAAATTTCGCATATTGTTGAAGCTCTTCTATTAGAGTCACTATTTTATCATATTTATCGATTATGAATTCATTTTTTAGTAAATTATAAGTTTTATCAGCTATATCGAAAAGAACTTTATGCTGTTCATCAATAAAATCTATTCCTATTTTATATTCTTCTTTAAATTCATACATTATACATTCCCCCTTCACTATAATATGTGCTACACAATGTAGATATATCTACTCTGAAGCTGGTTTTCCAGCCTCAATCAGCACTTTACTACTTAACATAAAAAAGCCTTGAGAAAATAACAACAAGCCGGTTCCTATAAGCAGCCATTCTATTTTAATGATGTCAGCCAGCGGTCCAAAAACAAGCATACCTAATGGCATCATAATACTTGATATCATTCCTAAAACACTAAATACTCTACCTAGAAAATTTTCTTCTACTTTCTCTTGTAGTAAAACAGTTGCTAGTGTATTAAAAATTGGCATAACGATCCCAAATAGCATCATAAAGCTAAGGTAAATCCAAAAGTTAGGAACAATTCCAAGTGCAAAGGTACATATTCCAATAACAAAGCTTGATAAAGCCATTGTATGTATTCTGTTTTTGAAACCACCCCAAGAAGCCATGACTACACCTCCAATCATCATGCCAATAGAAAAAATCATTTCAATTGCTGTCAGTCTCCAAACATCATCTCCAAAGCTTCGTGTAACCTGTAGAGGTGTTAAAAAGGCTGCTGGTGCTACTAATATATTAAAAATTGCGCAAAACAAGAAAAATCTTTTAACGTAATCGTGATTCTTAATATAAACATAACCTTCATGCATATCACTGAAATAGCTAGTTACTTGTTTATTTAAAGCTTTTTCATGAACTGGAACATTCAAAAATACAAGCAATATAGAAACTGCTATAGCCGCTGTAATAACATCAATAAAAAATATTATCTCTATGCTGGCCATATTTAATAGTGCACCACTAAGCATAGGAGAAATCAGCATAATCAATGACTGTATACTGCTGTTTGTGGCGTTTACTTTGGTAAGCCTATCCTCTGGCACAATTTGAGGAAGAAAAGCTCCTACGGCAGGAGTTTGAACTCCTGACCCAAAAGCTCTTATAGCTGACACTACAAATAGCATCCACATATCATTATAACCTTTTAAAAACAATATAGCTAAAATTAACGTTGATATTGCGATTAATGAATCTGATAGCATTATAAGTTTTTTTCGGTTATAGCGGTCAGCCCATACACCAGCGAAGGGTGAAAGAAAAAAGGTAGGCAGAAAACCGCAAATAATTGATATAGTCATCATTATACCAGATTGCGTCTGTAAGGTAATATACCAGGTAATGGCATACTGAACCAACGAAGATCCAAAGAGAGATATGGTTTGGCTTATTAAAAATAATATTGTATTCTTTTTCCAATTCTTATTCATATACTAAATATTTCCCCCAATTTCTATAAGTCTATTAAATTGTTTCATAACTATATATCCAAATCATTGGTTTTAATACAGCTCTTCAGCCTCTTTAGTTTATCTAATATTTCATAGTACTCCTTATCTAAAGCTTCTATATCATCCTTCTTTGATGGCATAGACAGCCTTCCTATGACTTCTGAAAGACGATTTTGTAGTATAAGAATTTGTTTTTGAATTTCTTCTTTGTCATTATCTATGGATTTGTTTTTCTTATCCAAATACTCCTTATAACTTCCTTTAAAAATCTTTATTTTATGATTTTCTATAGTCATTATGTTATCTGCAACAGAATCTATAAGCCTTCTGTCATGTGAAACAAACAATATAGTATTGCCATAATCCTTTAATACATTCTCTACTACTTCAAGAGAGTTTATATCCATATAATTAGTAGGCTCATCTAGTATAAGCAAATTTATATCTTGTAGCATCATTTTTGCAAAGGATACTTTAACCCTCTCTCCTCCACTCAACACGCTTATTTTTTTGTCAATATCTTCTTTCTTAAACAATAATCTTGCTAATAATATTCTAGCAAAAGTTTCATCATACATACTGCTTTCCATTACATTTTCTATGATAGTCAATTCTTCATTCAAAATACTCATATCTTGACTAAAGTACCCTATTTTTGCTCCCTTAGCAACTTTTATAGATTTATCATTTTCCATTATCATTTTAATCAATGTGCTTTTTCCACACCCATTAGGGCCTATTAATGCAACTTTTGAATTATTATATATAGCAAACTCTGCATTATCCAATATGACTTTTTTACCAAATCTCTTATTTATGTTTTTACCTTCTATGATTACTTTGCTGTGGAGTTTATTTAAGTCTTTAATATCTAGCTTTATGACCTCTTGTTTTTTAGGCTTTTCTTTCACTTCAAGATGTTCTATCCTTTTTTCAATATTCTTAACTGCCCTTTCAAGGACTGCCTTTGCCTTTTGCCCTCCCATCTTATGAAGCCTTGCTTCAGAGTTTCCCATTCTCTTAGGAGTTCCTTTAATACTCTTTATCTTATCCTTAGTATTATCAATAACTCCTTGCAGCCGCTTTTTTTCTTTTATATATTCATCATATTCAAATTTAGCTCTTTCTATTTCTCTAGCTTTTTGAGCAGCATAGTCACTATAATTGCCGCTATATATTTTTATTCTGCCATTGTCTAACTCTAAAATTTTGTTACACAATTTATCTAAAAAGCTCCTATCATGTGATATAAGAACTAAGGCACCTTTATACTCCTGAAAACTCTTTTCCATAAGTTCAATGCCTTCTATATCCATATTGCTAGTGGGTTCATCTGCAAATAGCAGCAGAGTATTCTGACTTAAAGCATGAGCAAGCTTAAACCTAGTCTTTTCTCCTCCACTCATATTTTCATCCCAAATATTTTGAATGCCAAATTTAGAAGCCATTTCACTACTAATATTCATGCTTTCAGGTCCCTCTAGCTGAGATATATACGAATGCCTTCCATGCAACTTAACCCATCCTTCGTCAGGTTCTAATCTTTGGCACATTATATTAATCAAAGTAGTTTTGCCTACCCCGTTTACACCTACAATTCCTATTCTATCCTTTGAATAAACTTTTAGATTTTTCACATCTAATATGAGCCTATCACCAAAATACTTTTTAATATTACTGCACTCCATTAATAGCATAAAAAAAATCCCCTCCTTGTAATTGAGAGAGGATAGTGTCACATTTTAATAAAAATGCGCAGCATTTTTATTAAGTGGAGGCGCTTACACTCCTCCACTAGAACTAATTTGCGCAGCAATTTAGTTCTAATATTTAGTTCTAATGTTAATACTATATCTATATATAGACAAACTATTAACAGTTATAAGAACACTATCCACTCACAAAATTAAAATAAAAGAGTATAACAATAAAGCCTTTCTTAAGACCTTATTTAAACTTTTATTTTAAATAAAAAACTACACATAAGTGAATTATAATGTTCTCATCTCTGCCAATACCTTGCCCTTTCTTTAAATTTATCTTATCTAATTTCAGTATAATTATATAAACTATTCTCAATGCTGTCAACTTATGGTTTTAATTTTTATATAATTTTATATGTTTTATATATTTTTTATAATCTAATTTAGTCAATTAATTTACTCATTTCAATTGATGTATTCTTTAATTCTTGGGCACTAGTTGCTATTTCTTCACTTGTAGCAGCATGTTCGCTTACTGAATCAGTTACCATATTAAACATATTTATAGTGTTTTGCGTTTTTTCAACTACATCAGAATTAAAATTCACTATATTCTCTGTTTCTTTAAGTAAAGAATTCATTAATTCATTAACTTCATCTATATTTTTTCCCGATAGTTTTAAATCTTCAATCATCTTTATTACATTAGAAACGGTTTCATTTAAAAATCGATTTCCCACACTTATTTTGTCATTATTATTTTCCATTAACTTCTGAACTTGGTTTATTTCTTTTTTAAATTCGTTAACTATAGCACTTATATCATTTAACGAGTCTTTACTACTATCTGCAAGCCTGCTAACCTCACTAGCAACAACAGCAAATCCCTTACCTGCTTCACCAGCTCTTGCAGCTTCAATACTAGCATTTAACGCTAATAGATTTGTTTCTTCCGAGATACCGCTTATAACTGATAAAATTTCATCCATCTGTACTGACTTTTCCTCTAAAACTTTTGTAGCATTATAAGTTATTTCTATACTTTTTATTATACTTTCCATAATATCTAATACATTTCTTAAGGATTCTTCATTATTATTAGAAAGATTGACTAAATTTATAGAAACATCTTTGGTATCTTTCATTTTCGAAGATACAGTTTTGTTAATATTTAATAATTTCTGCAAACTTTCCTTACTTTTATATAACTTGTCCAACATTTCCGCTGCCTCTGCACTAATTTCTTGGCTATTACTGGCAATTTCTTCAATTGAACCAGTTTGTTCTTCAATCATAGCAGATAAGGAATTACTGGAATTTAATAATCTATTTGCAAACTCAGCTATTTGATTAAACAAGTTAGAAATCTTATCATTTTTCTCCTTAAGCACTCTTTCGTTGACTCCTACTTCTTTAAGGAGTCTGGATGAAAAGAATGTAAAAACAAAGATTCCAGTAAAAACAAGAGTTATAACTATACCTCTTATAATTAGTTCTCTTACAATCACCTCTTTATCTGGCCAAATTGAGGAATTAAAGTTAAATATAATAAGTTGACAAAAAATACTTATTACTATAGACAAAATATTCATTTTAACATCTAAAAATAATGCACCTAATATTATAAAGTAGAAAACACTTACCCATAGTTCTCTTGATGGAATCATTAATGTAATATACAAATAGTTAATATATGATATTATTAGTATAATTCGCTTAAGTTTATTTAGTTGCTTTGTCCAATTGTCATAACTTTTTACTGTTGATTTATGAATAAATTCAAATATCAATTCTTCTACTATCGCTAATCCTATGAATGTTCCAACATAACTCCATTTCACCTCGTCATATAAACCAAAAAACTTCATTAATGTAAATGTGACTGCTGCCACTAAAACACTAATCTTATAAATAATTAAAACAAATTTTAAAGTTCTTTTTTGATAATTATCTATAATGCTTAAATTATTATCCTCCAAGCATCTCATCTCCTTATTTAAAATCATATATGCTATGATTTTTTTATAATTTATTAGGTTTTATTTATCGACTCTCTTAACATTTGTATAGTAGTGCAGTCATTATATATCCGCCAGCCACTGAACAGAATACTAAAATATCATCTTTATTAAATTTCCCTACCTTTAGTTTATCGTCTAAAGCCATAATTGGACTTGCACATCCAGTATAACCATATTTATCACCAACAAATGTTGCTTTACTTAAAGAAGCTCCCAGCTTTTTTAATGTCAATTCTATATCTGTTTTAGAAAATTGAGACATAAAATAATGAGAAACATCTTTTGGCTCGTATGCATTCTCTTTTAATAAGTTAGTTATTAACTCTGTCCATTTGTCTGAAAGAAAACTAAAATCAAATGGGTTCCATTTCATTTTTTTATCATGTGCTTTAGTAGAGCTTGGAAGATTAGATAATCCACATGCAGGAAATCTAATGGTTGCATTATATGTATCGTCTGTAAATACCCTAGAACCTAATAGTCCTCTCTCTTCGTTTTCTTCTTTTACTTCTAATATAACAGCTGCAGCACCATCTGCAATACATGAATAGACAACCATATCATCTTCACGAGCAAAAGGACTTATTAGTAAAGATCCAACCACTAAAATTCTTTTATATTTCTTATCTGTTTTTAAATACTTTGATGCAATATCTATTGCTGTAAGCATACCTACACAGTCATTGTTTACATCGAATACATTAGTAACATTATCTGCTTTTAACTTATTTTTTAATATTAGTGCACAACATGGAGTTAAGTATTCTGGAGTATCAGAAGCTGCTATTATAGCATCAATATCCAATGATGTTAACCCAGCATTTGAAAGAGCAATTTTAGCAGCTTCCACCCCCATAGTTATACTATTTTCATTTTCCCCTGCTAGGGTCCTTAAATTTCTTCCAAGCTTTTTCATGAGTCCTACTACATGCTTTTCTAATCCATATTTTTTAAAATGATTAATATAGTGTTGATTATTAACTATTCTTTTAGGATGATAACTTCCTACTCCTCTTATGTAAACATTCTTAAACATAATTACCCCCCCATCGTTTACTTTTATAATATGTTTAAAATCTACCATTAACTTTTTAATATATGTTAACTAAAATACATTTCTATAATCGATATTATTTATTATCTACTTTATCAAATAAAAGTAATGTTATACATCTTTTACCATATACTATACTAACAAAAAGAGGTGCCATTATTTTGACACCTCGTATAATTAACTATAATATATGCTAGAAACATTATTTTTTCATTCCTGTATATATGAAAATAGCATCCCTTAAAAACTCTGCCATTCCTGGTTGTTCTTTATCATAGTATGCTTTAAATCTTTCGTCATCAACATACATCTGAGCCACACCAGCATGAGCTTCCTTGCTGTAGCTAGGCCAAGTATAACTCAACCACTGCTTGTGCAGGTGAGCAGCCTTTTGAGCAAGTTCCCCAGCCGGATCACCAGTTTCAAATGCTTCCTTTAAGGTTTCATTTAATAATACTTCTAGCTTTTTGAATTCCTCATATTGTTCCTCTGTCATGTTTAAGAATTTTGCATTTGATTTATCAACAGTATCATCGCCATACTTTTCTCGAATTTCTTTACCATACTTTTTCTCATTTTCATCTATCATCCTTTGCTTAAAACCTTCAAATTTTTCTTTATCACTCATTTCAATTCTCCCTTCTCTTAGAGCTATTGTCTTTTCCACATTAGCAATCAATAAATCTATCTGCTCTCTTTTTTTAAGGAGTTTTTCGCGGTGCTCTCTCAGTGCCTTTATTGAATCAAAGGAAGGCGAATTTAATATTTCCTTTATTTTATCTAAAGCTACACCTAACTCTCTATAAAATAGTATTTGCTGTAATTTATCTACTTCTGACTGTCCATAAATCCGATATCCAGATGAATTAATTCTTGCCGGCTTAAGAATTCCTATTTCATCATAATATCTAAGAGTTCTTGGACTAACACCTGCTAGCTTAGCTAGCTTTTGCACTGTATATTCCACGCGCTCACCTCCTTACAATATTACTCTACACCTTTACGCTACGTTAATGTCAATAGACTTTTTAAAAAATTAGCCACTAGCCATAATCACTAACCCATAAAATATGGATTAACAACTAAAGACTAGCGACTTTTCTTATACTTCATATAGTACCCAGCTTCTAGTACCTTGAGGTCTATATATCAAACACCTTTAGAGATCTAGGGAGAATTCCTGTAAGATATGCCAGTATCATTCCATAGTTTACTATCTTTACATTTTTCTCTTCGCACATATCTATTCTTGTTTGTACTGTCTTTTTGTTTACCATGCAGGCTCCACAATGAATTACTAGATCATATTTTTCAATATCCTCTGGAAAATCATGTCCCATTTTAAACTCATAGTTAAGCTCTTTTCCCACATGCTTATTTAATAATTTAGGGATTTTAACTCTTCCTATATCTTCATGAGAAGCATTATGAGTACAGCTTTCGGTTATAAGGATTTTTGAGTTTTCATCCAGTTCCTTTATTTTAGATATTCCCTCCATAAAGGCTTTTAAGTCTCCCTTTTGTTTTGCAAAGAGTATTGAAAAACTGGTTAACTTAATATCTTCAGGAACAATTTGGCTCACTTTTTTGAAAGCCTGAGAGTCCGTTATAACTAAATCCACATCCTTAATATCCTGCAGTGCAGATTCAAGCTCAGTATCCCTTACTACATAGCTTTTTATTCCATGATCTAAGCAGTCACGAATAAGCTGAACCTGCGGCAAGATAAGTCTTCCCTTTGGAGCTTCAGAGTCTATTGGTACTACCATAATTACTTTTCCATTGTATGGAACAATATCTCCTATTAAGGTTTCATCTTCCTCTTCATTTTGAAGTCTTTTTATTAACTCCTCTTTTAATTCAATTATATTTTTTTCTTCCTTAGCTGAAACAAAAACAGCATCCTTAAATTTTTCCTTTACAGAGTTTATTAAATTTTCATCTGCTTCATCTATTTTATTTACCACAACCATGTGAGGTATTTTATATTTTTTAAAGTTATTCACAGTTTCCTTGTAATTTTCTTCACATATGTCATTTATGTCCACAACATATATAGCAAAATCCGTTTTTTGAAGAGTTTTTAGGCTTCTTTTTATTCTAAGCTCTCCAAGCTCCCCATTATCATCAAGACCTGCTGTATCTATAAACAAAACAGGTCCAAATGGAATTAACTCCATAGCTTTGCTCACAGGATCAGTTGTAGTTCCTTTTATGGGAGATACTAATGAAATATCCTGTCCTACAATAGCATTTAATAAAGAAGATTTTCCTGAATTAGTTTTGCCATATATAGCTATGTGCTTTCTATTTGCATTAGGTGTGTTGTTCATATTTCCTCCTATAAATACAAATCTCTTTCTCCATTTTTTATTCTTTCTATATTTTTTCTTACCAAGTTTCTAACATCTTCTCTTTCAATCTTCTCTAACTCTTCTTTAATTAATGCTTCTCCTTTTTCATAAAGTTCTTCATCACTATAATCCATTAAAAATTCCATTAATGTCATAAGCGCATTTGGAGTACATACATTTTGAATCTGTCCTGTCTTTGCAAGGCTCATAAATCTATCCCCAGTTCTGCCCTTTCTATAGCAAGCAGTACAGTAGCTTGGTATATATTTATCAGAAATTAGTTCTTTTAAAATTTCTATAGGAGTTCTATGATCGGCAAGCTCAAATTGGTCTACATCCTTCTCACCATTTTCACGTTCTTTGTATCCACCTACACCTGTACTTGAACCAGCACTTATTTGAGAAACTCCATATCTTAAAAGCTCCCTTCTCATCTCTGCTGACTCTCTTGTAGACATTATAATGCCAGTAAAAGGTACAGCTATACGAGTAATAGCTACGATTTTCTTAAACATATCATCGCTAACTAAATAAGGAAACTTATTTAAATCATTTCCTTCAGCTTTTCTTAATCTAGGGAAGGATATTGTGTGGAATCCTACACCATATTTTTCTTCAAGGTGCTCATTATGAATCATTAGTCCTAAAACTTCAAACTTAGGATCTGCAAGTCCAAATAGAACCCCTCCACCTACGTCATTAATACCGCCTTCCATAGCTCTATCAAAGGCAGTTAAATGATATTCATAATCTCCTTTAATGCTGTTAGGATGCATTCTATCATAAGTTGGCTTATGATAGGTTTCTTGGAACAATATATAAGTTCCTATTTTAGCTTCCTTTAACTTTCTGTAGTTTTCAACAGTAGTTGCTGCTATATTTACATTTATTCTTCTTATGACTCCATTATCATTTTGAGTGCTGTATACTGCGTCTATAGCATCAAGTATATAATCAATAGGACAATTTTCAGGATCCTCTCCTGCCTCTAATGCCAGCCTTTTATGTCCCATCTTTTCAAGAATTTTAACTTCTTGTTGAATCTCTTCTCTTGTAAGCTTTCTTCTTGGAAATTTATTATTTTTCTTATAACCACAATAAACGCAGTTGTTAACACAGTAATCACTTACATAAAGAGGTGCAAACAAAACAATTCTGTTTCCATATATAGACTTTTTAATATCTCCTGCTATTTTATACATTTCCTTTAGTTGCTCTTCATCTTCTGTTTGAAGAAGAACTGCAATATCTCTATGAGATAACCCCTTCTTTTCTTTGGCTTTATCTAAAACCTTTTGTATATCTTCCTTAGTGGCACTTTTAGCCTCATCTAATAAATTTTCTATATACTCTTGATCTATAAACATATTATCTTCTCCTCCATAATTTATTGTCTCCTCGAGACATTTCAAGAACAAATCCTGCTCTCTTTATCCTTCCTTCTATGCACATTCTGCATTCAGCAGCTTCATCTCCTGTACATATTTTGCCGTCATATAGGGCGTATTTTTTTCTAACCTCTGTGGGAGATAGATTTGGCATTACCACATTGGCTCCAGCCTTTAATCCCTTTTCTCTTCCTAAAGGGTCTATGGTTCCAAGAGCCGTTGTAGCAGGCAAAAGAACCTCAGGCAAAAGTAATCTTACAATGGCAAGCATTATTACAGTTGTTTCTACTGTTCCCCTGCTTTCATTAGCAAGAGGAGTATCCTTTTGTGGTATAAATGGTCCTATTCCCACCATTTCTGGTTCTAGTTCCTTTAAAAACAAAAGGTCATTTACATAATCCTCATTACTTTGTCCGGGAAGTCCTACCATAAATCCAGCTCCTACTTGGTATCCAATATCTTTTAAATCTCTTAGACACCTTCTTCTATTTTCAAAGCTCATACCAGGATGAAGTTTTTCATAAAGCTCTTTTGTAGCTGTTTCATGTCTTAAAAGATACCTATCTGCTCCAGCATCATAATATCTTTTATAGGATTCATAGGATTTTTCTCCTATTGAAAGAGTTACAGCAGTATCTGGAAACCTATTTTTTATTTCTTTTATTATCTCTACAATCTTGTCATCTGTAAAAAAAGTATCCTCTCCACCTTGAAGAACGAAAGTTTTATATCCTAATCTATTTCCTTCTTCACAAGCACTTAAAATTTCTTCTAAAGATAATCTATACCTATCTGCATTTTTATTTAGTCCTCTAATGCCGCAATAAACACAATTATTTTTACAATAGTTAGTAAACTCAATAAGCCCCCTCGGATATACTTTATTTCCATAATGCTTCATTCTTGTTTCATGTGCCTTGCTTATTAAATAATCCACATCTTCTTTACTCATGCCTTCTAGTAATTTCAAAAGTTCTTCTCTATTTAAATTGTTTTGTTTATATAACTTATCAATTAGTTCTTTCATAGGTTTACAGCTCTTTCTTTGATATTGAAGTTTTAACTGTTACATGAGGAATGTTGCCTAGCTTGCCAGTAAGACTGTTTATTTCATTTAATTCTCCAACTACAGTAATACATATTACTGCTATACCTTCTTCCTGAAATGGAATCCCCATTCTCCCTTTAATAATTCCCTTAAAAGAAGATACTGTTTCATTAAATTCTTTTTGACAGTGATTAGGTTCTTCTAAAATAGCACTTATAACAGCAATTTTCTTCATTAAAAGTACTCCTTTCTTCTAAATAAAAATAAAAAAACTTTCCCCGAAAGGAAAGTTTAATTCTCTTAATAAGTAAAGCCTTAGAACTTCTAAAGTTATAACTTGTCTAAAAATTTTCCTTCCTTCCAGATTAGAATGTTCTTTTCTGTTAGGTATATGTTAATTCATGAACAAACAATTAAAGATTACTCTCTAAATGTTTGAACTTTGCTAAATATATTTTAATATTTTTAAGATATGCTTGTCAAGAAATTTGTTAAAATTTTAACTTATTTTTCTCCACCTTTTTTAATCCTATTGCCATCTGTTTTCCCTAATCTTTTTAGTAACCAATAATCAGCTCCATATTAAAAAAGGCCAAGCTTTTCTTGAATGTCTTGGTATTCTGGTTCTTGTGCAAATATGAATTCATAGTCTTTTTTTGCTTTTGCTTTCTCGCCAAGCTCCTCATACATTTGACCTCTTAAATATCTAATATCCAATATCAGCTCTTCTGGTCTATCTTTTTTCTTTCTAATAAGCTTTGATAGTTCCTCTACAGCTGCTGTTACTAAATCTAATCTATATAAGGCATAGCTTCTTAGATAAAGTATATTAGTATCTATAGGTGTGTCATTTTCTACATCCTTTGTAATCTCTACAATCTCCTTTAGTATTTGTGCAGTGGCTTCATCTGCAACTGCTACTAGATCTATTAAAGAAAGGCACACTATCTTGTCACTAGGATTGTCATTCCAAATTTCCTCTAAAATCTTTAGAGCCTTCTCATACTTTCCCTGATTTTGATAGGCTTCTACACAGCATAGAGCAAGTCCTCTTTTATCCAATCTTATAGGAGCCTCTATATAATCTGTCACCTCAAGAAGTATCTCAAGCTTATCATTTACCTTATTAGCAATTTTACCCAGACTGCTTATGGCTCCTCTGCACTTATCAAAATATCCTTCTGCTTCAGAGTATTTCTTCTCTCCTAAAGAAATAAATCCAGCCATAAAATAGCCATCGGTACTATTTGAATCTAAAAAGTTTTTCTTCGCAGTAAAGTTGTTTCCCTGAATAAAAGCAGTTAATCCACTGTTGAATTTTTTCTCTTCTGCGGACATAAACAGCTGAGAGAAGAACCCACTTTGAGTATTTGGCATGGACTGTCTATGGCTATTATTAGTGCTGGTATTTTTCTTACGAGTTCTTGACCTTGAAGTAGTATAATAAATTCCAGTTCCTGGTATGCTAAATGTAGTCCTTGTTCCCTTTCGTCCTATAGTATGCTTCATACCCTTAGGGCCTATAGATAGTGACGGACCAGATTTGCTTAAGTTTAATGATACTCCAGGCATTATTTTTATTCTTTTATAAAATCTAAATCCCATACCGACACCTCCTATTTCTTTTTAGTATATATTAAAGCAAAACCATATGGATTAGTATCTATTCCTATTATTCCATTATGTCTAGCATATATAACTTCTTTTTTAGGCAAGTCAAAAAAATATGTACTTCGCTCTCCCAATTTAAATCCTTATATAACAAATAGATTTCTCCCCGTCTTGAATTAAATGAGATAGAAATCTATTATTTTATCTGCTAAACATACTCAGCTTTAAATTTCATATATATGCACTGTACTGCTTTTCTATATTAGACCTAATTATACATTTAATCCATAATTTTTGCATAGTGCTTCTAGTCCACCTTCAAAACCTGATCCAATAGCATTAAATTTCCATTCCCCATTGTATCTATATATTTCACAAACAACTATAGCTGTTTCTATGCTAAAGTCTTCTCCTAAGTCATATCTCAATACTTCGCTTCCGTTGTTCTCGTCAACAACTCTTACATATGAATTAGAAACCTGTCCAAAATTTTGATTTCTCGCCTTAGCATCGTAAATAGTTACTGTAAAGGCTATTTTGTCTATATATTCAGGAATTTTTTGTAGATCTACTTTTATAACTTCATCATCTCCATCACCTTCACCAGTTCTGTTATCTCCCGTATGCTCAACTGAATTTGATGGATGTTTTAAATTATTATAGAATATGAAATCTTCATCATTCTCTACTCTTCCAGATTTACCAACCATAAATACGCTGGCATCTAAGTCAAAGTCATATCCTCCATCATATGCGTTTGTATCCCATCCTAATCCTACAGTAATCTTTGTTAAACTTGGATTTCCTTTTGTTAAATCAATTTTTTGTCCTTTCTTCAATACTATACTCATAGATAATTCTCCTCTCTTTTCCACGATCTTTTCTATATAAAATTCTACAAATACCAACGCAATTCCTTCTAATTTTATAAATAATTTCGTTACAATTATTGTACAAAGTAACATTTAGTTTTATGTAGTCATATCATGTCTATAAATATAAAGCGTAACTTAATCTTTCTCTATATTTCGTAGGTTTTTTAAATAAAATTTCCTTTTATATAAACAGGGCATATAAAATAATTATTTTATATGCCCTAAACCATCGTCCTAATCTTATCTTTCTCCAAACTTAGAAATATACTTTTCAACTACAACCCCAGCAATAGCTCCGTCGCCTACTGCTGTTGCTACCTGTCTTAGCACTTTTTCTCTTACATCTCCTACTGCAAAGACTCCTTTTATATTCGTTTCCATATTTTCATTAGTTAAAATATAGCCTTTTTCTGTTAGATTAATTTTACCCTGGAAAATTTCTGTATTGGGCTCATATCCAATAAATAGAAAACATCCATCTACAGGAACACTTGTAAATTCATTGTTTTTTAGATTTTTAAGTATAACTTTATTTAATCTCTCATCACCTTGAAAAGACTCCACTACCGTATTCCAAACAAACTGTATTTTTGGATTTTTCACAGCTTCATCTTGTGCTGCCTTATTAGCACGCATAGTTCCTTCATCTTTTCTAGCCGATATAATAACTTTTTTTGCAAACTTAGTTAGGAATATTCCTTCCTCAATGGCAGAATCTCCGCTTCCTACAATCATAACAGTTTTATCTGTATAAAATTCAGCATCGCAGGTAGCACAGAAGGAAATACCTTTATCATATAGGAAGTTTTGTTCATTTACGGCCTCTGTAAGCCTTGGTTTTCCTCCTGTAGATATGATTACAGCCTTTGCATGGTATATTATTCTAAAGGTTTCTACTAATTTATCTTCTCCTTCAAAGTCAACGCTTTTAACATCTGTAAGCTTGAATTTTACTCCAAAACCTTTAGCCTGTTTATGGAAAAGATTCATAAGTTCTGTTCCAGATATTCCTTCTGGAAAGCCAGGATAGTTTGCTACCTCGCTTGTATAAGTAGCTAACCCCCCTACTAAAGACTTTTCTATTAAAATGGTTTTTAATTTTGCCCTACCGCAGTAAATTGCTGATGTTAGACCAGCAGGCCCTCCTCCTATTATCACAACATCATAGTATTCATGTTTCTTCTCCATAAAATACCTCCTATAATCTGAAAAATAATGGTGGCACAGAGCCACCATATATTTTTAAATAAAGTATTTAACTAATAACTTGCTTCCAATCCAAGCTCCTATGAATATAAACACCATATACACCCATCCGTGTAATGACATGGATGCCATTCCACTGAATAGCGCTCCTATATTACACCCAAAAGCTATTCTTGCTCCATAGCCCATTAAAAGTCCACCAAGAATTGCTGCAACAACCTGTTTCATTGATTTTATTTTCTTTATCTTAAATTGTGATGCAAGAAGAGTTGCTAAAAATGCACCTGCTATAATTCCTATATTAGATATAGAATGACCATTATTTAAAAATCCGCCTGCAAGACCAGCAGCATGACCCTTTTGTTGAAAATAGAACCAACTTTCTGGATGCCCACCAAGCGCCTTATATATCCAAGCTCCCCAGTAAGAAAATGGCGTTGTTACACCCCAAGCACTTCCTGAAGAAGCTAGCATTGCAACATTTAGAAGCCCTAATATTACAGCTCCCGTAGTATATGTCCAAGGGTCCTTTAAAAATTTTTTATAAAATACGTTCTTTTTTATATCCAATAGATTCACCTCTATTTCATCTTCTCAATGTATATTTCCCATTCACCATCGCCAACTTCTTCTATTTCCACGTTATGTCCTTCTTTTCTTGCCCACTCTGGTACGTTTTTCATAGCACAGCTGTGGTCTATTTCAACTACAAGTACCTCTCCAATTTTTAAATCTTCCATTTTCTTTTGAGTTCTTATTAGAGGTACTGGGCATGCTTCTCCTAAACAATCTAATCTATATTCTTTCATTATAAATTCCTCCTAAATTTTTAATACTGGTTAAGTTTTAAATTTATGTTGATTTTTACTTTAATTGGTTTTTCTATTTCCAAACCAGTCTGCTAAGATATAAAGTCCTAATAAAAGTCCAAATTGTAGAATAATTGCTGGCATCCAACCTATAACATCTGGTAAAAATATACCTTTCTTTGGCATGAAGTTTTTTGACCACCACCCAAAGTTATTCGCTCCCCATAGAGAACCTATTATAAAGAATACTAATGAAAGTATTTGCATTAAAAATCCTTCTCCAACTCTCATTAAAGTTCCTGATGCACATCCTCCTGCAATAACCATACCTATGCCAAACATTACAGCTCCTATAGCTGTATGTACTCCTACTGGTGATACATTCCCTGGTATTGCTTCTCCTCTAGATGCAGCTGCAAATTGTAGAGCTGCAAATCCAACTGTGGCAACTGCTATTGCTGTTATAACTGCCTTAGTTAAAGATGTACTTCCTGTTAAAACAGGGTCTCTCAGCGATGCAGTAAAGCAAAATCTTGATCTTTGCAGTGTGAAACCTAAGGCTACCCCAAACACCCACATAAGTGCTGTTTTTGGCGAATTGTTTGCCATAAAGAATCCTACTCCAATTATTGCAATAAAAAATGCTATTCCAAAAGGTATTTGATTTATCCTTTTCTTTTTAGTCTTTCTGATTTTTGATGTCTGAATTTCAGCCATAACTTCACCTCCGAATATTTCCTAGTATTCTTATATGTTTTATGTATATAATTTTATTATATAATCTTAAATTTGTCTATAGTTTTTTGAAAAAAATATAATTTCTGTCGATTTAGTAGGAGTTATTTCTAGTGGAGGCGCGGAGGCACTAAAGTGCAGTGGAGAAGTGGAAAATTAAAACAAGTTTAAAGCGGAACGTGTAAATAGCACAACATCCTTCACTTTACACTTTCAACTATACACTTTACACCAAGAAAAAGGGAAATAAAGATGCTAGGCACATCAGATATCAAATTTCTCCACTCCTCCAATTCTCCACTAAGAATTTTGCGTTACAAAATTCTTATGTTGTTTTTTATTTTCAAAAAATAAAAAACTCCTATAAGAACGAGTCCTTATAGGAGTAATAGTAGCTTATACTATCTTCTGAATCCTCTATTGTTGTTTTGTTGCTTTCTTGCTTTTCTGCATTCTGGACATCTTTGAGGTTCATTTTCGAATCCTTTTTCTTTGTAGAAAGCTTGCTCGCCTTCAGTGAATACGAATTCTTTTCCACAATCTTTACATACTAAATTCTTATCTGCCATTTCAACATTCCTCCTTTTTAGAAATTAAGATTTAAAACTGATCTCCATTACATTCCTAAAAAGGGAAATGGTATTAATCGTATTAAATCCTGCACTGCACATTACTGGAATCTCAGTACTTTTTAAGTGTAACACACTTCTAATAAACATGCAATAGCATAATCCACATTATTTTTCAGCTCTTTCAACTTTAACTTTCTTACCTTTAATGCTTACATTTTGAAGTTCTTTCAAAACTTTTCCACCCTTTTTATTTAGTATATCCACATAAGTGAAATTAGGCTGAACATCTATAATACCAACATCATCAGCTGAAATTCCTTCAATACTTGTAACTGCTCCCACAATATCTCCTGGACGTATCTTCTTTTTCTTTCCTGCATTTATATGAAGTTTTGTAATGTCCTTACTTAGTCTAGCACTTTTATCACTCTTTAACTTAGGCTTAGTCTTAGACTTATCCTTAAAAAGTTTTTTTCCTTCTTCAACCTCTTCTTCCGTTGGAAACTTCCCCCTAGCTATTTTATATCCTATATATTTTTCAATTTCATTTAACAATCTTACTTCTTTAGGAGATACAAAAGTTAAAGCTTTCCCTTTAGTACCAGCACGCCCCGTTCTTCCAATTCTATGAACATAACTATCTGTTTCTACTGGAGTATCGTAATTTATAACATGAGTTATATTTTCTATATGAATTCCTCTAGCCGCTAGATCTGTGGCAACTAAAAATTTAAATTCTCCTCTTTTGAATCTCTGCATAATATCTAATCTATCCTTTTGTTCCATGCCGCCGTGAAGCTTATGGCAAGAGTATCCTTTCTTCCTCATTCTGTATTCTACATCATCCACAACTTCTTTAGTTCCACAAAATATAATACAGCTTTCTGGTCTTTCAGTATAAATTATATTGTTTAAAATCTTAAATTTTTCGCTTTCATCTACTTCATAGTAAACTTGTTCTATTCTTTCTGATGCATTGCTTTTGGAATTTATCTCTATCATTTTGGGATTAGTCATATGTTTTTCACAAAGCTCTTTAATCTTATCATCTATAGTTGCAGAAAACAGCATAGTCACTCTATTAGTTGGAAGCTTTTTTACTATAACCTCAACCTGATCAATAAATCCCATATTCAGCATTTTATCCGCTTCGTCTATGACAAGGTACTTTATTTTACTTATATCTAAGCTGCCTTTTTCTATATGATCAAAGGTTCTACCCGGTGTTCCAACAACTACATGAACCCTTTGTTTTAACTCTCTTACCTGCATATCCATTGGTTGTTTACCAAAGATGGCTGAAACTCTAATCCTCTTTAGCCTGCCTATATTCGAAATTTCTTCCTTGATTTGCAGTGCTAATTCTCTAGTAGGAGTCAAAATTAAAGCTTGCGGACTTCTCTCTTCTATTTCTATGTTTTCACAAAGTGGAATTCCAAAAGCTGCTGTTTTACCGCTCCCTGTTTCTGATTTTACTATAATATCCTCATTATTAAGAACAAGAGGTAATACTTCTTCTTGCACTTCTGAAGGTTTACTATATCCTAATACCTCTAATGCTTCTAATATTTCTTTGCTTAATTTAAATTTTTTAAACTCTTTTGTCTCCATAATCACTAACCTCATATCTTTTAGTTTAATCATAATTATTTTATCCCAATTCTTATATAACTTTTCATCAAAAGCCATCAACTTAGCTTTTTATATATTAACAGACTTTTCATAGGAATACAAAGAACTGGTTTGACAAAAATATATACTAAGTATAAAATTAAGCAGATATAAATAAAAAGGAGACATTACATATGACATCATTTCATGAATTAGGATTAAACTCAAATTTAATAGAAGGATTAAAAAAGGAAGGAATAGAAAATCCTACATCTATACAAGAAAAGGCAATACCCTTATCACTAGAAAACAAGGATATAATAGGCCAATCTGAAACAGGAAGCGGAAAGACATTAGCCTACCTACTTCCTATATTCCAAAAGATAGATGCTTCTAAACGTGAAATGCAAGCTATAATATTAGCTCCAACTCACGAACTTGCAGTTCAAATACATAGACAAGTTCAATCTCTATCACTAAACTCTGGTGTTCCTGTAACTTCTACTCCTATAATTGGAGAAGCTAATATAAAGAGACAAATAGAAAAGCTTAAAGAAAAGCCCCATATTATTGTAGGTTCTAGTGGAAGAATATTAAAGCTTATAAAGGATAGAAAAATAAGTGCTCATACCATTAAAACCATAGTTATAGATGAAGGAGATAAACTTCTCGATGATAAAAATTTAGGTACTGTAAAAGATGTTATCAAAACAACTATGAAAGATAGACAGCTTATGCTCTTTTCAGCTACTATAAATGAAAAAACTTTAGCCGCAGCAAAAAATCTAATGAAAAATCCTGAGATAATAAAAATTGAAAATAAGGAAACAGTTAATCCAAACATAGCTCACATGTACATTTTATCAGAGCAAAGAGGTAAAATTGAAACTTTAAGGAAATTAATAAATACCATAAATCCAAAGAAATCTATTGTATTTATAAATAAAAGCGAAGAAATTGATATCATTACCTCAAAACTTAAATATCATAAACTTAAAGCTGACGGTATTTATGGTTCTGCAGTAAAAAAAGAACGTCAAAAGGCCTTAGAAGAATTTAAAAAAGGGAAAGTTCAGCTTTTAGTAGCTTCAGATTTAGCCGCTAGAGGCCTTGACATAAAAGATATTACTCATATTTTTAACTTAGACTTGCCTGAAAATCCAAAAGAATATCTTCACAGGGTTGGAAGAACTGGAAGATCAGGAAAAGAAGGGACAGCAATTTCAATAGTTACAAAAAAAGAACTTGCACTAATTAATAAGTATAAAAAGATATTTAATATAAAAATAGAAGAGAAAGACGTATATAAAGGTAAAATTGTAGCTCCTGTTGTTAGAAAAAATAAGTTTAAAGCATAAAGAATAGAATAAGTAAAAAGAAGTCTGCATTTAAGTATAATCAGACTTCTTTTTATAAAACTTTTTAAACTAGCTATTTATTTTGAGTATTAGCACCCTTATTCCCATCATTAGGCTTATTTAATCCGCAGCAATCTAGTTTGCTAGTGTTTCCAAAGGTCTTTTCATTTTCCTTTGCGATTTTTTCTATGCTCTTTTTAAAATAATTTTTTATAAAGTTTTTCATTATACATTGCCTCCTAATAAAAGTAAGACCTTGAATATATTATAGTAAATCCTTATGAAGATTTTATGAAGATCTATTATAATATCTTAATTCTCTAGTATGGCCTTAAGCAATTTATTTTAAATTCAACTTAGCCAAAGCCTCTGCAAGTGCGGAATTAAATGGTTCATCATTCTCCTTTTCCTGCTGTTTTAAATATTTCTGAACCTCTCTCTTTGATACTTTATTGCTCTCATTCTTCTTTCTTTCGTTAAAGGCAGAAAGTTTTTCCCTATATCCGCAGCTGCATACAAAGATTTGACCTTCACCTTCTCCACGAAGCTCTAGTCTCTTATGACATTCAGGACACCTTGCATTGGTTATTTTAGAAACTCCCTTCCTATAACCACATTCCCTGTCTTGACATATGAGCATCTTTCCCTTCTTGCCCTTTACCTCAAGCATATACTTTCCGCACTGTGGGCATTTTGTTCTTGTAAGGTTATCATGTCTAAACTTTTCCTCACTTTGCTTTATTTCTATAACCGTACTTTTTGCATATTCTCTCATATTCTCAATAAACTTTTCTTTATCAAGTTTACCCTTTGATATAGCATTCAGCTTTTGTTCCCATTCCGCAGTTAGCTCTGGTGATTTTAAATCTTCCGGTACTAAGTCTAGTAGCTGCTTTCCTTTTGAAGTTATTAATATATTCTTGCCATTCTTTTCTATCAAAAATGTATTAAATAGCTTTTCTATAATATCTGCCCTTGTAGCTACAGTTCCAAGCCCTCCTGTTTCTCCAAGAGTTCTTCTTGAAGCTTCACTTTCAATCTGCATATACTTTGCTGGATTTTCCATAGCTGATAAAAGTGCAGCTTCATTGAAAGGAGCTGGAGGCTTAGTTTCCCCTTTTGTTTCAATTATATCATTTATCTTTAGAATATCTCCTTTATTTATATCAGGCAGCATCTGCTCTTTAATATCATCCTCATACTCATCTTCAAAGTTATTTTCATAAACTTCCTTCCATCCTAAAGAAGTTACGATTTTCCCCTTTGCAATAAAATTCTCTTCTCCTATTTTAGCTAAAATGCTGGTTTGTATATACTCAAAAGGAGGATATAATACTGCTAAGAAGCGTTTAACTACTAAATCATATATCTTTCTTTCCTTATCATTTAATGAATTTAAAGAAACTTTCTGCTCTGTTGGTATAATAGCATGGTGATCTGACACTTTACTATTATCTACAAAAGATTTATTTCCCTTTATAGGTGTCCTTAAAACTTTGGATGCTATCCTTGAATAAGGCCCAACACCGCAAGCTTTAACCCTATCTTTTAAAGTATCTACTATGTCTGAAGATAAATATCTTGAATCTGTTCTTGGATAGGTTAGCACTTTATGATGTTCATATAATTTCTGCATTATGGATAGAGTTTCTTTTGCTGAATAATTAAATATCTTGTTAGCATCCCTTTGAAGCTCCGTCAAATCATAAAGCTTTGGCGAAAAGGCCTTTTTATTCACCTTTTTTACCTCTACAACCTCTGCATTTTTTCCTTTTATAGAAGTTATTATTTTGCTGCATTTATCTCTATTAAAGGTTCTAATATCTTTGGCTTTACTATCCTGCCATACTAGTTTAAATTTATCTGATACAGCAGTTACACCATAATAGGTTTTTGGTTTAAAATTTTTTATATCCTCTTCTCTTTTAGCAATGATAGCAAGAGTTGGAGTTTGAACTCTTCCACAAGAGAGCTGAGCATTATATTTGCAGGTTAATGCACGAGTTGCATTAATTCCAGATAATTAAGTACCTATTTATGCTTTAATAAAACTCAGTAAGCGTTTTATATCAATGCAGTTTAAGTTTTATAAAATTATTTTTTCATAAAACATAATTAATACTATTAAGATACATAAAGTAGTAAAAATAGTTAATACATATAAGTAAATCTATCATTTTGCTTTACTTTTCTCTATGCACCACGCATTGAAGATTAAAAGTTTATTTAAATATTATCGTTATAGTAGTCATATTATTCGTAATTTTCTTCAAATGATATGATGTTTTTGTTTTGTTTAAATTTTAGTAAAACCAGCTGATGATTCCACTTTTTAAAGTTAATTGTATCTTCAATTATAAAGCAATACTACAGTCTGTTAACCATAAGTGACTACTAAGTAAATCAACTACTCTATCAATATTTCCGGCATATTTATTCTAATATTCTTCATGTTATATGGATAATGGGAAGTTTAGCTTTCATGAAGATACAGTAGATAATAAACTTAATGGAAAACTCAAATAAGACCTAGCAAGTTTTAGATGATGCTATTTATGTATTGGGGACTAGCTATTCCACTATTCGCAAATTCCATCCTATTTTTTTTAATTTGTCTTGTGTATTTTCATCTACAAAATCCAATGGAATCGCTAAGCATAATAATGCTCTTGCCCGTGTCATTGCTACATATTGGCATTTCAAACGATTCTGGTTGGATCCAATTGATTTTGGAGGTGTATTACACAGATACTTAAGAATAGCCTTCAGATTATGTGATTTTGAATATGTCTCAAGAACTAGCGTCGCTAAATGTGTTCTTCCTTTTACCGAATGAATACTTCCAAATTCTAAATCAACGCTTCGTTCTGTTTCACTATTATAAAAAACATAATGGTTAGGCAACACTTTGTCAGAAGTATTCCCCTTACTTTCTGTATTCTCATCATCTGACCATGCCAAGAATTTTTGTACATTTTGATTTGCAGTTAAATTAAACAGTTTTAATATTTTTAAAAACATTTCTGATATGTTCTTCCAATTTTCTTCTGACAAAACATCTATGGAAGTCAATTCTGCCATTAGCTTTCTGAAAATCATTTGTTTATCCTCTGGCAACAGTTTAATTATTGAACGAAAAGTACTGTTTGTTGCAAAAACAAAGTTTTCCTTTTGGGCTTTATTAAGAAGTCGACGAATCCCCTTGGAAATCCACTCTACCTGTCCAGATGTTTCTCCAGTCTCTAAGAATTCACCAACCCCTTTTCTGAAATAGCCTAGCATATTTCTAGGAGTAATACTTTTGTTTGCTTTCTTAGCTTCATAGCAAGGCCAATAATCATATATTCCTTTTGGAAAATGCCTTTCATGAGTATCCTCCTTTTTATCATGAACCATTCCAATAACATGACAACCAACTTTTCTATACTTTAACAACTCATCATCGGAAAATGTATTTAAGATAAGTTGTCCAAATTCATCTATCACTTGCCATGCCTTGTCCTTAGAAAATAAATATAGAGTATGACATTCTCCTCTTTCCGAAAATTCATTATCAGTGCCTTTCATTTGCTCTGACGATATGGCTACGGTATTTGCCAAAACAGCAATTCTATGATCAAACCTTCGACTTTCACTTAATACTAAAGGATTCTCTCTAGGGAATTCTGGCTTGTCGACAACCTCGTTTATATAATTGTAAATAGCTTGGTTACTATCACCAAATCCTTGACGTATGGTTAAACTTCCATCCGCAGGAAATGCTTTATGAAGCAACTCCCATTGAAAAGAATTAGTGTCTTGTGCTTCATCTATGAACACAATTGGAAAGCGTCGCTGTATACCAACAGCAAAAGAATCGCATTCATCCAAAGCTTGTTTGGCATATAGTAACATCTCGTCAAATGTAAAGTTTCCATTATTCTGAGATTTCTGTATCACTGTCAAAAGCTTTTCACGTGTGTCTCCCTGCTTATCCCAATCAATACATCCAATACTTCCTTGATAACTACATATTTTTTCATCTTTATATTGTCGCGTCAAATATGCTCTTATATTATTTGGAATCATATTCCAGCGTGAATTTATTACGATATCTGAATCAATAATATTTAAATTCAGGCCTTTTGAATGCAGCCACGGCAATGATACATATGTGTCAAAAAAAGAGTGCAGAGTTCCAATAAAATGTGGGTACATAAGGAGTTTCTTACCAACATCAGTATTCCCTAATTTTTCTTCAATTTCTTCACGCGCAACATTGGTATGTGATAAGACACATATACCAGAATTAGCATACGGCCATTTCTTTGCCAATATCGCTAACTTTGCAACTAAAGTTGTCGTCTTCCCACTACCTGGAAAAGCCTGTATATCTGTAGATTCCAAGTTCTTGATTATGCTTATTCTGGCATCATCAAAGTGCAGATCACACCCCATAATCGATTCAACCCACGTTATATCTTCATCACTAATAATTATATCTTCTAATCTCTCAATCCCCATAACATCACCCCTTGGTAACGTATTCTATAGCATCCAATAGGTACTTTGGCAATATTTCTTTTAAGTCATCACCTTTATTTGAAAAGGATTCTTCGAGTTCAAATGCCAGTTGCTGAGCAAAATCAGCTTTTGATGCTTTTTTCTTTGTAAAAAAGCTATAAAAGTGTGATGCTTTTTCTTCTATCGTTCCTAAAGCCTCAATAGTATCTTTTACTTCTTTTGTTTTGTCAGTCCAATTTTGTCTAGCATAACTTACCTTTACTAATGAATCTATTAATATAGCCTGCATATCATTATGCTTCAATCCTACAAAAGCCAAATCATATTCCAGTGTCCAATAGTCAGAGACAAATGTCTTAACTTGTTGTCCATCTGCTTTTTGTCTGATGCCTTCTTCATGCTTCAGTGCTTCTTCATCTGTAAAATCAGCCTCAGCTCTCCAGTTGCGAGCTGATTTCTCGGGCCATGAAGTTTTATCTAATGAATACTTGTTATCAATACAAATCCCTGGAGCACAGTTTGGCATCACATCACGATCAGTAACACACGCTACCTTGATATTCAGCTGATTCTGATTATCGGAACGTTGAAAAATTCTAGCATAACGCCGCAACCCGGTGCTTCTCACATCAACCAGTGATGTTCCAAAATCGGTTAAACTGTATCCAATTAACTTTGCCAAAGTAGGTAATAATAATGCTTCGCCTGGTCCCTCTACAATAATGACGCTACGTGCAAAAAACAGATTTGCCTTAGTCGCGTCTAGATATTTTTCCAAAAACTTGTAATCATCATTTTCCAACTGAGTATATTTGTCCGCTAAAGGATATACATTTCCTTCTTTAACTATCACAATATTCGATAATTTCACTACAGAAGTCAATAAAGGAGAATGCGTTGTGATAATAATCTGCTGATGTTTTTTCTCCGATTCGGTTTCTAGTGACTGAATTAATTTTAACTGTCGTTGGGCATGAATATGTGCTTCTGGTTCTTCAATAAGTAAGAACGATGATCTTTTTATTATCTCTGCCTCTTTATGAAGAAGCAGTTCACAAGCCATACTCATAATATTACTTGTACCCAATCCAGCTTTCCCTTGCATAGCACTCGCATTTTTATCTACGGCCAAATCAAGTTTTTCTAACAAAGATATTGTTTTTTGAATATCCCTACTATTGGCTCCTGCTACCGCTAACCGCGTTTGGACCGTATCTTTTTTCAGTAGCATTTGCTCACTCAATATCTTAGTCATATCCTCATTAATTGATTTAAGAGCTGGATGAGAAGCTAACAAATCATTTGATAGATTTGCTATACCTATTAATGATAAATTTTGTAAATCCATTCCCTCTTGATACTCATCTTCACCTTGATTTAAATTAGAAACATTTTGCATAATTTGTGATAAACGTGAATGATGTCCAGATTGCATATCACTATAGGCATCTCGTAAAGCTCTCAAGTAAGTAATGCGAAGTAATTCCTTAGCCTCAGCTGATGGTGATGGTCCATTACTAACTTTCCCTGTTGAAAGTGTAGAAACCGACCTTGGTGGCTTAAATGCTGATAAATATCTACATTTCCAATGTAAATATAAGAACGCAACCTTCTTTTCATTTTGTTCCTCATAAGTTAAACATTCCAGGAATGCAGCCTGCTCGTCTTCCGTTAAATCAGAAAATTTACAAATAATGCTAATTTCCAAAGAGGTATCTTCGTTGTAAAAATCATCTATTTCTATACGATTCCATCCAAAATCTGTAGTGCCTAAAACAATACGAATTGCATCCATAATAGCAGATTTTCCCGAATCATTTTCACCAACCAGAACAGTGAGTCCTGGATTAAAGCAGATTGAATGCTCTGTTCCATCAAAGCACCTAAAATTACTTATCCTTAATTCAGATAGAAACATTATACTATCTCCCTTATATTATACTTTGTATAAATCTGTAGTTTCGCATTATTGTTATACCTATAAAAATTCTAAAGTTACCATTATTATCCTAATTGGCATTTCTAAAGCATAGTTAATTATATGGAAAATGGGAAATAGCTCACACGAAGCCCAATTTGGCTCATGAATTATCACTCCCCGAATTTTTCTGCAGTAAATCTTGAATAAGAACTAAAGATAAAGTATCTTCTATAAGATGGGAAATTTCCCTTGCATTTGTACATTGAGTACAAGCCGATATTAATCTCTCTTTAATGTTGGTTACTTCAATTACCTTTTTCTCTTCATCTGTGTATTGGCTGACCTTTTCGTTATATTGTAATATCGCAATCTCCTCTTTTGCTTCTATGGTAAGATCACTAAACTTAATTACCGCATCAAATCGTGAAAATATGGCTTTCCCCAGGTGCTCTTTAATATCATCCACTGACTTATAATTGGATGTGCATATAATTATAGAACGCATCAATTCCAAAGAGTAATTCTGGTCTTCATATATTCCTTCGTCAAATAACTGATAAAACGCACTATGGAAAGTATTGTTTGATTTATCGAATTCATCCAGAAGGATGATATTAGATTCTCTATCTAACAGTTCTTTAGCAAAGCTACGTTCATAATGTGCCCCACCAAATACATAGGTTGCAAACTGATTATTCTGAAACATAGAAAATTGCTTTCTAAACAATTTTTCATTTACGACATCGCTGATTAACTGAGCTGTTTCTGTCTTTCCCAATCCTGTATCACCATAGAACAAGATAACAACTGGCTTAGTTCTTATGCGGGTCGTCAACGGAAATAATGCCTTTAATAAGGCTAACTTAACAGCCTCTTGTCCTTTAATGCGATTTTGGTAAGTATTGTTAATCATTAAAATATCATCTCTACTAATAACCTTATAAGTTTGCTTTTTAATTTCTATATGTGGGTAAAGCCTTTTTATCTGTAAACTGATAGACAAAGGTGGATTCTGCAGATATAGATTTTCAAAATCTATCTTAGCAAGAAAATCGGCAAAGTTTAAAATAACATGTTCTCGGACTCCAGCATATTCATCCGAACCAGCAATAAAGTTTTTAACCTTTGGTTTTGACTTCGATTTTATTTCATGTCCAGGAATCTCCACAGTAAAATTTCTGGTATCAGTATCAATTTCCATAACAAGATCTGTAAGTGTACGTTTATTATCTCTTGGTATAAACTTATCAAACTCAGTTCGCGAACCATAGAATATAAGAATCTTACTCATTTTCAACTCCCGCAAATATGACATCATAGACGGTTAATAAAGTCTCTGATATAGAAGTTCCTTGCTGCAAAACAGACTCTGCAGTAGGTGTAGGTTTAGAGAAATCAAACTCTTTGGACATATCTAACTTTCCTACATCACAAGTTCCAACTTTAATGGCAAAGTATTTCAACTTCATTTTAGTTAAATCAGAAAGATTATAATTATTACGAAACGCTTTTATATTAAACCGCAGGATGCTGCTTTCTGGATCCTCATTAAATATCTTCATCTCATAATATCCACGAGCATTCTCTAACGCCTCATTCAGTTTTTCGAGATCAATCGGTATATCTTGCTTTGGAAATATAATAGTGTAAGGGCTATACATCTTATAGATAGAAATGGAATTTTCTGGGGCATATACGATACAGTCGTTAAATTTATAAACAGTGTCATCAGCAGAAGCTATTGAGATGTAATCAGTTAATAATGTACTTGTAAGTTTTGCCCCAATAATGCTTTTGGTTTCTCTGTTATACTCACTACCAACTTTACTATTCAAAGATGCCTTTAACCATGTAAGCAGTTTGAACCCCCCACCAATTTCCGCATCAATCTCAGCAACTATTTTTGCGAGTTTCTCTTTATCTTCTTCGGTGCTCCAATCAAGACGACCTCCATTTACAATGTCTATGTAATCTCGGGCAGCCTGCTCATCAAAATAAACCACCTTGATAATTTTTCTTTCCTTCTGTTTCTTTGCTTTCGCCATATTAATCCTTCTCTCTAAGTTAAAAATCTTTATGTTTCCATCATCACGACTATGCTTTTCATTGATAATCTAATTGATTTATGAATAATGAGCCTTTATAGAATAAGTCTTATGTATAAAATCTTAAAATGCATACCTAATAACCGCCTTGCCTAAATCATTTATCTTATAATCAGTCTCCGGATTATAATCTACTTCATTGAAACTTCCACCATCAAAAGATGCTAATGAAGCTAACCCGCTATTTGCTAACCCTAAAGCCTCTAAACCTGTTATCATATTTTTATCTCTATTATTCTTCAAGAATTTTAAATCCTCAATAAAACATTTTTCAATTATAAGTGCTAATCTTTGAAATGTTATATAATCAATTTCATTATACATGTACTTTTTAAATAAATTGGCTATTAGTTTGGGCTTTTCTAAATCATCTAACCTATCTAAAATGAAAATTAGCTTTTCTCCAAGCTGTGATATATCTGAATGTTTTGATAAGAATTTTTTTCTTTCATCTAAAGAAGTATCTTCTAATGAACATAAAAACTTGAGAATTTTTCTAACAAAATATCTATCTCTTATACTTATACCAGCTTTATAAATCGAACTAAGCGCCCCAATAATTGGTATATTCTTTAAAATTCCATCTTCTAATAAACTATCTATTCCTACTTCCATAAGCTCTTTACTGATATCTGCAAAATCAGTTCCCAGCGTTGCTATCATTGAATTTTCAATTTGGCTCATAATTATGCACTCCTTATACCAAAACATACTTTGATTTCCCATTATGGTCATTATATAGAGCTTATCCTATAATGTCATTATTCTACAAATAACAATTATTCCCTTCAAAATGTGTTTATTTTAAAAGATAAAATTGAACTTTAAAAAGGCTACAATCTTTTCAGATTAAAACTTTTCGACCAACTGGTTCGTAGCCAGTTTTTTCATTTAACCTTATTAAATCTCTCCTAACTTTACATGCGTATATCTATGATTTTAAGCCGTTCTAGACTCCACCATTTAATATTTAATAATATATAAAAACTTAATTCTATATTTCTTATGTTTGCAAAATGTTAGCATTTTAAAGTATATATTATTTTTAAAAGTAATTTATTTTCATATAATTTAGATGATAAATAGTATAATATGCTAAATAGTAAATATGAGAGTCTATAATTTTCATCCCAATAATATTATGTACCCTCAAATTTATATACTGCTCTCCATAAAACTATTAGGATCTAATAGGATTTAAACCTGCGACCCCCGGATTCGTATAGGTTAATTTCAAAACATTTTATACAAGCTCAAAGCCTTATTATATAGGCATTTCATTTTTTAGCTTGTCCTTAATTATGCCAACTCATTTTAAACTATAAGGGGCAAAAAAGGGGCAAATTTTTATTGCCTAATTATCTATTTTCAGTGCTTTTACTTTATTTGATAGATTATTCAATGTCGAAAATATATAAACTTTTAATAGAAGGCAATTTTACTTCTCCTAATACCCCTTGTTAGAAGATTGTTCACTAACTAAAAAAGATATTAACCATTTCCAAATCACAACTTAACCTACAGCCTTCCATAGTAACAGAAGACAGCACCTCTTCTTCTCCAAAATAAAGCCATCTATTTGATATTCTATTAAGGAAATCCTCCTTTATCTTACTATCAAGTGGTTTATATAATTCTAATTGAATTTCAGCCACTGTAGTATTGTGAAATTTCCAGTAAGGTTCTGTTTTAATATCCTTATATTTTATATTGTCTTCGTTTATATATGACATCAGGCATTTAATGACCATTGCTACCTTATCATTATCTGTAGTTTTTATGAATAATTTAATAATCATTTTTACTCCTTTTTATGTCATCATTGTTTACTGCTACGCTTTATTAGAAGATTACAAACTAGCTTGTACTTCTAATATTTTCAGAATAAATCATTTCATTTGCAACTATATTTATCAAATCACCAAAGTTTAATTCAATAGTTACCTTAAAACAATCGCTATCCTTAAAAACAGAGTTAAAATGCTAACCCCCCACGCTTCTTTTATTGTTATTGTTAATATATTGCTATAGTAACGTAATCCTTTACTGTTTACAACTCGAATAACTATGTTACAAAGAATTTAATCATTTATAAAAGAAAGGATTTCACGTATTAAAGTTACTGAATAACTATCAGTTTCTTCCTCTAATACTTTATTTAAAATATCTATTATTTCAGATCTTGTATTTTTTATTATAAGCATACCAAAATTATATACTTCTGATTCATTAATTCTTATATTTGACATGTTTCATCACCCCTTAGTTTAGATGCAAGACCATTGACTCTGGCGTTGAAACCCCTCCTTTAGCTTAAATTTGTAGGTGATATAATTATCTTAACAATATATTTTTTAAAAGTCTAATTTTACTCATGTATAATTTTATAACATCTTAACTTTTCCAATTTCAAATAAGAATTGTATATAAGCAAAACCATATCAGTTAAAAGATGTGTCCTAGGGTATTAATAATCATCTAAAACGTAATTATATATATAATCAGGTGTTTATTAACATTCATATTAGACAAAAAATTAAGTAAGAAAACTGTTGTAGATTATCAAGTAAAATTTTTATTGTAAATCAACAACTGTAGGTAGATTTCAGTTTATCTTCTAAATTTAATGAAATTATTAGAACCATTAAGTATATTTTAGTTCCACATGAATCTGATTAAGAATTTAGTCAGTGAATTCTTAAATATGTTACTCTCCTCTTCCCTACCGAATTTTTTATGTAGACGTCAAGAACTATTCAATTCTTCTGTATATTCTTTATCTTAAAATATACGGACAAATAAACTTTACTGTATTTCTTTATAGCTTCTTAAATTTTTGTTGACTTACACATTTACGGAAGATTTATATCTTTACCCATTATATCTTAAAATTTCTAACTTCTAAGATTCTAGGAAATCTTATCTTTATGTTCTCAAGATCTCAAATACAAAAAATTTTTACTAAATTTAAAAGAGAGCACTATTTATCAGTACTCTCTACATATAAACTTTAATATTTTTTCAATACCAATGAAATGCTATTCTACTGGTTTAGTTAACTCAATTGATTCCTTATTACTAGAATCATTACCTTTATTATCACAGCAACTGCCTTTCTTACTTCCACCCATCATCATTGGTATCATTCCAATCATCATTAATGGGCATATAAATGGTGCTATTTTGGCTAACACACCAGCAGCACTTGGGCTAATCTTAGATATAAATGGTAGAAGTCCTATAATAACTATTGGTAATCCACAACAAAGAATCATATGCAACATATGCTTTAATGGGCTGTGCTTGTGATCACCTGGATTTCCTTTGTTATTTCCATGACATTTCATACATATCCCTCCAATAAATCTTTCTTATTCTAAATTAATTTACTTTAAATACATTCTATCTAATTAATGTGAAGAAGATATGAAGAAATCAAAGTATTATTTCTTTTTCTAAAGTGATTAAAAAAAGAATCAGACCTTAGTCTGACTCCTTATCTTATAACTCTTCTAGCCGTTATATAATCTTTTCTATCATAAGGTGATATCTTAATAACGTCTCCTGTTCTTGGAGCATGTATATACATGCCATCACCAATGTAAATTCCCATATGACTCGGTATACCATTTTTCCCATAGAAAACCAAGTCCCCTGGCTGAAGCTGATCCCTTGAAACTGCATAACCATCATATATTTGATTTTTAGTTGTTCTACCTACATTAATACCAAAATGCTTGTACACATATTGAGTAAAACCTGAACAGTCAAATCCCTCTGGTGTTGTTCCACCCCACAAATAAGGTGTACCTAAAAACTTAGAAGCATAAGCCACTACATCACTACCAGAAACTGCTATTGATCCTCGTGATAGCCTTACCTTGCTTGTACTTTTCTTATTTGTGGTTTCCTTATTTATGTTTTCCTTATTTATAGTTTCATTATTTATAGTTTCATCATTTATAGTTTTCTCATTTGCGATTTCCTTATTTGTAGTTTCCTTACTCTTAGTTTCTATCTTCTCTAGAGTTTTATTAACTTCACTCTGTGCTATTTCAATTGAAGCTGCATATAGCCTATCTTGTCTTTCTGCTTCTTCAATTAGCTTCTTCTGTACCTCTTTATCAGCCTTTAATTTATTTAATTTTTCATTATTTTCCTTATTTAATGCTACCAGTGTACCATTTTGCTTATTCAACTTATCTTTTTTATCTTTTAAACTTTCTTGTTTTTCTTTTAATTCTTTAACTATTTCTTTATCGAGTTCAGTTAATTTCTTAACTGCCTCAATCTTTGCATATAAATCACTTAAATCTTTAGCTCCAAGAATTACATCTAAATATCCAAAAGAACCGTTCATATACATTACTCTCATTCTTTCATTATATAATTCTTGCTCATCTTCAATGTCCCCTTCTGCTTGTTTTAAATCTTTCTCTGCAGACTTAATATCTTCCTGTATCTTTGCCCTTTGCTTCTTATTGTCTTCTATCTTGTCCATTACTTCTTCAATTTGCATATCTAGATTTTCTATCTTTTGCTCAATTTCAAATCTTTGATTTTGTCTTTGATTCGCTGTGGGCTCAGCGGATACTGGTTTATGTACAGAAACTACTGCTATAAACATTAACATAAGATATGTTAGTGCCTTTTTCATAAGTGCTATCCTTTTCATCGCCATCCTCCTCTAAAAATATCAAGTTAACTGTAATTCTATAGGTTGCTTATTTCCTAAAATTTACTTTTAAATTTTCTTTTTCGCTCATTCCCATGACCACAGCCGCACCCACCTGTAGACTTCTTTCTAAACTTGGCAAATATAACAGAAGCAGCAAAAGCAACTATTCCTATAGTAATTAATACCTCAATTCCCAATCAACCCACCTCCTTTTATTTTTGTTGAAAAAAGTCTCTTCATATGATATCAATTTTTTATGAAGAACATATGAAGATATTATGTAAATACTCATGCATGTCCTAAATAAACTTAAAAAGCATATAAATCGTCATATCATCTTCATATTTAAATCTTATAATGCTTACTATACACGAAAAATTTTATAAGTGGGGGTTATAGGATGTATTCACCAAGTTACGCATATCGAGTTAAAACAAAAAAACAAAGAAAACCTAAATTACTTCAAATACTATTTTCTTTAACCTTTAGTTTATTTATTATTGCTTCTGCAGTAAAACTTACTTTAATGTTTAGACCTCTATACTATTTTGATATTGAATATCTAGACATCGTGGAGCAATCAAACTTTAGTAGAAATGAAATAGTAGAAAACTATAACTATGTTATTGACTATCTAATGAGCCCAAAAGAGCTGAAATTCAAACTTCCTTCTATTCCATATTCAGAATATGGACAAATTCACTTTAAGGATGTAAAAAACATCTTTACTACAGTTGATATTTTATTAATTGTAACTGGACTTTTCAGCGCTGTAGGAATATATCTTAATCTAAGACATAAAAATTTAGATTTTCTGAAGCGGACTTCTACCATGTTAACAATACTTCCAATAACACTCTTAATCGCTTTCATGATAAACTTTGATACTTTTTTTGTTATATTCCATAAGATATTTTTCAGAAATGATTATTGGATATTTGATCCTAATTTAGATCCTATTATCAATATACTACCTCAAGAATTTTTCTATCATGCAGCTTTGTTAATAGTAATTTTAATAATATCGAGCATTATAGTGTTAAAACTGCTTTATAAAAAATTTAGTAAAATAAATCATTATTAAATAGTTAGTAACAAAAATACTACCTCAGCTTGGAGGTAGTATTTTTATTGAACTTAAATTTTTACTTATAAGCTATTCTTCAAATACAGTAGTTGATAGATATCTTAAACCTGTATCAGGCAATATAACTACTATATTCTTACCCTTATTTTCTTCTCTTTGTGCTAATACCTTAGCTGCATGAACTGCTGCTCCTGAAGATATTCCTACAAATAATCCCTCTGTTTTTACTAGCTCTCTAGTAGCCGCAAAAGAATCTTCGTTGCTAACTTCAATTATTTCATCTATCACATCTACATTTAAAACCTCTGGGATAAAACCTGCACCTATTCCTTGAATCTTGTGTGAACCTGGTTTTCCTCCAGATAAAACCGGTGAATCTACTGGCTCTACAGCAACAATCTTAATATTGGGATTTCTTTGTTTTAGAACTTCTCCTACTCCAGTTATTGTACCGCCTGTTCCAACTCCAGCAACAAAAATGTCTACATTTCCATCAGTATCTCTCCAGATTTCTTCTGCTGTAGTTTTCCTATGGATTTCTGCATTTGCTGGATTATCAAACTGTTGAGGAATAAATGAATTTGGAGTATTCTTCGCTAATTCTTCCGCCTTTGCAATAGCTCCCTTCATTCCATCAGCTGCAGGGGTTAATACAAGTTCTGCTCCATAAGCTGCTATCACTTTTCTTCTTTCAATGCTCATTGATTCAGGCATTGTTATAACTAATTTATATCCCTTTGCTGCTGCTGTTAAAGCAAGGCCTACTCCAGTGTTACCACTTGTTGGTTCAATTATTACTGTATCCTTATTTATTAATCCTTTTTCTTCAGCATCTACTATCATTGCATATCCAATTCTATCTTTAACACTACCTGCTGGATTAAAATACTCTAATTTCGCTATTATGTTAGCATTTAAGCTATTTACCTTATCATAATTCTTAAGTTCCATTAATGGTGTGTTTCCTATCAATTCAGTTAAATTTTTTGATATTTTCATTATTTATCCTCCTTGTATATGTAAATATAATATTTTAGTTGTCTATTGAAATATGTTGTTCCTCTCTTTTTCATATTGCTTAATATCTAATAAGTCAATATTGACCTTGATATCTTATTATTATTCTATATCCTAATTGTGAAGAAATTGTGGAGAATTGCTTTATTTTTATAATTTGTATGGATAACGTATGAAAAATCTTAGATATATTCTTAAATTCTTTTTCATTGGTATAATATTTCTCCATAATTTCTTCACACTTTATTTATATAATTAATCTCGTAAAGAATAAATTAATCACAAAAGGAGGAATTAAACTATGTTTTGTGGAGGTTTAAGTCCATTTGGATTTGGTTCTTCAAGTATAGGCTTTGTGGGAATGTTTTTTTCAATGATATTTAACTTACTAATATTTATTGGATTAATAGCTCTTGCTGTTAAATTATTTAAAAGCAATCCTATCAAATTAAATAATACAAATAAAACAATGGCAATCCTTGATGAAAGATTTGCTAAGGGTGAAATTAACGAAGAAGAGTACCTAAAAAGAAAAACTATTCTACAACAGAAAAACTAGAGAGTTATTCTCTAGTTTTTTTAATAGTAATGAACTATAATTAAGTTTTGAGGTGATATTAGTGGATAAGAAATTTAATATATTAGTTGTAGATGATGAGAAAAAAATAGTAGATGTAGTTAAAGCCTATCTAGAAAAAGACGGCTATAATGTTATTACTGCATTAGACGGAGAAATGGCACTAAATATATTTAGCAATGAGACTATTCATCTTATAGTTTTAGACTTGATGCTTCCTAAACTATCTGGAGAAGAAGTATGCCATAGAATAAGATCTGCTTCTAATGTGCCTATTATAATGCTTACAGCTAAAGTAGATGAAGATGAAAGAATAGAAGGAATATATATTGGTGCAGATGATTATTTAACAAAACCTTTTAGTGTTCGTGAACTAGTAGTAAGAGTAAGCGCTTTGCTTAGAAGAACTTATAGAGATACACTTCCTCTTGCTGATATTCTAAGCTTTAATAAGGGCGATTTAGAGATAGATATTAAAAAAATGATTGCCAAAAAACAAGGTAATGTTGTGAGCTTAACCACAAATGAATTCAAAATACTCACAGCCTTACTTACAAATCCAGGGCAAGTATTTTCTAGAGAACAATTAGTAGAAAAGGCTTTTGGAATTGACTATGAAGGCTTTGATAGAACAATAGATACTCATATAAAAAATATTCGCCACAAGATAGAAGATAATCCTAAAGAACCAAAATATATAATAACTATTTACGGAATGGGATATAAGTTTATTCCAAGTCCTACTGAGGTGAAAAAATGAAGCTATCTTTAATAAAGAAACTATCTCTAGGATTTCTTTTATCAATCTTGGGATCTATTATTTTAACAAGCCTTATATCTAATTATTCAATAGAAAAAGAATTTAAAAAGTATCTAATTGATGAGCATAAAATGAAAATAGATAATGTAATAGAAACTGTGGAAGACCTTTATACTGAGAAAAATAGCTTTTCAAATATAAATAAATCTGAGCTACAAAGATACGCTGAAATGCAAGAATTATATATTGAAGTAAAAGATGTAGCTAATAATACTATCTATTCCTCTGGTAATTCTCATTTGTATCACAAAAGCATGATGCAGAATATGATGGGATCTTCCATGCATAATTTCTCAGGAATGAATGTAGGTGAGTATACCGAAAACCAATACCCCTTACTTACAAGTAATAAAAATATAGGAACCATAACCATTGGATACTTTGGAACATCTTACTTATCTTCTGGTTCTGTTACCTTTATAAACACCTTAAATCGTTCATTTATTATATCTGGTTTTATAGCTTTACTTTTTGGCCTTATAGTTAGCATAATTATTTCAAAGCAGATATCAAGACCACTTGTTAAAATAACTGAAACCGCAAATAAAATGAGAGATGGAAACCTTAAAGTACGAGCTTTAGTTAATACAAATACTACAGAAATAGACGAACTTTCTAGTTCAATAAATTATTTGGCAGAAACATTGAGCAATCAAGATATGCTTAGAAAAAGATTAACCTCTGATATGGCTCATGAATTAAGAACCCCATTGACTACGCTAAAAACCTATGTAGAAGCATTTATTGATGGTATATGGGAACCAACCCAGGAAAGGCTAGAAGCCTTCTATGAAGAAATCGAAAGACTAACAAAGCTTGTTGACACTCTTCGTAACTTATCAAAGCTTGAAGGATCAAACCTGAATCTAAATAAAAGTAAGGTTAATTTGTCCAATGAATTAGAAAAAATTATAGATACCTTTAAACCTTTATACATTAAAGAAGATTATGAGTTACTCCACAATATAACTCCAGAGGTAGAAACATTAATAGATAAAGATAAGTTTAAGCAAATAATGAATAACCTACTTTTAAATTCCTATAAATATTTAAGACCTAAAGGAAAAGTAGAGGTAATTTTAAAGAAGGAAAAGAAAAATATTATCATAAAGGTAATTGATAATGGTATAGGTATATCAGAAAAAGATCTGCCTTATATATTTGAAAGATTCTATAGAAGTGATGTGTCTCGGGCTAAAAATACAGGTGGCACAGGTATAGGACTTACAATTACAAAATCATTGGTTGAAGCTCATGGTGGAAAAATATATGTTAATAGTGTATTAAATGAAGGAACTACTTTTACTATTGAATTTCCTAATAGTATATCTATTTAAAAAATAAGCTTAGTTTCCGAATGCTAAGCTTATTTTTATTATCTTTTGTTTATATTTGTTATAGAAATAAATTCATTTCTACAAGAATCATTGCAGAAATAATATGTTCTACCATTAAAGCTTTGCTTAATTGCAGTATCTGAATTTACATTCATTCCACATATCGGATCTATCATAGTATTTAATGAATTTATTCTATGACTAGATTCATTCACATCATAATTCTCTCTGTTATTATTCCAAGAACCTTTACCAGTTTTAACAATACCATAAAGCATCAATCCTGCAGAAATAACATTTAGCCAGTTTCTTGTTAAAAATTCCATAATTCGTCACCCCTAATTTTCATACTTTCTATTTACTTTATCTTTATGTATACAGGTTAACAAAAGAATGTGAAAGAATTATGAAGAATTAATCTATCTTTTTTCTATCACATCTCTCATTCTTCTATATTGATCTTCATCAATTTCTCCTCTTGCAAGCCTCTGCTTTAATATTTCTATAGATTCATCGTTAATAGTTCTATTTTCATTTCCTTTTCCGCTTGTAGTCATTTTATATACAGATATACCTACTACTATAATTAAAACTAAGATCACTAGCCAAAATAAACCACCCCATGCCATCATATTATAACCATATCCCATCATAAATTTCCCACCTCTACTCTTTTTTAAATTAGTTTTTCCCTTTTTCTATTAAATATTATTAAAGTTATAAACTAAACATATACTTGCTTATCTTCATAATATCTTCAAATTTTTAGTTTATAGTTAATACTAAAATAGCATGTATTTACATTTTAGGGAGATGACATAACTTGAAGAAATCAAGTATTAGCTTAAATAACAATAAAAATCGAATCAAATATACCTTTATTATAGTTGTAGTTATGTTTATGTTATTAATTGTGCGATTATCCTATATTATGATTTTTAAATCCAAGGAATATAAAAGTATTGCAGAAAGCCAATGGATCAGTGAAGTAAAGCTAGCACCTAAAAGAGGAAGAATATTATATAGAAATGGAAACCCATTGGCTGTCACTGCTGAGATATATAGAGTGGACTTAGATTTAATTACTCTTAAACAAACTATAGAGAAAAAAAACATATCAATTAGTGAACTTACCTTAAAATTATCAGATGCATTAAGTATGCAATCTGAAGATGTTAATAAGATTTTAAATAGAAAGCTAGATAACGCTCTTCCAGCAAGCTCAGCTGTCCTAAAAAGAAAAGTTGAGAAAACTGCTGCTGATAAGGTAAAAGCACTAAATCTGCGCGGCATAATTATATCTTCAGATAATAATAGGTATTATCCAAATAATAACCTACTTTCCCAAGTAATTGGACATACTAATTCTGATGGAAATGGCGTTACAGGTGTTGAATTTGCTTATAATAAAGAGCTTTCTGGAATATCAGGCATCACTCAATATGAAACAGATAATCGTGGAAGAGAACTGCCCTTTGATTCCTTTTATACTAAACCAGTAGATGGAAAAGATATAGTTCTAACCATAGATGAGAATATACAACTTATTACAGAAAAATATGCAGAAAAAGCTTTAAAAGACAACAAAGCTAAGGCTGTATCAATAACTGTTATGGACCCAAACAACGGCGAAATTTTAGCTATGACAAATAAACCCGATTATAATTTAAATTCTCCAGGAATATTAACTGGAGGCTCAAAAGATATTCAAACCTCTTGGAAGAATAGTGCGGTTCAGAATGCCTTTGAGCCTGGCTCTATATTTAAAGCAATAACAGCAGCTGCTGCTCTTGAAAAAGGAATTGTAAGCGAAAATGATACATTTATTTGCAATGGAAGTCTAAAAGTAGCAAATACAACTCTATACTGTTGGAAAAGAGATGGCCATGGAGTACAGAACCTGGAGGAAATTTTAAAAAATTCATGTAACGTAGGCTTTATGGAACTGGGAAGTAAACTTGGTAAAGAGTCACTGATAGACTTTGCAGAAAAAGTTGGATTTGGCCAAAAGACAGGCATTGATTTGCCAGGAGAGTCCAGCGGTATTGTAAATGAAGTAAATGATATAGGCCCAGTTGAGTTAGCAAATATCTCTTTTGGACAAGGTATAGCTGTTACTCAAGTTCAATACTTAGCTGCTTTTAACGCTATAGCTAATGGAGGAACGTGGATTAAACCTCATATAATGAAAGAGATTGTACATTATGAAGATGATAAAAAAATAGTTGATTCAGAGTTTCAGGATTTTCAACGAAGAAATGTTTTCAGCAATGATACTTCAGCTAAGTTAAGAAGATATTTAGAAAAAGTAGTATCTGAAGGTGTTGGTAAACCTGCCTTTGTAGATGATTTTAGAATTGGCGGTAAAACAGGAACAGCCCAAAAGATAGACCCAAATACAAAATCTTATAAGTCTGGTAAATATATCTCTTCTTTCGCTGGCATGGCTCCTATTGATGATCCTAAAATTACAATATTAATTTCCATTGACGAACCTGATTCTTCCAAGTATTACGCCGGAGAAACTGCTGCGCCTATTGCAAAAGAATTGTTTACTGATATTTTTAATTATTTGAATCTGAAGAAATAAATACTCCTGTTAAATAGTGTAAAGGTGAGTGAAGTAATGAAAAAGTTACCTAATCTTTTAAAAAAATTTTTAATTTATAGCTTTATTTCATATCTTCTTACAAGCATACTACTAATTTTTTTTATTAGCAAACATATAAAAGAAGATAGAATTTATTCTGATGAACAAATGACTAATTTAATTTTACATAATATAATTGAGCCTGAGTTAAAAGTCTATAGCTATAATGCAAAGCTTTCTCCATTAATAACAGATGAGCTTGACAATAAACTAGAAAGCCTAATTAATGATAGCTACCTTATTAGTATTAAAATATGGAACACCAAACTTGATTTGATATATTCTTCAAACAAAAACTTTATTGAGCATTACAATAATAAAAACATTTTAAAACAAGCACTTCAATCTAAAGAAAACTATGTTATTTCTAATATTGATAAAAATAGTCCATACTTAAATCTTATTGAAAGTAATAAAATAATAAAATTTTATTTACCTGTTACCTCGAACAATGAAACCATCGGTGTATATGAAGTTATTAAATCTTATGATGATATAGGAGTACATATAAAAAAATTAACATTTACAATATCTATAATCATACTTCTCGGATTGTTTTTACTTTATATACTATTATTTAGAATAGTATATAATAGCTCTATGTCATTAGCTAAACAAAATGAAAGATTGACTGAAAGTAAAAGGGCTATCGAAGTTGCATTTAAAAAATTAAATGCTAACTACAAAGATACTTTATTAACTCTTTCTAGTGCTATAGATGCAAGAGATCCTTATACTGCTGGTCATTCTAAACGTGTAGCTAACATTTCTTTAGAGATTGGAAAAAGGTTAGGGTTAAACAAAGATATCCTTGATACCTTAGAAGTTGCAGCGTTACTTCATGACATAGGTAAAATAGGAATACCTGATAAAATACTACATAAACCTAGTAAACTGAACAATTATGAATATTCTAAAATAAAAGAGCACCCGACTATAGGCGTTAATATCTTAAAGAATGTAAAATTTCTTGAAGACGCTGTCCCTATTATACTTTATCATCATGAAAGGCTAGATGGGGGTGGTTACCCATTAGGAATTAAGGGTGATAAAATACCATTAGAAGCCCGCATAATAGCTGTTGCAGATTCTTATGATGCTATGGTTTCTGATAGACCTTATAGAAAAGGTTTGCATAAAGACACAGCTATTGGCGAATTGATAAGATTTAAAAATATGCAATTTGATAGTGTAGTTGTAGATGCTTTTTTAAAGACTCTAGAACAAACTAAAGAAGAATTAGCCTAAATTTATGCTAACTCTTCTTTATATATTATACTAAACAAGCTCTACCGATAATGATTTTATCCATAGGAATTTTCCTAAAGAAATCTCAATTTTCTTCTTTGAATCAATGCGTTTATCAACAAAAATATTTATATCTCCTATAATAATTTGATCATAGCCTGATAAATCTTTAGATGTACGTAAATCAATTTCGGGTATGACCATACCACCACCTCCCCCACAACATCCAGTTATATTTCCTAGTAAAACCATTGCAGAATTTCCATTATTCTTTATATATTGTTCTGCTTCATGAGTTATCTCAAATCTCACCCTATTTCAACCTCCTAGTTAAATTGTCCATTTTAATTTTATTTTCAGATCCTCTTTACTTTGCAAAAACAACAACGCAATTTTTTCCATTAGCTTTGGCCTGTAATAACGCATTATCAGAAGCCTTAATAGTTTCATAAACATCGCATCCATCTTCTGGATAGCTTGCCACACCCACTGATAATGTTATACTTAATAATGAGTTGGTATGTAATTTACTTATTCTAGTTCTAATATTTTCAGCAATTCTTTCTGCCTTTTCTTTATTCCAGTCATTTAGGATAATGACTATTTCTTCTCCACCATATCTATAAGCTTTGCCTTTATCATCTACTACAGATTTAATTACCACACTTACATCTCTTAACACAATATCTCCTGTTTCATGGCCATACTTATTATTAAAATCTCTGAAATTATCTATATCTATAAATATTACTGAGAATTTATCCTTAGTTTTTATTGCTTTAGTATGATTATCAAATGCTCTTCTATTTAGAAGACCTGTTAAATTATCAACTTCCAAGTCTTGGTATAGTAATCTATTTGCTTGTTTTAATGAAGCATACTTTTTATAAAAAATCAGCACTACAAAATAATTAATTGCTTGAAATAATACTCCTGTTGAAATACAATGCAATGTTAATACACCTATTGAAGGCATAACTATTATATGAAAGGCCATCCCATATATGAGCCCTGTTAAAATCATGCAGATAAATAAAATTAGTTCTGTACGATACTTCATTTATTATCTCCCCCTTTTCTATTTGCTTTACTATCTTGTATACATATTACATTATAATTATGGAGAAATTATGAAAAAAGAGGTTTGATATTTGACTTGGTTATCATTAATCCTAGCAGTAATCACCATAGTATTAACTTTTAAAACCAAAAAACTTATTCCCTCTTTATTTATCAGAGTTCTAGCTGATACACTTCTGAAAGAAGGCTTATTAGGTGGGATTACAGCTATTGATGAATATATGATGTGTGCTATAGCTGATAAAGAAAGTGCCTACACATTATACTTCTTAATTACTTTCGGTTCTTTAGCTGAACTAATAAAATGGCTGTGGAATTTCAGATTTTAGCGAAAAGGTCAGTAAATGGACTAAAAATGAAAAGAGTATTCTTGGTGGGACTTGGCTTTTAAGTGCAATAACTTTTTCGATAGCTCATTTCATACCATACAGTTGGTGCAGCAGTAGATATAATATCTCCTCTATATGCACAAATGACATATAGATCTTACGGAAATCACCTAACCACATCTTTCCCCTATCCTAATCGTTGGGATATTAGCAACAACCATTGCTTATATAGCTGTAGTTTTTTGATATAAATAAGAACATCCTGCTTAATAGTTTTCTATCTATATAGCAGGATGTTCTTGTCTTTCATATTGTACTGGTTAAATTACATAGTTGCCATTTTTCTACACTCATCTGCACACATACTACAAATATCAGCACACATCTGACAATGGTTATCTTTAAACATAGCGCACTCAGCTGCACATTTATCACAAACTTGAGCGCATAGTTGGCAATGTTGTTTAGAGAATTCACCATTCATTGACATCATTGCTGCTGACATTTGGCACATCATAGCACATTCAACTAATATGCTTACACAATTTTTTCTTGCATTCAAATCTGGTTCATTAAGACATGCCTTATAACACTCATAGCATGCTTGCGCACATTTTGTGCAAGCATCTATACATGCTTGAAATTTGTTTGCGGTATTCATTACAGTCCCTAACATATAAAAACTCCTTCCATTTTTAATATTCTAATAAACTGTATTATTTGTTATAGTTAAAGTTTTTATACAGTTAAATAATCTCAAACAAGTTAAAGATCCAGCAGTTTTCTGCTAGGCCTCTAACTTGTTTGAGCATCTATTACTTCATCCTTATTTCCTTCGATTGTAACAATGATTCTATTAGGAAGACATACAATACTCTCATAAGAATTCTCTATCCATCCAGTATCTGAGCAAATACCCTCTGGGCAAACTTCCTTATCCATTTCAAGCATTCTTACTCTTCCATTTTTCACTTCAACATATCCAATATTATTATCAAAATTAAACTCATAAATATTACTTTTATTCTCATTTTTTAATGGGACACTTTTCGTAAGTTCACCATCAACCTTAATAACAATATTGCTATTTTCATTATCTGATTTAAAAAGCATTAAATATATTGATGGTATGATACTTAATATCAAAAGAACTACTATGATTATTATATCTAATTTTTTTAGTTCTAATTTCTTTAACTCTAATTTTTTCATCATAAATCCCTCATTAATTTTTATTATTTCATTTGGCTATATTTCTATTGTATCAAATAAATATGAAGAAAATATGACTGTTATACATGATTAAGCCCTTTCAGAAATATATAATTTTTTAGAACTATCTATAGTAGCTAGATAAACTTTTTCTAGGTGCTCTATATTATAGAGTGCAAGGTTATTCATAAGCCAGCCTTTATCTAACCCTAACTTAGCCAAATTTTCTTCAAATAGTTTACCGTCATTGATAATAACTAAAGGTAAATCCACTGGCTTAGCAACTAAATTAAAATCAGTTGGAGTAACTGGTCTATTAGATTCTTTTTTTATAATACTAAAATGGCCATTAGGTTCTAGAATTACATATTTAACTTCTGAAATATCAAAAATATTTTTAAGCCTTAATTCACTCATAAGCAAATCTATATTTATGAAATGCTTTTTTAAATTCTTTCTTATTATCTTGCCATCATCAATTAAAATTATAGGTTTTCCATTAAAAAATAAAGCCAGTTTTCTATTTCTTAAAGATATAAAACTAAATACATAATGCCAAAAAAATAAAGTAATTAATGGAACAATTATATACGTAAAGGAAATCTCTCCATCTAGTAATGGTGCAACTGTAAGTGCTCCTAGTATCCATACCAATACAAAATCATAGGAAGTAAGTTGATTTAATGCTCTTTTGGGTATATATCTTCCCACTAAAAAAGCTATAAAGCCAACTATAAACGTTCGAATAATAAATCCTAATAGGGAAATATTTTTAATAGCACCGAAAACTCTTATCATAAACTCCCTCCTAAGGACTTACATATAATTTTTTATCTGAAGTTAAAATTCCTAAATAAATATCATTTATATTATCAGCATTAATAGACTTAAGTTCCTTCTCAATCCATTCATAAGTCAATCTATTCTCTTTAAGAATTGTTTCATCTATTTTCCCTTTATAAATAAGAATTTGAGGTAAAATATCTTGTGGGGGAGTTATTGACATATCTAATTTAGTTATAGGAAGACTGTTATTATTTACAGCAACACTAAAATCTCCTGTGGATTCAGCTATCAAATACTCTACTTTTTCAAGATTAGATGCATCCTTTTGTCTTAATATCGAAATCAAATTGTCAATTGTTAATTTTGCTTTTGAAAGATTATTCTTGATTATCTCTCCCCTTTTAACTATTATGATTGGTTTTTGAGAAGCTATGGATGGGGCTTTAAAATACAAGTATGAAATAAACAGATTAATTAACGTGTATACTATAATTATAGCCATTGCGTCTACTAATCTTGCTTTAGGATTCACCATACGAGCAGCTGCAATGTGGCTTATACCTGCGGCCATTAAAAAATTGTATGAAGTTAATATACCAGGCTGACGAAATCCCATTACCTTAGCTGAACCAAACAACATAAAATATAAAATAGATGTTCTAATAAACAATTCAAGTATATTTAAATTTTCTCCTCGAAAAAAAAATAGTATGTATACTCATATAATCACCCTTTATTGATTTTTATAAAAAATAAGATTAAAAAATCGCCTCAATTGTGCATCTAAAATTCTCTCAGATTATAGCCTCTAAAGTATATTTTTAGCAGCAAATACTTATATTATGTATACAGCTCAAGTTTTTATAATCTACCTATACCATACTTCCTATGTAAAATAAAATTGCTATTTACAAAAGAGGTATGATTTTAGGTCATACCTCTTTTAATATGAATGATATCATTTTTGGACTAATCTTATGCTATATCTAAGCTTGTGTGTTAATATTTACACCTATATTACTATCAGATACTTTATTATTCAACTCAGCTTTAGCAACTGCTGAGGCATTTGTATCCCCATGCATTCCTTTCATATTGCAGTTTCTATGCATTTGTTCTTTATTATTAGCACTATTCATCTTAGACACATCATGTTGCACTTGCCCCCTTGGCATATTCCTATGAATATGTTTTGAATTAGAGCTTGTTTGTAAATTTAGTGTTTCTAAATTATTATTTATTACTTGCATAATAATTCCTCCTCATCTTTATATTGTACTTATAGCATAGCTTATAATTATGAAGACATTATGTGGATTTTATCATTCTTGTATGGTGAAACAAACCTATTTAAAATATTTCTCCATAATTTCTTCATATTTTATAGGTATAATATAACTAAAGAGAGGGGAGATGATAATCATGATGTTCCTATCAATCATCACTTTATTTGTTTTAGTATTCCTTTATCTAGATTCTTTGAAAAATGAAAATAGCTTAAATTACAAAAGAGTTAGAGTTACAAACTCTAACAAAGCATTAGATATTTTAGATATTAGGTTTGCTAATGGAGAAATAAGTGAAGATGAATACCTAAAAAGAAGATCCCTATTAAAATAATCATATATATGTAAGCGTAAGATGTTAAAAATCTTACGCTTTTGCTATAATTTCTATTCTAAAATTATATCAAAATAATTAATAGATTATTTTCTTTACCATCATCAATCTTCATAAAATCAACATATCTATTTTATATACTTTATTATAATCACAATTTACTTTTTTTTACAATCAAAGAGTGAATTATGGTTTATTTAGTAAGTACGTATTAGGAGGATTTTATGAGTATTAGAAGAGAAAAAATTAAGGTGTACGATATGACTTGCACATCCTGTGAAAATCGAGTTGAAAAAGCTGTTAAAAAATTGAATGGTGTAACAATGGTAAAAGCTATCTATAGCGGCGAATTTGCTGAAGTTGAATATGATGATGAATTATGTAGTCTAAGCAACATTAAAACCACTATTAAAGGTGCCGGATATACTACAGAAAGCTCTAATGATAACAAGTTTATGGGAATTTTCATAATAGTGGCTATTGTAGTGTTACTTGGTGTAAACACTAGGGGCTTTGATATGGCATCAATGCTTAGCAATGCTTCTTATGCTCTTCTCTTTATTGTAGGAATTTTTACTTCAATTCATTGTATAGGTATGTGCGGTGGAATTATGCTTTCACAAAGTTTATCAAAGGAAAGTAAAAACAAGTTTGAAGCAATGGAACCAGCTATTCTTTATAATTTAGGAAGAGTTTTATCTTATACACTTTTAGGTGGACTAATTGGTGCCCTTGGCTCTGTATTCTCCCTTTCAATTACTGCTAAAGCAGCTATGCAAATATTTGCTGGAGTATTTATGCTTATGATGGGATTTAACATGGCTGGTTTCAGCACCTTTAGAAAATTCCATATTAAATTACCTAATGCTGCTTGTAAAGTTAAGAATAAACCTAGAACACCTTTCTTGGTTGGATTTTTAAACGGACTAATGCCTTGTGGTCCTCTTCAAACAATGCAGTTATTTGCATTAGGTACAGGCAGTCCCGTAAAAGGCGCCGTATCCATGTTTATTTTTGCCATAGGAACACTTCCCCTAATGCTAACATTTGGGGCAATATCTGGTCTTCTAAGTAAAGGTTACACAAAAAAAATTCTCAAATTTAGTGGAGTCCTTATAATAGTTCTTGGTCTTATTATGGGAAATAGAGGTTTAGCTCTAGCAGGAGTTAATGTTAACCCTTTAAGCTTACTTATATCAGATAATGTAGGGGCTTCGAATAATAGTGGAACTACTACTCCCCCATCCAATGCAGGCAAAGCAACTATGCAAGATGGAATACAGGTTTTAAATATGACTGCTGTTGCTCGAGGTTATGCCCCAAATGTACTATACATAAAAAAAGGAGTTCCTGTTAAATGGATAATAGATGCACAACAACTTACCTCCTGTAATAATGCCATAGTGATTCCTACTTTAAATCAGCAATATACACTTGAGAGTGGTGAGAACATAATTGAATTCACTCCTGGCGAAAAAGACATTAACTTTAGTTGTTGGATGGGTATGATTCGTGGAGTAATAAGAGTTGTAGATGATTTGGAGACTTTAACTCCATCCAGTGATAACTCTTCTAATACTTCATCTGATCCATATGCTGGTCCATCAAAACCAAGTATCTATGGTGATGATATCAGAAAAGTACCTACTTCTAGATTGGTAGCAAAAACAGACGTTATAAATAATGCTCAAGCCATAAAAATAAAAGGAATTGGATATGAATTAGAGCCACTTATAATTGTAGCCCAGAAAGGCTTAAACACTAAAATCTCATTTGATTTAACTTCCTTTGATAATCCTAATGGAACCTATTCTATAATTGATGGAAACACAGGAGATATTATTAAAGAATTTGAAGGAAAGAAAGGAATAGTTGAAGTTGAATTTATGTTAAATAAACCTGGGTTCTATGGGATCGTATATGGTCAAGAATTACTTGGCTTAATGGAAGCTGTAGATAATATAGACTCAGTAAATATAGAAAACATTAGGAAAAGGTATATACAGTAATTCTTTCCAATAATTATAATTAAATCCTCAAAAGGAATAGCACTTTTATTCGGTGCTATTCCTTTATTCTATTTACAATATATTAACAAATTATGTTAATATCCACACATTTCCTTCACAATCCTTGTGTAAAATTACATTATATAGAATTACAATTAGATTATTGTATTTACATATACAATGGGGGAGGATTATAATAAAATACATAGAAGAAATTGATATTATCCAGAGAATTAACTTTCAATGGTGTTAGTATATTAGTGTAGACACAAAAAGCCGAACACCTTAAAATATAAAAAGGGAAGGAAGTGTCTACAATGGCAAAAGGGCAAAAGTATTATACAGAAGAATTTAGAAAGACAATTGTAGAG
>NZ_PVXN01000006.1 GCF_002995795.1 Clostridium thermopalmarium DSM 5974
CATGGATATTATAAAGCATTGTTCTTGATGCATTTGTATAATCTGTAACGTGAACTCTTCCCTTAGTTAAATTCCAGATTAACCATGTATCTATATTACCGAAAAGTAATTCTCCCTTTTCAGCTTGTTCTCTAGCTCCTGGAACATTATCAAGTATCCATTTAACCTTTGTTCCTGAGAAATATGCATCTAAAATTAGTCCAGTCTTTTCTTTTATGTTTTTATCAAAACCTTTTTCTCTTAATCCATCGCAAATTGAAGCTGTTCTTCTGCACTGCCATACTATTGCATTGTATACAGGAACTCCTGTATTTTTATTCCATACAACTGTAGTTTCTCTCTGATTTGTAATACCTAATGCAGCAATATCTGTTGCATCAAGCCCAGCTTTTTCTAAAGCTTCTTTCGCAACTCCTGCTTGAGTTCCCCAGATTTCCATAGGATCATGTTCAACCCATCCAGCTTTTGGATATATTTGAGTAAATTCCTTTTGTGCTACACTTATTATTTCACCCTGTTTATTGAATATTATGCATCTCGAACTTGTTGTTCCTTGATCTAAGGCCATTATATATTTTTCCATAATACACTCCCCCTAAGTTAAACCTTAAAATTAAATTATTATATTCATAAAATCATTTAAAACTTAACTTATATAATATTTAAAAATTAATTAAAATACACCTACAAATAAGAATGCCCCAATTAATGCACCTATTATTGGTCCTATTACTGGTATCCATGCATATCCCCAGTCTGAATCTCCTTTTCCTGCTATTGGAAGTATTGCATGAGCTATACGCGGTCCTAAATCTCTTGCTGGATTTATAGCATATCCTGTAGGTCCACCTAATGCAAGACCTATAACTAATATTACCAATCCTACTGCTAATGTTCCAAGTCCATCTACCATTTTAACTTGACCAAGTCCTAAAATACTAAATACTAATACGAAAGTTCCTACAATCTCTGTAATAAGGTTTGCTGCTGAATTCCTAATAGCTGGTGCTGTTGCAAATATTCCAAGCTTTGTTGCCTTATCTTCTGTAGCTTCCCAGTGTGGTAAGTATGCTATCCATACTAATGCTGCTCCAACTATAGCACCTAACATTTGAGCTATTATATATCCTGGAACTTGTGCCCACGCAAAGTTTCCAATTGCAGCTAATGCTATTGTAAGTGCTGGGTTAAAGTGAGCTCCACTTGCTGCTCCAAAAATCCATGCTGGAACTGCTACTGCACATGCCCATGCTACAGTTATTACTATCCATCCTCCACCCTGCGCTTTACTTTTGTTAAGAGATGTTGCTGCACATACTCCATCTCCTAGTAAAATTAACATCATTGTGCCTAAAAATTCCGCTAAATAACTTGACATAATAATTCCCCCTTAATCTTAAAAATTTATATATCATTTCATACTTATATAAATATGAAATGAATACAACGAAACCGTTTACTTGGGTAAAAAAGAGCATTATCAAGAAAGAGTTTATTTCTCTCTCCTAATAATGGCTCTCATCTCTCCGCCAAGATTATTCATCTTTATCTACGCACTTTACACTCTTTGTTGCTATAACATCTACACCAGTTCCTACTGCATTTTCTATAATTACATCTCCTATATTTATAGGTGCCTTTACCTTTATCCCTTTAAGAGCTTTCATACATTCATATATCTTCTCTTTAGGGATATCCTTCTTCGTTTTTACTGAAACTACACCTAATTCTCCGTTCTCTATTTCAACAGTTGAAGTAACTATTCTCGTAGGATTAGTACATTCTTTCTCAGCATAAGCAACACCCTTAACACAGCTATTGCCTTTAACCTCTATAACCTTTTTATCTTCTAGTGTAACTTCTAAAGCACACCCCATAGGGCATCCTATGCATGTAAGTTCTATATTTTCCCTCATAATACTACACTCCTTCCACCTTTACTATGATTTTCTTACAGTCAGGATAATTTTCAAACATACTCTTTGTAAGCTTTAAGGTTTGCATTTCTCCAGGAGTTAGTATTTTCTTATTTATATGCATAGTTCTTTCCCCATCAAAATAAAGAGAAATATATTTGTCTTTATATACGTTATTTACTCTGAATCTTAGGTCAACAAACTTATCCACATTGTTTATATTAATATATTTTGGAACTGTATAAGTTATTCCATCTAGTGGTAAAACTTCTATTCCTTTTTCATCGAAAGATTTTCCTTTCACATATCTTGCTGCATTTTTACCAGCATTTATACTTTCCTCAGTAACATTGTCTACTAAATCATGAACGTGAAGCACATTTCCACAAGCAAAAATTCCATCTATATTTGTCTGGAGACTTTCATTAACTTCTGGTCCCCCTGTAACATTAGAAATTTCAACCTGCGCCTTCCTTGAAAGCTCATTTTCTGGAATTAAGCCTACTGATAGCAATAGAGTATCACAAGGAATATATTCTTCTGTCCCTTTTATAGGCTTTCTATTTTCATCAACCTTTGCAATAGTAACCCCTTCAACTCTATTCTTTCCTTTTATTGATACAACTGTATGAGATAATTTTAAAGGAATATTATAATCATCTAGACATTGAACTATATTTCTCTTAAGTCCACTAGAATAAGGCATAAGTTCTACAACAGCCTTAACCTTTGCTCCCTCTAAAGTCATTCTTCTTGCCATTATAAGTCCTATATCACCAGAGCCTAAAACAACTACTTCTTTTCCTGGCATATATCCATCTATATTTACAAATTTCTGAGCTGTTCCTGCACAATATATACCAGCACATCTATCCCCTGGAATACCTATAGCTCCTCTTGGCCTTTCACGACATCCCATAGCTAAGATTATAGCCTTAGCCTTAATTTCTAAAATTCCGTCCTCTTCATTTACTGCTGTTATAACTTTGTCTTTATTAATATCTATTACCATGGTATTCAATTTATGCTCTATTTTTAAATCCCTTATCTTATCTATAAATCTTGCAGCATACTCTGGTCCTGTTAGCTCTTCTTTAAAAATATGAAGACCAAAGCCGTTATGAATACACTGATTTAAGATTCCTCCTAGTTTATTATCTCTTTCTAATATTAGTATATTGTCTATGCCTTCTTCTTTAGCTCCTACAGCTGCTGCAAGCCCTGCAGGTCCAGCGCCTATTATTACCACATCATATTCTTTCATTTTTCTATCCTCCAAAAAATTAATATGGTTTATATTTCTTTGTTTTTACCTACAAGAAGGTTAGACTTTCCTCCAAATAAGGTTACATCCTCTGGACTTAGGTTTAGTTCCTCTGCCAAAATATGAAGCACCTTATTTGAGCAGAATCCACTTTGACATCTTCCCATACCAGCCCTTGTTCTTCTCTTAACTGCATCTATGTTTCTTGCACCAAGAGGTCTTCTTATAGCCTCTACTATTTCTGCTTCTGTAACTGTTTCACATCTGCACACTACTCTTCCATACCTTGGATTTTTCTTTATTGCTTCTATTCTTTCTTCTTCAGTCATATCCCTAAACTTTGGTATTCCTTTTCTTATTGGATTAAACTTTTCATTTTTGCTTGGATGTAACTTTTCAACAACAATGCCTGCTATCATCTCTGCAATGGCAGGTGAACTTGAGAGCCCTGGAGATTCAATTCCTGCTGCATTTATAAATCCTTCTACATCCTCTGCTTCTCCTATTATAAAGTCTCCAGTATTTCCCCTTGCTCTATTTCCTGCAAAAGACTTTATAAGGTATTTCATAGGGATATTTTTAAAGGTTATTTTAGCCTTATCTATAACGTCATCCAATCCTTCTCTTGTATTTGATAAATCTCTTTTATCCTCAATGTCATCCGCATTTGGTCCTATTAACAAGTTTCCATCTACTGTTGGGGTTACTAATATTCCTTTTCCAAGCTTGGTTGGTAATTGGAACAATGTCATCTTTGCCATATTGCCAACCACTTTATCAAATAAGCAGTATTCCCCTCTTCTTGGCATTATCTTTATCTTATTTTTACTTACCATATTATTTATATCATCTGAGAACAATCCTGCTGCGTTTATTACAAGCTTACTTTCTATTTCTCCTTTAGAAGTTTTAATTATAAACTTATCATCTATCTTATTTATTCCTACAACTTCTGTTTCAAGTTTAAATTCAACTCCATTTGTAGCCGCATTTTCTGCAAGAGCAATGGTCATCTCATATGGACATACAATCCCTCCTGTAGGTGCATATAGTGCAGCATATACATCATCATTTATGTTTGGTTCTAATTCTAATATTCTTTCTTTGTATATTATTTCAAGATCCGGAACTCCATTCTTTTCTCCTCTTTCTTTTAACTCTAATAAATTAGGCATTTCTTCTTTATTAAAGCATAAAACTAAAGACCCATTTCTCTTAAATGGAAAGTCAAGTTCCTGTGCTAATTTATCAAACATAGCGTTACCTTTTGCATTTAACATTCCCTTTAGAGTACCAGGTTTAGCATCATACCCTGCATGAATTATGGCGCTATTGGCTTTTGTGGTTCCTACAGCCACATCTGACCCTTTTTCCACTACGCAAACTTTCAAGTCATATTTAGCAAGTTCTCTAGCAATAGAGCAGCCTACAACTCCTGCTCCAATTATAGTTACATCAAACATATACTAACCCCCTTTTATAAATGTAGTTCCTCATCTCAGTGGATTTTTCCACCTCAATTTTAGAACTGGTTATCTAAAGAAATTGGTTATCAAAGAAAAAAGAGCCACAATTAATTAAGAGATTTCATTCTCTTAAAATTGTGGCTCTCATTTACTCCGCCTTTTAGTATATAATGTATACATTTTCTATACACTAATATATATGAGGAGAATTCCTATATTAGTACAGAATGTAAGAAATATGCGCAGCTTTTTTTACATATCCCAAATCTCTTCCTTGCTGGTTGATATAGCAATGGCTCCTGATTTTAGGCTGTTCATTACGTCTTCTTTATCCATTATAAGTCCTCCAGTTATGACTGGCACATTGGTTTTATTAGTAAATATCTTTGTAACCTTTGGCATTATACCCGGCAATATCTCTACTGCATTAGGTTTTATGGATTCTATAGAATGTATTCCAGTATTTAAAGATAGGTGGTCTAATACAAAAAATCTTTGTATAACAAATATATCAAGATTTTTTGATGCTCTTACTAAACTAGTCTTAGTTGTAATTATTCCATCTGGATTTATATTTTCATGTATATACTTTAGTGCTAAGGCATCCTTAGCAAGTCCTTCTATCAAATCCACATGTATATATACTCCTTTTCCTGAAGCCCTAATTTTACCTACAATGGACCTTATGTTAAATATATCCGATTTTAAAACGAAGATAATTTCACATGGAGATTCAATAGCCCTTTGCAGTTGATGCTCATCCTTTATAGCTGCTATTATAGGATTTATCTGTAACCTACGATAAAACTGATTTCCCACAATACTCCCCGCCTAACTTATATAAACTATAATATGTTTCTAATTACATCATATTTCTCATCACTGCTCTCTATGAATCCGTCAATAGGTGTTTTAAACATTTTTAGATCCTTAGTATTTATAAAAGCTTCCTTAACTTTATTTATAAGTTCTGGCTGCATTCTTGGATTTACGGCTATTGCATCCTTAGGTATATCTTCTGTTTCTTTAATTATAACAAGCTCCTCAACCTTTAATCCATTAATCCTTGCATTATCTATTGCTTCACTATAAGTAGCTCCTGCATCTATCTCTCCTGATAAAACTGCTTTAATAACATTATCATGACTTCCCATAAAATAAACTTTATTGAAAATTTTTTCAGGATTTAGGTTGTTAGATTTTAACATATGTTTAGCATACAAGTATCCAGAAGCACTATTTTGATCTACATATCCAAAATTCTTGCCTTTTAAGTCTTTTAAATTTTTTATATTGCTGTCTTTTCTAGTGATTATATATCCTCTATAGTATGCCTTTCCATTTACTTTAGGAGTAGCTATTGGCAGTACTCCTGCCTTTTCATGGGCATTCACATAGGCAAATGGAGAAAACCATCCTAGATCAATTATATCTTCCTTTATACTGCTGCTTAAAGCATCGTAGTCCTTTACAATTATAATTCTAGGTTTATATCCTATACACTTAAATATATGTTCTAATATAGGTACGTACATATTCTTTATATTTTCTGGAGATGTAAATGGATTAATGCCAATGATTATTTCATCACTTCTTTTTAATTTCACTGATATTTTTTGAAGTTTTTCCGATATCTCTCTCAATTGATTAAACTGTAAAGCTATTTCCTCATTTTTCGTTTTTTGATAGTTTATGCTTTCAATAGATTCATAGGATAGTTTATGAGTATCTTCTATAGCTTTTGACATACCTTCAACTGCCGCTTCGATTTCCGTGGATGTATATAATACCTGAGAAGACATAGACTGTAAATTTTTTATAGAATTATTGATATGTTCTACAATGACTTTTATCTCATCAATGGCATTAGTCGACTGGTTTACTATTTCTTCTACTTCATTTATCTTTTCATTACATTTTTCTATTGCTTTATTTGAGTATACTACCTTTTCAGATGTATCGTCAACTATCTCTTCTATCTGTGAAATATGAACATGAGTCTGTTCTGAAAGCTTCTTTATTTCATTTGCCACAACTGCAAACCCTCGTCCTACTTCTCCTGCTCTTGCAGCTTCAATAGCTGCATTTAAAGATAATAGATTGGTCTGATTAGATATTTGTTTTATATAATCCACTACTTTATATATATTATTAGAAGATTCTATGAATTCTTCATTGCTTTTAGAAGCATTGCTAACTTCTTTTGCAAGCTCTTCTAAAAAAACGCTTATACCTTCTATAGTATCTCTATTTTTTTCTAACATTTCTACAGACCTTAATGAATAGTTCCGTATATCTTCAACGCTCTTATTTAAATCTCTAGAAAATGATACAAATTCATTAATACTAGCATTTATTTCTTCTGCAGCTGCTGCATTTTGCTGGCTATAATTCTCTACCTTATGAGATATATCATAAGATTTGTTAAAAATAGAAGTATTTTTATCTGCAACCCATAATAATTGCTGTACATTGAAGCCAATAGCTTCTGATGCAGAAAGTAATTCCTCTTTTATCCCATCATCGACTCCAATATCTTTATTATATGGTATATTATTACAAATGGTAGCATTAAAATCTAAACTTTTACTAAAAAGTTTAATAGATATAGCAAATATAGCTATGTCCCCCAAAAGCGATATTATAAAATATAGAATATTGTGAAAAATACAAAAATATAAAATTAAATTTAACAATATAAAGCCGCCGCAAGAAATGCTAAATTTTTTTAATTTCATGCTCATTTATCCCCTTTAAATATTTATCCTTATTATAATAATATAAGATGAACTTCTATAGCAATTCATAGAAGTTCATCCATAGTATAATATAGTTTAATCAGTTATTTTTCCCAACCTTGAGATCTTTCAACTGCTTTATGCCATCCCTTAATAATTTGTTCTCTCTTT
>NZ_PVXN01000007.1 GCF_002995795.1 Clostridium thermopalmarium DSM 5974
TTCATTTTTAAACCCTAAATTTTTTCCAGTAAAAATCGGAATTTATATATTTCAATTATTATTCATCTAAACCATTACATATCAAGGGGCTACGCCCTATTTATTTTTTAATCTGCGAAACTTCTGTCACTAAAATAAAAAGGCACTTAAACAAGTGCCTTTTTACTTATATTAGATTCTACTTTAATTCTACTGCAGCACCAACTTCTTCAAGTTTTGCTTTCATTTCTTCTGCATTTTCCTTAGAAACTGCTTCTTTAAGTGTCTTAGGAGCTCCGTCAACTATTTCTTTAGCTTCCTTTAATCCTAATCCAGTTAATTCTCTAACAACTTTTATAACTTTGATCTTGTTAGCTCCAGCATTAGCTAAAACTACATCAAATTCAGTCTTTTCTTCAGCAGCTCCTGCAGCTGGTGCACCTGCACCTGCAACTGCAACTGGTGCAGCAGCACTTACTCCAAATTCTTCTTCACATGCTTTTACTAATTCGTTTAATTCTAAAACTGACATTTCTTTTATAGCTTGAATGATTTCTTCTCTTGTCATTATAATAGCACCTCCATAATTTTTATCTATCTTTTTTCCGTTATTTTAATTCTATTCAGCAGCTTCAGCTGAACCATTCTTTTCTGCAATAGCATTTATCAAGTAAACAAACTTTGATAGCGGAGCCTTTAGGCTGCCAAGTAATTTCGCAATAAGAACATCCTTTGGTGGTATTGATGCAAGTTCTTTTATCTTTGCTTCGTCGAATATTTGGCCTTCAACTATACCAGCTTTTAATTGTAATTTTTTATGATCCTTTGCAAAATCATTTAATATTCTTGCTGGAGCAGTTGCATCATCATATCCTATAGCTACAGATACTGGCCCTTCTAAGTACTCAGCTATTCCTTCTAAGCCTAATTCCTTAGATGCTAGAGTAACTAATGTGTTTTTATAAACTTTATATTCAACACCAGCTTCTCTTAGCTTCTTTCTAAGCTCTGTATCTTCTTCAACGTTAAGTCCTTGATAGCTAGCAAGTACAATTGATTGAGCTTTTTCAAACTTTTCTTTTATCTCTTGAACTTTAGCTTCTTTTAATTGTCTATTTTTTCCTGCCACTGTAGCACCTCCTCAACTAAAAGTTAAAGCCTCTTCACGCAGACGTAAAGAGGCTTTATAATATCCAATCCCGAATATTTAAATCCTCGGTAGGTTGGTTTCCCGTTACGCTTTCGCACCTACTGTCTGCGGAGATTTATCTTATTTAATTTCACACAACGTGATTTATTATATCAAATCTAAATTGCTAAGTCAATATTACTCTATAACTTTTGCAGGATTAATTTTTATTCCTGGTCCCATAGTACTTGATAATGTTACAGATTTAATATATTGTCCTTTAGCTGCTGCAGGTTTAGCCTTAACTATAGCTTCCATTAATACATTATAGTTTTCAACAAGCTTTTCATTTCCAAATGATTTCTTTCCTATTGGAACGTGAATTATAGCTGTTTTGTCTACTCTGTATTCAACCTTACCAGCTTTAATATCTGCTATTGCTTTTGATACATCAAATGTAACAGTACCTGATTTTGGGTTAGGCATTAATCCCTTAGGTCCTAATACTCTACCTAATCTACCTACTAATCCCATCATATCTGGCGTAGCAACAACTACATCAAATTCAAACCAGTTTTCTTTTTGGATTTTATCAATAAATTCTTCTGCTCCTACATAGTCAGCTCCTGCTGCTTCTGCTTCCTTAGCTTTATCTCCTTTAGCAAAAACTAAAACTCTAACTTTTTTTCCTGTTCCGTGTGGAAGCACTACAGCTCCTCTAACTTGTTGATCAGCGTGTCTTGGATCTACACCAAGTCTTACGGAAAGTTCTATAGTCTCATCAAATTTAGCTTTTGCTGTTTTTAAAGTAAGATCTATAGCTTCAGAAGGTGTATATAAAGTATTCTTATCGATTAGCTTAGCGCTTTCTAAATAAGTTTTTCCTCTTTTTGCCATATTCTTTCCTCCTTGTGGTATTAGCGGTTTTTACCTCCCACTAATTGAATATATATTACTCTTCAACTGTTATGCCCATGCTTCTAGCTGTACCAGCTATCATGCTCATAGCAGCTTCTAATGATGCTGCATTTAAGTCAGGCATCTTTGTCTCAGCTATTTCTTTTAGTTGAGCTTTTGTAATCTTTCCAACTTTTTTCTTATTTGGTTCTCCTGAACCACTTTCTAATCCAGCCGCTTTCTTAATTAAAACTGCTGCTGGAGGAGTTTTTAATACAAAGCTGAAAGATCTGTCTTGATAAACTGAAATTATAACTGGAATTGTCATTCCTGCTTGATTTGCAGTTTTTGCATTGTATTCCTTACAGAAAGCCATAATGTTTACACCGTGCTGTCCAAGTGCTGGTCCAACTGGTGGTGCTGGTGTTGCCTTTCCTGCTGGAAGTTGAAGTTTAATCATTCCTACTACTTTTTTTGCCATAATTTACACCTCCTCATATGTGGTAATGCGAGCTTTTAGCTCTCCCACTGTATAAGACCAAGTCTTATAGCAGGTTAATCAAGTTTTTCTATTTGATTAAAATTAAGTTCAACAGGAGTTTCCCTGCCAAACATATTAACTAAACCTTTGAACTTTTGTTTTTCAACATTGATCTCTTGTATCAATGCAATAAAACCCTTTAGTGGTCCAGAAGTAATCTTGACATTTTCCCCTACTGATACGTCGATATCCACAGTCTTTTCAGTAATTCCCATAGCTGCTACTTCTTCGTCAGTTAGAGGAACTGGCTTTGAACCAGGCCCAACAAATCCCGTAACCCCTCTAGTATTTCTAACTACGTACCATGATTCATCTGACATTATCATCTTCACAAGTACATAGCCAGGAAATATCTTCTTTTGGGTTATTTTCTTTTTTCCATCTTTTACTTCTACCACTTCTTCTATTGGGACTCGTATATCATGAATTAAATCTTGCAATCCTCTATTTTCAATTGCCTTTTCTAAATTCACTTTAACTTTGTTTTCATAACCAGAATAGGTATGAGCAACATACCAACGAGCTTTTTCTGCCATAATCAGGGGATGAGGTTAATCCTCACTCCTACCTCCCTCTTATATTTTATTTGAATACAAATTTGTAAAGGCTATTAAAACCATAATCCATTAATCCAATTATTATAGCACTAACAGCACAAAAAAACAAAACTATTATAGTAGACTTTTTTATTTCATCCTTAGGTGGCCAAGTTATTCTCTTGGTTTCTGCCTTTACTTCTTTAATAAACTTGACTATACCTTTTTTTGATTTTTCTTCAGCCTTTTTATTTTCATTTAAAGCCATTATATTCACATCCTTAAGTATACTTAGTGAATACAAGCAATTATTTTGTTTCTTTGTGAAGTGTGTGCTGGCGGCAGAATCTGCAATACTTTCTCATTTCTAATCTTTCTGGGTCATTCTTCTTATTCTTCATTGTATTGTAATTTCTTTGCTTGCACTCTGTACATGCTAAAGTTATCTTAACTCTCACAATTAACACCTCCATATTCTGCGTATACACACACAGGCATTACTATTTCATAAGCATTATATTGCACATATTTATACATTAAAATTCATATAAATTTACGTGTTACTTTAAGAATTTATCATAAGTTGCTGTATATGTCAACTTTTTTCTTTAATCACCTTAATTGTAATATAAACCAATGTAATATAAACCATTTTTTATTTTCTTAATTATGCCTTTTAAAAGGACTAAGTGTTGAACCTAGTCCTAATTATTAATTAAAACTATTCTACTATTGAAGTAACAACTCCTGAACCTACTGTTCTTCCACCTTCTCTTATAGCAAATCTTAATCCTGCTTCCATTGCTACTGGTGTGATTAATTCTACGTTCATGTCGATGTGG
>NZ_PVXN01000008.1 GCF_002995795.1 Clostridium thermopalmarium DSM 5974
TTTCCCATAGTTTAACTAGTAAGATCCCTGGAAGACTACCAGGTTGATAGGTCAGAGGTGTAAGTGCAGTAATGCATTAAGCTGACTGATACTAATAGATCGAGGACTTGATCAAATAAAATACACTATGCAATTTTGAGAGAATAATTCAACCTTTGAAAGGTTTTGTCAACAAAAATCTTAAGCATATCTGGTGATTATAGCTTGAAGGTAACACCCGTTCCCATTCCGAACACGAAGGTTAAGCTTCAAAGCGCCGATGGTACTGCACTGGAGACGGTGTGGAAGATTAGGTCGTTGCCAGGTAAATATTCCGCGATAGCTCAACGGTGGAGCACTCGGCTGTTAACCGATAGGTTGGAGGTTCGAATCCTCTTCGCGGAGCCATTTTTATTTTTTGATAAGTTACATAATTATATTTTTTATATATACCCTATGCTTTAAAAGAAGCATAGGGTATTTTTAATTTTTTGAAATGTAATTAATATAAAAGTAATATAGTTACTGATTTTATAATAATAATGTTATTAGGTAGCAGTAATAAAAAATTAACTAATAATTCTGAATATTTTGGAATATGTAGAGGAATTTTAACTAAAATATAGAATATAATTACTAAACTAATAAGTTATCCATAAAGGGGGAATCAGTATGAAAGATTATAATGTCCAAAACTTGAGGAACATAGCTTTTATAGGGCACAGTGGATCAGGGAAAACTACCCTTGCCGAAGCAATGCTGTACTACACTAAAACTATTGATAGATTTGGGAAAGTTGAAGATGGAAATACAATAAGTGATTATGATCCTGAAGAAAAAAGAAGGAAGATTTCTATATCTACATCAGTTTTACCCTGTGAATGGGAAAATGTAAAAATAAATATAGTAGATACACCAGGATATTTTGATTTTATAGGCGAGATGATAGAAGGTTTAAGAGCAACTGATATAGCAGTAATAGTTGTATCTGCTAGATCAGGTATAAAGGTTGGAACTGAAAAGGCTTGGAGTTATGTGAATGAAAATAATATGCCTAGAGCATTTTTTATAAATAAATTGGATACAGAAAATAGTGATTTTGAAAAAGTATTATCTCAATTGAAAGATAGTTTTGGAATATCGGTAGTACCTATTCAGTATCCTATAGGGAAAGAAAATGATTTTAAAGGTGTAATAAACGTTATATCTAGGAAGGCAAGAATTTTTAATCCTAAGACTAATCAAATGGAGGCTGCAGATATTCCAGAACAATTAATAAACAAAACTGATGAGTGTAAGAAAATGATAATGGAAGCAGTAGCTGAAACCGATGAAGTATTATTAGAAGAGTATTTATCTGAGGGTGCTTTAAGTGATGAAGAAATATATAATGGTCTTATAAAAGGGATTGAAAGTGGTGAAATTGCACCCGTACTTTGTGGTTCTGCTTATAAAGGAATAGGAATAAATACATTTTTAGAAGATATAGTAGAATGTTTCCCTTCACCAAAAGATTTAAGGCCTGTAAAAGCTAAAAAAGATGATAAAAACATTGAAGTTCCTATAGATGAAAATACACCTTTTTCTGCCTTAGTATTTAAAACTATAGCAGACCCCTTTGTTGGAAAATTATCTATTTTTAAAGTTATGAGTGGTAAGGCTAAATGTGATAGTATAGTATACAATGTAAATAAGAAAAAACAAGAGAAGATTACCTCAATGTATTTTATAAGAGGAAAGGAGCAAATACCAACATCTGAAATAATTGCAGGGGATATTGGTGCAGTTACAAAACTACAATTTACAACTACTGGTGATACCCTATGTGAAAAAGAAGATTGTAAGGTTTTTGAGGAGATTAAATTTCCTAAGCCTGTAATGTCTATGGCTATAGTTCCAAAAGCTAAAGGGGATGAAGAAAAAATATCCTCTGGATTAAATAAACTTTTAGATGAAGATCCTACTTTTAAGATAACTAGAGACGTAGAAAATGCTGATACAATTATATCAGGAGTTGGAGAAACTCATTTAGAAATAATAGCAAATAAATTAAAAACTAAGTTTGGTATAGATGTAGAACTCCAGTCTCCTAAAGTTCCTTATAGAGAAACTATAAAGAAGCAGTCAGATGTACAGGGTAAGCATAAAAAACAAAGTGGTGGTCATGGCCAATATGGGGATGTTAAGATAAAGTTCGAGCCTAGAGATGATGGAGAAGAAGATTTATTGTTTGTTGATAAGATAGTTGGAGGAGTTGTACCAAAACAATATATTCCTGCAGTTGAAAAGGGTTTAAGAGAATGTATGAAACATGGAGTTCTAGCAGGCTATCCAGTTATAGGCTTAAAGGCGACATTGTACGATGGTTCCTACCATCCAGTTGATTCTTCAGAAATGGCATTTAAAGTTGCTGCTTCTCTGGCTTACAAAAAAGGAATTCAGCAAGCTAATCCAGTTTTGCTTGAACCTATTATGCATGTTGAGGTAGAAGTACCTGATGAATATATGGGAGATATAATAGGTGATATAAATAAAAAAAGAGGAAGAGTATTAGGAATGGAGGCATCTAAAGGATTGCAAAAAATCATAGCTGAAGTTCCTATGGCAGAGATGTTTAAGTATGCTACAGACTTGAGATCTATTACTGGAGCTAGAGGAAGTTTTGAAATGAGATTTGAAAGATATGAAGAAGTACCTGCAAACGAGGCTGAAAAAATTATACAAGCTGCAAATAATAAAGAATCTTAGAAAAGCATAAAAAATGAAGAGTAACTGCAATTGAGGCGATTACTCTTCATTTTTTTAATTTATCATTAATAGTTCTTAGCTAACACTTCAAAATATCCTTGAGGATGTAGACAAGCAGGACATTTATTTGGTGCCTCAGTTCCTTCAAAGATAAATCCACAGTTGTTGCATTTCCAAAGTACAGGTTCATCTTTTTTAAATAGTTTTCCTTGTTCTAAATTAGCGAGTAGAGCTTTATATCTTTCTTCATGAGCTTTTTCAACTTTAGCGATATTTCTAAAAGCTGCAGCTATATCATTAAATCCTTCTTCCTCTGCAACGTCAGCAAAAGCAGGATATAATTCTGTCCATTCTTCATTTTCACCACTAGCAGCATAAGCTAAATTAGCTTTTGTATCGCTTAATCCAACAGGATATGATGCATTAACGTCTAGCGGTGCGCCATTAAGACTTTCATCTTCTAATATAAATTTTAAAAATCTTTTAGCATGTTCTTTTTCATTGTCAGCTGTTTCAGTAAATATATTTGATATTTGAACATATCCTTCTTTTTTTGCTTGAGATGCGTAATAAGTATATTTCATTCTAGCTTGAGATTCACCAGCAAAAGCTTTCATCAGGTTTTCTACGGTTTTAGTTCCTTTTAGATTTTTCACAAACAATCCCCCTTTAATTAAATTAGGTCTTTAATAAATTGTACCATTAGTAGATACAAATATCAATTAATGAAATATTATTTTGTATATATTAATATTTACTAGGCATTTATATTCTCTATGCAAGCTTCTGATAGGAATATTTAATATTGAAATACAAAAAATAAGGTGAAAGAAACTAACTAAGCTAAGAAGGAGAAAAGTATGTCAGAATATCATTTAGATATTGTTGGAAAAATTAACTTAGGCGATTACAGCAAAATACATGATTATATGGGAATGGTAGATACAAATGATAAGGTTATGATAACTCTTGACAGCAGCAGTATAGAAAGTTCAGATATTATATACAATATACTGCAAAATAACAATTTTAATATTGATTTTAAAGGAGGAAATAAAGATGGCAAATTATATATCACAGCTTCCAGAAACAAAAGGTAATACTATAAATATTCCTCATTTTTATGAAAATAATAATATAACTGCTGCTAGAAGCTATCAAACTATGGGAGATATGGATTTAGGAATTCCAAGTGTACATTCTGTAGCTCAAGCATATGAACAAAACGAAAAATTAAAAGAAGTTATAAGCAAAAACTTATTTTAATCCATTATAATTAATAAAAGTCTTTATGCCAAAAGGTATAAAGACTTTTTTATTTAATTATTGACAATTATGGCTACAAAATGGTATCATTTATTTAAACTTAGTTTAGCGTAATAAAGTATTAAATTAATAAAGTGGGGCGGTAATATGGGGAAATGGAAGAGATATATACCGGAAGGAATGAAGGATATTTTATTTGAAGAGTGTGAGATGAAATTAGAAATAGAGAAAACATTGAGAAAAATCTATAAGTACAACGGGTTTTCTGAGATAACTTCTCCTACACTAGAATTTTATGATGTATTTAATTCAAGTAATCAGCCTATTGCACAAGAAAAGATGTATAAATTGTTTGATAATTCAGGAAGAATATTGGTTTTAAAGCCGGATATGACCACTCCTATAGCAAGAATTATTTCCACTAAATTAAAGGAAAGTGTTTATCCAATAAAGCTTTGTTATACATCAAATATATTTAGGATAACTGAGGACTTAAATGGTAAAATGAGCGAAATTACTCAATCAGGAATAGAAGTAATAGGAAGTAAGAATTTGAAGTCAGATGCAGAAGTGATAATAACAGCTATAAGAGCACTTCTAAGTTTAGGAATTAGGAATTTTAAGATAGAATTAGGGCAGGCAGACTTTTTTAAAGGGCTGGTTGAGAATATAGAATTTGATGATGAAGAGATGGAAAAATTGAAAAGGCTGATTGAAAACAAGAGCTATGTTACTTTATGTAACTTTTTAGAGGATAAGAAATGTGAGATTGGGGAGGGAAATATTAATATTCTAAAAAAACTTCCTCTGCTGTTTGGTGATGTTGAAATAATTGATAAGGCAAGACAGCTTACAAAGAATGAGAAGTCACTTAAAGCATTGGACAATGTTTATAAAATTTATAATATTATAGATGAAATAGGACTAAGTTCATATATATCTATCGATCTTGGGATGATACAAAATATTGATTATTATACTGGGATAATATTTAAGGCTTATGTTGATGAGGTTGGAGAGGATATCTTAAGCGGAGGAAGATATGATAATTTGATAAAAGAATTTGGACTAGATCTTCCTGCAACAGGTTTTGCTATAAATGTAGACAATATTATGATGACTTTAAAAAGGCAGAAGATTTTTAAGCCTAAAAAAGAAAAAAGGGTACTTGTATATTGTAAGGAAAATTATTTAAAAAAAGCATATGAGCTTGTGAATAAAATTCAAGATATGAAAGTAGTATGTGAAATAAGTTTATTTGATGATGAAGAGAAATCTTTACAATATGGAGTTAAAAGAAATATGGATGAGATGATTACTTTTACTTCAGAGGAAGAAATTAGACTATATAAGTTAAAAGATGGAGAAGTAAAAAATATAAATTTTAAGGATTTTAAAATAGAATTTAATTGAATAAGGGGGCAAGGGGCAATTGAAGAAGATAAAAATAGCATTAACAAAGGGAAGGTTAGAAAAACATGCTATTAATATATTTAAATCCATTGGGGTAAATGTAAAGGAATTAGAGGACAAGGGGCGAAAGCTTGTATTTCACTGTAAGAATGAAGATTATGATATAGATTTTTTTCTCGTAAAGGCACCGGATGTTACAACTTATGTTGAATATGGGGCAGCAGATATAGGTATTGTAGGTAAAGATACCTTGATGGAAAAAAACAAACAATTTTATGAGGTATTAGATTTGAAAGTTGGAAAGTGCAAATTTTCTCTAGCAGCTTTACCAGGGTTTGATATAAATAAAGGATATAATAGAAAGAAAATAGCTACCAAGTATCCAGAAGTGGCAAGGGAGTATTTTAGAAAAAAGGAGATAGATGTTGAACTTATTAAAATAGAGGGTTCAGTAGAGCTAGCACCTATAGTTGGACTTGCTGATGCTATTGTGGATATAGTTGAAACAGGTACTACATTAAGAGAAAATGGACTACTTATATTTGAAGATATATGTGATATAAGTGCGAGAATGATAGTGAATAAAGCAAGTATGAAAACAAAGAGAGAGGAAATTGGAGATTTAATAGATAAGGTTAGCAGGGTAATAGCTTAAATAAGAAGGGGGACATAGAGATGATGGAGATAGTAAAAATAGATAAAAATAATAAAGAATACTATATTAATAATTTAAAAAATAGAGGAGAAAGTGTGCAGAGGAATATAATCTTAGCTGTGGATAATATTTTAGATGATGTGAAGCAAAACGGGGACAGTGCTGTAGTAAAATACACAAATAAGTTCGATAGTGAAGTAATTAATGCACAAAATATGAAAGTAACTGTGGATGAAATCAAAAAAGCTTATGAAACTGTGGATAAAAATTTTATATCAGCTATAAAGAAAGCTAAAGAAAATATTGAGTTTTATCACGAGAAACAAAAACAAAGATCTTGGATGGTTACAAAAGAAGATGGCATAATGCTTGGTCAGCAAGTAAGACCCCTTGATGTAGTTGGTATATATGTTCCAGGTGGTACAGCTGCATATCCTTCTTCGGTGATGATGAACACAATTCCTGCTAAGGTTGCTGGAGTGAAAAAGGTGGTTATGGTAACACCTCCATCAAAAGACGGAGGCATAAATCCAAATATTTTAGTAGCTGCGGATATTGCAGGAGTGGATGAGATATATAAGGTGGGAGGAGCTCAAGGAATAGGAGCACTTGCCTATGGAACTAAAACCATACCTAAAGTAGATAAGATAGTAGGACCAGGAAACATATATGTTGCTATGGCTAAAAGAAGTGTTTATGGTTTTGTAGATATTGATATGATTGCAGGTCCTAGTGAAATACTGATTATTGCAGATGAAAGGGGAGATGCAAAGCTTATAGCAGCGGATTTAATGTCTCAAGCTGAACATGATGTGCTTGCTTCTTCAACTTTAGTTACTACATCTGAGGAATTAGCCCTTAAAGTAAAGGAAGAACTAGAAATACAAGTGGAAGGTTTATCAAGAAAGGATATAATAAAAACTTCCCTTAAAAATTATGGAATGATTTTTATTGTGAAAGATATTGATGATGCCATAGATGTAGCTAATACTATTGCTCCAGAACATTTAGAGGTTATGGTGGAGGAACCATTCTTAATCCTAGGAGAAATTAAAAATGCAGGTTCTATATTCTTAGGAAAGTTTGCACCAGAACCATTAGGAGATTATATGGCTGGTCCAAATCATGTACTACCAACCAGCGGAAGTGCAAGGTTTTTTTCACCTCTATCAGTAGATGATTATGTTAAAAAGTCAAGTTTCATCTATTACTCAGAGACAGGACTATCTAAAGTTAAAGATGACATAATTACTATAGCCGAGACAGAAGGATTAACAGCTCATGCAAACTCTATAAAGGTAAGGTTTCAATAAGATTAATTAGCTAATCCACAATGGTCCTAGCTATTAAAAAAGGGGGAAAGGTAGTTTTGGTAAATAGAGAGTCACAGGTATATAGAAAGACAAAAGAAACGGAAATAGACATAACTCTTAACTTAGATGGTGAAGGCAAATATGATATAAACACAGGAATAGGTTTTTTTGATCATATGCTAAATCTAATGACAAAGCATGGGCTGTTAGATTTGAAAATTGAGGCTAATGGTGATTTGGAAGTAGATGCGCACCATACCGTAGAGGATGTGGGAATAGTTTTGGGGCAGTGTTTTAAAAAAGCTTTAGGGGATAAGACAGGAATTAAAAGATATGGAACTTCTTTTGTTCCAATGGACGAAACCTTAGCTTCTGTATCAATAGATATAAGCGGAAGACCTTTCCTTGTGTTTAACTGTGATTTTACTGTGGATAAGATGGGACAAATGGACACGGAGCTGGTTGAAGAATTTTTAAGAGCCTTTGCTTTTAATGCAGAAATAACTCTTCACGGAAGAATTTTATATGGAAAGAATAATCATCATATGATAGAAGCCATATTCAAGGCTTTAGGCAGAGCTATTAGAGAAGCTGTGGATATAGATGGAAGGATAAAAGGAGTAATGTCCACTAAAGGAAGCTTGTAAGCTAAGTGAAGGCACTAAAAAGTGGAAAGTTGAGGCGTTGAAGCACAAGTTGAGAGTTTACAGCGGAGAAAAGAGTTTAGAGAGTTTAGGGGGGCAAAGATGATTGCTATAGTGGATTATGGAATAGGAAATTTAAGAAGTGTGGAAAATGCTTTGGATTTATTAGGCATAGATTCCATTATTACAGATGATAAAGAAAAAATATTAAACAGTGATGGAATAATACTTCCTGGGGTAGGAGCTTTTCCTGATGCTATAGATAATATAAGAAAGCATGGAATAGATAAGATTTTAGAAAAAGCAGTTATGGAAGATAAGCCGCTTCTTGGAATATGTCTTGGAATGCAGCTTTTGTTTGAGGAAAGCGAAGAAGGAGAGTTAAGCAAAGGGCTTGGATTTTTAAAAGGGAAGATAAGGCCTTTAAAAACTAACTTGAAGGTTCCCCATATGGGATGGAATAATTTAAAGTTCTATAAAGATAGTAAAATCCTAAGAGGAATAGATGAGGGGAGTTATGTGTATTTTGTTCATTCCTATTATGCAGAAGTTGGGGAGGAAGGAATATTGAATGCCTATGCTGAGTATGGAGTTATAGTACCTGGGGTAGTAAGTAAAGGAAACATATTCGGTATGCAATTTCATCCAGAAAAAAGTGGAGACGTAGGACTTAAAATGCTGAAGAACTTTGGGGAGATGATTAAATGATTATTTTACCAGCTATAGATTTGAAAGATGGAAAATGCGTAAGGCTTTATAAAGGTGACTTTAATAAGAGTGAAGTAGTATCGGAAAGCCCACTAGAGACGGCATTTAAGTTTAAAAAGGAGGGTGCTGAGTTCATTCATATGGTGGATTTAGACGGTGCACTAAAGGGTAAAGGAGTAAATTATGACATTGTTTCTAAAATTATAAAAGAAGTTAATGTGCCTGTTGAACTTGGCGGCGGCATAAGAGATATGGAAACAATTGAATTTTTAATAAATATTGGAGTAAGCAGGGTAATACTTGGCACAGCAGCCCTTAACAATTCTCAACTTGTAAAATCAGCAGTTAATAAATATGGAGAAAAGATTGCAGTAGGAATAGATGCAAAGAATGGATATGCAGCTGTTGATGGTTGGACTAATGTAAGTATAATCAATTATATAGATTTTGCAGTAGAAATGGAGAGAATAGGGGTTAAAACTATTATATTTACTGATATAAGCAAAGATGGCACACTTCAAGGACCAAATCTAGAACAGCTTGAAGAACTTGGACAAAGTGTAAGGTGCAATATAATAGCTTCTGGAGGTATAAAAAGCATAGAGGATTTAAAAAATCTTAAAAAAATGGGGCTGTATGGAGCTATTACTGGTAAGGGAATATACTCAGGAAATATAGATTTAAAAGAAGCTATAAATTTGTGTAGATAGTATGTGAAAGACAAGGGGGTTAATCATGAGTAAGTATTGGAGTAAAATTACTGCAGCAATAGAACCTTATGTTTATGGGGAGCAGCCTAAAGGCAGAAAGTATATAAAATTAAATACAAATGAAAGTCCATATTCTCCATCTCCAAAGGTATTAGAGGCAATAAAAAGGGCTGCAAATTCTAATTTAAGATTATATCCAGATCCTGATTGTGAGGAGTTAAGAGAAATCATTGCTAATTATTATAGTATAAACAAAAATGAAGTTTTTATTGGAAATGGTTCTGATGAAGTTTTAGCCTTATCTTTTTTAACTTTTTTTAATCCCGGAGATACTATTATTTTCCCAGAGATTAGTTATAGTTTTTATCCTGTTTATGCTGAGTTGTATGGCATAAACTATATAAATGCAAAATTAGAAGATGATTTTTCAATACAGGTTAGCGATTTCTTTAGGGAAAATGGAGGGATTGTAATTCCAAATCCTAACGCACCAACAGGAAGATATATGGATGCAGAAGAAATTAAAAGAATTTTAGAATTTAATTCTCATAGGGTAGTTATAATTGATGAGGCGTATATAGATTTTGGAGGGACTTCAGTAGTTAGTCTCATAAAAGATTATCCAAACCTTCTTGTAATACAGACCTTATCTAAATCTCGTTCCCTAGCAGGAATTCGATTAGGATTTGCTATTGGGCAGGAAGAACTTATAAATGGATTAAATAGAATAAAAAATTCCTTTAATTCTTATACCATAGATAGAGTTGCAGCGGCTGCTGGAGTAGAGGCTATAAAGGATGAGAAGTATTTTAAAGAATGTGTGTCAAAGATAGTTAGTACAAGGGAAAAAGTCACCGCAGAACTAAGAGAGCTTGGATTTAATGTTGTACCTTCTAAGGCAAACTTTATTTTTGCATCTCATGCTTTGTATAATGCAGGTGAACTATTTGCTAGATTAAAGGAAAAAGGTGTATTAGTAAGGCATTTTAATAAAGAAAAAATAGATAACTATTTGAGAATAAGCATAGGCTCTGAAGAAGAAATGGAAACTTTCATAGAAATAGTTAAAGAGATTATGAATGAGCTTAAAAATAATTAAATTTCAAAGATGATTCATAAAAAAGAGGTGAAGTTATTGCTTACGAAGAGAATAATACCATGTCTTGATGTGGACATGGGAAGGGTTGTTAAAGGGGTTAACTTTGTAAATTTAAAAGATGTGGGAGACCCGGTTTCTATTGCTGAATTTTATAATAAAGAAGGTGCAGATGAACTGGTATTCCTTGATATTACAGCGACTCATGAAGGAAGAAGTACTATGGTTGATGTGGTTAGAAGAACTGCGGAAAAGGTATTTATACCTCTTACAGTAGGAGGAGGAATTAGAGCCATAGAGGATTTTAAAGAAATTTTAAGGGCTGGAGCGGATAAGGTATCTATAAATTCTTCAGCTATAAGAAATCCTAATTTAATACAGGAAGCGTCAAAAAAGTTTGGAAGTCAGTGTGTAGTGGTAGCTATAGACGCTAAAAAAAGAGAAGACGGCTCAGGATGGAATGTATTTATAAATGGAGGAAGAATAGATACTGGATTAGATGCATTAGAGTGGTCAAAAAAAGTTGAGAAATTAGGTGCAGGAGAAATTCTTTTAACTAGCATGGATGCAGATGGAACAAAAAAAGGATACGATATAGAACTTACAGATGCAGTATGTAAAGTTGTAAATATTCCTGTTATAGCTTCTGGAGGCTGTGGAAAGCTTGAAGATTTTTCAGAAGTATTCAAAAAGAGCAGGGCAGATGCGGCCTTAGCGGCATCATTATTTCATTTTAGGGAGCTTACCATAAGACAAGTTAAGGAGTATCTGAAAAAAGAAAATATAGATGTAAGACTTTAAGGTCAGTGGAGGCATTAAAGTGCCAGTGGAAAGTGGAGAATGGAAAAAGGAAGTTTAGAGTTTAGGAAGTTTTTGGGGGATTTAGGATGAATAGAGAAGAATTGTTAGAAGCAGTGGATTTTGAAAAGGGGGATGGATTGGTTCCTGCTGTTGTTCAAGATTTTGAGAACGGAGAGGTTTTAATGTTGGGTTATATGAATAGAGAGTCTTTGAATAAGACAATAGATACAGGGACTACTTGGTTTTGGAGTAGGTCAAGACAAGAGTTTTGGAACAAAGGGGCAACCTCAGGACACTATCAGTATGTAAAGTCAATTAGTTTAGATTGCGATGGGGATACTATTTTAGTTAGAGTTGAGCAAATTGGAGCAGCCTGTCACACAGGAAATAGAAGTTGCTTTTATAGAGAATTACAAAAATAGCTATCTAGTGTAACTAATCTAGCGTATCTAATATCTCAAGAACTGGCTATTGAAAAAAAGGGGGAGTATATAGATGAGAGATATGGATGTTTTACAAGGGTTATTTGAAGTTATAAAGGATAGAAAAGAGAATCTAATAGAAGGATCTTACACTAATTATCTATTTGAAAAGGGATTGGATAAAATACTAAAGAAGGTTGGAGAAGAGAGTACAGAGGTTGTTATTGCTGCAAAGAACAGTAATAAAGAAGAATTTGTAAATGAAATATGCGATTTAACATATCATATTCTAGTACTTATGGTAGAGAAGGGTGTAGAACTCCATGAGATTAAGAAGGAGCTAGAAAAGAGAAGAGAAAAAATAGGAAATAAGAAGAAGGAAAGAAGGGAAATTGAGAATATATAGTGAAAAAGTTATCTACAGTATTGCATAATGTAAAAAAGTAACACATACACTGTGTATGTGTTACTAAAGATGATATTTTATAATACAGGGGAAAGAAGTCTTGAAATAGATTCTTTAAATTTAATATATAAAGACCTTTTTGCGTATAAGTCTTTAGTTATCTCTGTGCAATCATGAATATCTTTTTCAAATATATCTTCTAAGGATTTAGATATATTATTATCATATATAAAGGCATTAACTTCAAAGTTCAGTTTAAAGCTTCGCACATCCATATTAGCAGTACCTACGGAAGATACATTGCCGTCAACTGTCATAACCTTGCTGTGAATAAATCCTTTATCATAAGTGTAACTGCGGACTCCGGTTTTTAATAGTTCTCCTATATATGAAAGAGATGCCCAATAAACAAAGGGGTGATCTGGTTTGTTAGGAACCATGATTCTTACATCAACTCCAGATAAAGAAGCTATTTTTAGAGCCTCTAAAATGCTTTCATCTGGTATGAAATAAGGTGTTTGGATATATATATTTTTTTTTGCAGATTGAATCATCTTGAGGTATCCATTCTTTATTTGCTCCCATTCAGAGTCCGGACCACTAGAAACAATTTGAATTCCGATTTTCCCATCAGAAATAACTTGAGGAAAATAGTCCTTATCGAATGTTATCTTTTCTTGAGAAGCGTAACGCCAATCTAGCAAAAACCTTTGCTGAAGAGAAGCTACAGCACTTCCAATTATTTTTATATGAGTATCTCTCCAATATCCAAATCTTTTATTTTTTCCTAAGTACTCATCACCAATATTAAATCCACCAACAAAGGCTTCTTTACCGTCAACAACTACTATTTTTCTATGATTTCGATAATTTACACGTATATTTATTAAAGGAAGAAGGGAAGGAAAAAAGCAGGCTACTTTTCCACCAGCATTCTTTAACTTATCAAAAAAGTGACTTGGAAGGCTTCTGCAGCCCATGGCATCATATAAAAGCCTAACTTCCACTCCTTCAGCAGCCTTTTTTGTTAATGCATTAATTACTTTGTTTCCAATTTTATCGTTCTTAATAATATAGTAAATTATATGAATATGATGTTGAGCTTTTTCAATAGAATTCAATAAAGAGTTAAATTTATCATGACCATTAGTATATATCTCCACTTTATTGTCCTGAGTAAATACAGATTGACTATTAGTCAGATGCATGTATACCATGTCTTTATACTTAACCATTTCTTTATCATAAAATTCCATGGTATCTTCTGAAAGTTGTTTTCCCTGAATAAGAAGTTTTTTGTGAAACCTATCTTCCTCGGTTTTTAAATTAAACATTTTCCTTCTGCTTAAATCTTGACCAAGGAGAAGATAAAGTATAAATCCTATACCAGGTATTAAAATTAAAACCATTAACCAAGCCCAAGTAGCAGAAGGATTTCGACGTTCGAAAAAAATAATTAAAAGTGCAAAAATGAGATTTAAAAATGTTAATACTCTTAATATAGCAAATATATAATGCATATCTCATTCATCCTCCATTATATTCAAGCAAACACTATATTAATGTCTACATCCACTACAAGAACTACAGTTTCCTTTAGAGTCACATCCGGATCTGCAGCTAGAGCAATCTCTTGATACAGGATTGACATGAGTAGTTTTTATCATAAAAGAAGAATTCTCATATTTAAGCTCAATGGATTTTATATTGCGTATGAGTTCTTCATCATATATAAATATTATATCATCTATGTTTTGTGATATATATTTTTCTTTATATTCAAAATCATCTAAATATATTTCAACATTAGAGCTTTTGCAGCAGCCTTTATAATAAGATAGCCTTATGCAGGAATAATCCTTGCTATTAGCCTCTAGCAGCTTCTTTAACTCTCTATAGGCCTCTTTAGATAATACTATTTTTAATAGTTTATTCAATTAATCATCTCCTTGCTACATTAGAGGTTTATTTTTAGTATTTGTAAATATAATAAGTTTAGATATTATTCTATCATATTTTATAAGAAAAAAACTTTAAATATAAGAAATAAAATTATATTTTAATAAGATAAAGTATAAAAAATGATAAAATATACATAAGTATTTAAATATAGGAGGAATTAATATGAATTCAAGTAAAACACTTTATCCAGTCATGGTGAAAGGAAAGTACGGATACATAGATAATAAGGGAAATCTAGTTATTGATGCAAAGTTTGATTATGTAGAGGAGTTTGATGAAGACTTAGCCATAGTAGGTATAGGTGGAAAGCTAGGTTTTATAAATAAAAATGGAGAATTTGTAATAGAACCTAGATTTAAGTCAGCTAATAATTTTAGCGAAGGTTTAGCAGCAGTTCAAGTTGTATATCAGTGGGGATATATAGATGTGGAGGGAAAAGAAGTAATTCCATTTAATTTTATTGATGCATACAGCTTTAGTGATGGTGTGGCTTTAGTTCAAATTGGAGGAAAACAAGGATACATAGATAAGAGTGGAAACATAATAATAGAGCCTAAATATAATTATGCTCACAGCTTTAGCGAAGGATTAGCGGTTGTTGACATGAATAGAAAATATGGATATATAGACAAAACAGGAAAAACCATAATAGCTGCTAAATATATGGTTGCAAATGATTTTAGTGAAGGGTTAGCAGCGGTTACAACCAATAATGGATGTGGATTCATAAATAAGTCTGGGGAGATGGTTATAGAGCCTCAATATGAAGAAACAGATGACTTTTATGATGGATATGCAGCAGTATGCAAAGACGAAAAGTATGGTTATATTGATAAAAATGGAAGTGTAGTCATTCCTATTAAATACGATAATGTAGATGTAATAAGTGAGGGGCTAATAGGAGTACAAATAGGAGAAAAGTGGGGGTATATAGATATGTCCTCTAACATGATAATAGAACCTAAATTTGATGAAGCTTATGAGTTTATAAATGGCGTAGCTATGGTTGAGGTAAATGACAAAATAGGTTATATAGATAGGAATGGAAATTATATATGGGAGCCTCAAAAGTAAAGACACAAAATAAGTTTAAATTATTCTAAGATAAAATATAAAGTAGTTCTAAGTTGAAGCAGAAACTAAGGGGTATCATACTTTCTGCTTCAATTTAATGTAAAATTAATTATACTAATCTAAGCATGTTGATAGGCATTCTTCTATAACATCTTGTGTAATTTGAAAGTCATTTTTAACATCATTTTCTTTAGTTTTTTCAAGTGATTGCTTTGAAATACTAATGTCATTGACTTTGTTAGATTCCTTCATAATATCTTTCCCTCCTGTTTATAAATATAAGTTCTAGAAGCGTAATATATGAATAATATATACAATTAAATATATAATAATTCATAATTAATTAGAAATATATTCCATATTATATGCTTTATGAAACATATGTGCAACTAATATTTTAATTAATTGGAAAAAAATATTTAATATGGAATTTAAGAGGAGAACATATATATGAATGTCAATATGGCAAGTTATATAAAAAACTTAATAAAAGGAAGAAAAACAGATTAAATATAGAGTATTAAATTCATATAGTTCATAATAAAATTGCTATAAAAAAATTTGTAGAGTATAATATGCAAAGTACAATATGTTGTGGTTGGAGGAATTTGGTATGCTATATGTGGTTAAGAGAGACGGAAGACGAGTACAATTTGATTCTACAAAGATAACCAATGCTATAAAGGGCTCTGCGGAAGAAATAGCTTTTAACTTAAAGGAAAGTGAAGCAATAGAACTTACGCAAAAGGTTATAGAACAAATTGAAAAAAAGAAAGTGACTGAAATAACAGTAGAAGAAATTCAAAATATTGTAGAGAATGTTCTACAAGAAAATGGATGTGAAGTGATTTGGCGAACTTATTGCAACTACAGAAGAGAAAGAACAAAAATTAGAGAAAAGAAATCAGATTTAATGAAGGTTATAGAACGTATAGGAATTGAGACAGATAGAGATAATGCAAATGTTGGAAATAACTTTAGTTCTAAACTTCTTAGAATAGCTAGTGAAGCTAATAAGTGGCATAATCTAGGAATGATGCCTAAGCATTTAGCCAAACTTCATGAAAACGGGGATTTATATTATCATGATTTGGACTCGTACAATTTGACTATAAATTGTTTAAATATAGAAACAGGAAAAATCTTAAATAGAGGATTTAATACAGGCTATGGCACAATTCTTCCTGCAAAGAGAATAGAATCTGCTGCGGAATTATCTTGTATACTGCTTCAGAGCACACAAAATGATATGTTCGGTGGACAATCTCATGCTAATTTTGATAATGATATGGCTCCTTTTATAGGCATGAGCAGAAAAGAAATAAGGAATGAATATAAAGAGTATTTTGGAGACATAGAAAATCTAGATGAAATAGTGGAGAAAAAGCTAGAAAAAGTGGTTCGTCAAGCCATGCAGGGGATTGTATATAACTTAAACACTATGCATTCAAGAGCAGGAAGTCAGGTTCCTTTCAGTTCTATTAATCTTGGACTTCCAGAAAGCGAAGATGCAGCTATGGTAGATAGAATATTTTTAGAGGAATATGAAAAGGGTCTAGGGAAAGGAGAACAGCCTATATTCCCTAATATAATATTTAGAGTAAAAAAAGGAGTTAATAGAGAGCCGGATGATCCTTATTATTACTTATATAAACTAGCTTGTAGGGTTGCGAGCAAAAGAATGAATCCTATGTTTATGAATTTAGACGCCGATTTCAATAAGGAATATTACGATAAAGGTGTAATTGCTGCTACAATGGGATGCAGAACATATATAATGTCTAATGTAAATGGGGAGCCAGGACCTGCAGGGCGCGGGAATATAGCTCCTACTACAATAAACTTGCCTAGAATAGGTATATTGGCAAAGGGAGATATAAATAGATTCTTCTCTTTATTAGATAACAGATTAGAGCTTGCTAGAGAGTCATTACTCCATAGATATAGTGTACTTAAGAGATTAAAAGTAAAAGATTTGCCTTTTGTAGCTGGAGAACATTTAATGCGTGGTTCAGAAAATTTAAGTTCAGAGGACTCTATAGAGCCAATATTAAGACAAGGTACTTGGGGAATAGGATTTATAGGTCTTGCAGAAACGCTAGTTGCTTTAGTCGGTAAACATCACGGAGAGGATAAAGAAGCTCATAAATTAGGTATTAAGATTGTTTCTCATATAAGAGAATTCTGTGATAAATATAGAGAAGTAGATAAGCTTAACTGGTCATGTTATGCAACGCCTGCAGAAGGACTTTCAGGAAAGTTTATCTTACAGGATCAAGGAGTTTTCGGAAAAATAAAAGGAGTTACAGATAAAAACTATTATACAAATAGCTATCATATTCCTGTATGGTATAAGATTTCGATTAAAGATAAGATAGATTTAGAAGCACCTTTCCATAAAATATGCAATGGAGGACATATAACATATATTGAAATGGACGGATATCCAGAACCAGAAGATGTAAAAGCTATAATAGACTATGCTTATAAAAACACTAATATAAGTTACATGGGAATCAATTTTCATATGAGATATTGTAGAGACTGTGGTGAAAGGATAGAGAATACTGAAACTAACTGTCCTAAATGTGGAAGTTATAATATTCAAGGAGTATCAAGGGTTACAGGATATTTATCATTAGATGAGAGATTTGGTGCTGGAAAGGTTGCTGAACGTGCAGATAGGCTTTCTCATAATGATGAAAAACATATAAATACTTATAAAATTTAGTTGGAGTGGGTTCAATGAAGTTACGTGTAGCTGGATTTCTAGATAATACTACAGTAAATGGTGAAGGATTGAGAAGTGCGGTTTTTTTATCGGGATGTAATCATAATTGTGAGGGCTGTCATAACAAGCCTATGCAGGACTTTAATTATGGAGAAGATATAGATATAAAAGATATTATCGATAGAATACAGTCGAATATGCCTTTAATCAGAGGAGTAACCTTTTCAGGAGGAGAGCCTTTTGAGCAGGCAGATAAACTTTCCATCTTGGCAAAAGATATAAAAGATATGGGACTCAGCTTATGGTCCTATACAGGTTATACCTTTGAGGAAATTATAAACAGCGGTGATAAATACAAATTAAAACTATTGAAAATGCTAGATGTTCTCATAGACGGAAGATTTGAAAAAGACTTGGCACAAGGAGCTCATAAATATACGGGATCAAGAAATCAGAGAATTATAAATGTTAAAGAAAGTGTAGCAGCTAAAAAAGTAATTATGTGGGAGAAGATAAATAAAGTATGATATAGCTTAATTTTTATTATTATAGTAACTTCCCCACACTTATATAATTAAAGTGTTAAATATTCGATTTAAATGGAATGACTATTCCTTTATTATTTCTGCTGCATTTTTTATGTTTAATTAGGTTTTTTATAATTGAATAGTGGCACTTGCACCACTCGTCATTAGGGTCTATTTCATAGGCCCTTTTTATTGTAATAAAAGCGTTATCATAATCTTCTAGGTCTACGTATGTTAGAGCTTTTCCTATATAAGCGTCAACCTTATTTTTTTCTAAGCTTATAGCTTTTGAATAAACTTCTAAGGCTTCTTCATGGTTGCAGCAAGCAGTTAAAAGTTCAGCTTTTTCACAGTAGGCTTCATAAAAATAAGGATTTAATTCTATACATTTATCATAGCATTCAATGGCTTCCTGTATCTGTGACAGCTGAGTTAAAATATAAGCTTTCTTATAATAGACTAAAAAATCATTTTTTCTTTGTTCTAGTACTTTGTTACAAAATTTCAGTGCTTTTGTAAAGTTACCTCTCATTGTATATATTTCTATCATATTCATGTAGCCTCTATATGAATTAGCGTTCATTTTAAGATATTTTTTTATACACTTTTCAGCTTCTTCAATTTCAAACATTTTCATGTATGCCTCACCTTTAGTTAAATAGGTATCCGCATAGTTTATATTAAGTTCTAAAGCTTTATCAAATTTTTCAAAAGCTTCATCGATTCTATTGCTGTTAAATAATTTTTTCCCTTCTGACAGATACTTTAAAATCTTTTCTTCCAACAATTCAGCTGTTTTCACATTTTCATTCATATATATCCCTCCTATAATAAGGTATTATTAACATTATTGACCTAGAACAGATTTTTAAAACCTTAAAGTTTATAAAATTATAATTATTTTTATATTGCCAAGAATAGTAAAAGAGGGTGTATAATAGGTGGTATAAAAATATATGGCTAAACTTTAAATAGAAGATTATTATTACATCGTTTTTTAAAAGAATAGTTTAGAGGTTCACTACAGGAAAGGAGATAAACAATGAATATAAACAAGAAAATTGATGAATTTAAGGAAGACATAATAACATCTACTCAAGAATTGGTTAGAATTAAAAGTGTAAGAGGAGAAAGAGGAGAGAAAACACCTTTTGGCAAAGGCCCATATGAGGCTTTAAAGTATTGCTTGGATTTATGCGACAAATTAGGCCTTAAGACTGTAAATTTAGATAATTATATAGGTTACGCTGAGTATGGCGAAGGAGAAGATTATGTTGCTGTTTTAGGTCATGTTGATGTAGTTCCTGAGGGAGATGGATGGATTTATCCACCATATGGGGCAGAAATTCATGATGAAAAGATATTTGGAAGAGGTACTATGGATGATAAGGGGCCAGTAATAGCGAGTATTTATGGCCTTAAAGCAATAAAGGACTTAGGGCTTAAAACTTCAAAGAAAATAAGAATTATTTTTGGTACAGATGAGGAAACGGGAAGTGGAGAAGAAATAGAATATTATTTTAAGAAAGAAAAAGCACCTGTATCAGGGTTTACTCCTGATGGAGAATATCCAATTATAAATGGGGAAAAGGGATTAACTACCTTTGATTTAGTTAAAAAACTTAATTATAAAGGTCAAGAAAATTCTATAAAGTATATAAGAGGCGGACAAAAGGCTAATATGGTTCCAGACTATTGTGAAGCTGGAATATTAATAAATGATGCAAATATAGTTATGAATGCTGCAAAAGAGTTTGTGGATAAAACAGGTTATGATATAAGCGTTGAAGGAAAAGATGAAGTTGTAGTTGTAAAATCAAGGGGAGTATCAGCCCACGGTAGCCTTCCAGAGCTAGGAAAGAACGCTATAATGCAGCTTTTTGCTTTTCTTTCAGAATTGCCATTAGAGAATAGTGACTTATTTAGATTTATAAAGTTTATGAATGAGCATATTGGCATGGAAGTTCACGGAGAATCTTTTGGTGTATCATTTGAAGATGAGGTTTCAGGAAAATTATCCTTCAATGTAGGAGTAATAAGGACAAATGAGGATGAAGTAAGATTAACATTAAATCTTAGATATCCTGTAACTTGCAAATATGAAGATATGCTTGATGGATTAAACAAAACTTTAAAGGATACTGGAATTACTATAGAAAATATGTCACACCAAAAGCCGCTATATTTTCCTAAGGATCATGAAGTAATAAGAACTTTATCTAAGGTTTATGAGGAACAAACAGGAGAAAAAGCAGAGCTTCTATCCATAGGTGGAGGCACTTATGCAAAGGAAATGCCTAATATAGTTGCCTTTGGACCTATATTTCTAGGAGAAGAAGACCTTGATCATCAAGCTAATGAATATATAAAAATAAAACATTTGATTAAAAATGCTAAAATATACGCTCATGCTATGTATGAACTTGCTAAATAGGTTTAAGATTATAAGATATATTATAGTTAACTTAAAGTATTGAAGGGGGCAATTTATGGGGTTATTATATACAATAAAAGGGTATAGAAGTTTACCAAAAGACGTAATTGTACTATTTTTTGCTAGAATTATAAACAGTATAGGAAGTTTTGTATATCCATTTTTAGCTATGTTTTTAACAGAGAGAATGGGAATGTCATCAAATAAGGTAGGACAATTTATGATGATAGCAGCTATTGGTGGAGCTTTGGGCTCTATAGTAGGAGGAAAGTTATCTGATCATATAGGTAGAAAGAAAATAATATTGGTATTTCAAAGTATGGCTGCTATTATGTTAATACCATGTGGAGCTTTAGTAAAATCTATTTTAATACCATGGTTTTTAGTTTTATATAATTTTTTTAATGGAGCAGTACAGCCAGCAAATGCTGCTATGATTGCAGACTTAACAGATAAGAAAAATAGGCAGCAAGCTTTTTCTTTATTATATTTAGGAATAAACATAGGTGTAGCTATAGGGCCATTTATAGCAGGAATTCTTTATAAAAAGTATATTAGATGGATATTCTGGGGAGATGCCCTAACGACTGTGATATCTCTAATACTAGTTACAATACTGGTTAAGGAAACTATACCTAGTCCATTGGAGGATAAAGAGCATATTCATAAGTATATAGATGATGAAGAGAAAAGTGAGTCCGGAAGCATATTAAGTGTCATGTTGAAAAGACCTGCTCTTTTAGTATTTTCCTTAGTATCCATAATATATTCATTTGTATATGCTCAGAGCAATTTTGCAATTCCTCTTCAGGTAAAAGCATTATTTCCAGAAGAGGGTGCGCTTATGTTTGGAACCTTGATGTCCGTTAATGCCTTTGTAGTTGTGTTTTTTACGGTGATAATTATACATTTAACAAGAAAAAACAAATCTATATTCAATATAGCATTGTCGGGAATATTCTATGCGGTTGGTTTTGGAATGCTTTATTATACGGAAAAATACATCTTCTTTATTATATCAACAATAATATGGACTACAGGAGAAATCCTTTCTGCCACAAATCAAGGAGTTTATATAGCAAATCATACACCTAGGTCACATAGAGGAAGGGTTAATTCCATAATTCCCATAATATCAGGAATAGGAAATGCTATAGGTCCTCGCGTTATGGGAGCTTATATAGAAAACAGGGAAGTAAAAGCAGCATGGCCAATTGTATTTATTTTATCAATAATAGGAGCACTTTTAATGTATGGATTATCTTTAAAAGAAGTAAAGGCTAAGTTTGGGGAAAGTGAGAAAAGATCAGTTAAGTTAACATGATTTGCCTTAGTATATAACAAAAAACTTAAATGTAAATATAGTGAAAATATCCAAAAAATCTTTGACTTTATAAGAAAAAGTGTTAAAATATTTACAAAGTCGGTATTCTGATAAGAAACTGAACTAAATTTTAATTTTAAAAGTTAATAGTTAAGTTTCCGTCACTCGACTTATATCCGTAAGGGAATAAGAATGGAGGTATGAGATTTATGGAGAGAAATTTAGTATCAACCAGGACGAAAACAAGAAAGCTTACCACATTTGCTATGTTAGCAGCAATATCAATTATTCTAGGGTTTACACCACTAGGAATAATACCAATTCCGCCAGTAGGTGCAACAATAATGCACATACCGGTTATAATTACTGCTATACTAGAAGGCCCAGTCTTAGGAGCTTTAATGGGACTTGTATTTGGAATAATAAGTTTTGTAAATGCAATTATGAAACCAACAGTACTGTCCTTTGCAGCAATGAATCCATTAGTATCCATAGTGCCAAGAATGCTAATAGGTATTGTTGCTTATTATGCATATGATTTAATTAAGTTAAAGAATGAAACCATAAAAGTAGGGGTTTCAGCTGCATTAGCTACATTGATGAATACTGTTGGATTTTTAGGCATGATATACTTATTATATGCAGAACCTGCTGCAAAAGCTCTTGGTCAAAAGGTTGATACAGTAGGCAAATTCCTTTTAGTATTAGGTACAACTCATGGTTTGCCAGAAATGGGAGTTGCTGTGTTGATAACAATTCCAATAGTTTTTGCTATAAAGAAAATAAAAAGATAATAAATATAGGATATAGACAGAAAGTAGTAAAACCTTTAGGTATTTACTACTTTCGTTTTATATAAAATTCGACTTTTGGAGGCATTATATATGAAAAATGTAAAGATTACTGATATAGAAGGTATAAAAATAGGTCATGCCCAGGACTTAAAAGGGGCTACGGGGTGTACTGTAATCCTATGTGAAGAAGGAGCAGTAGCTGGAGTTGATGTAAGAGGAGGAGCTCCAGGGACTAGGGAAACAGATTTATTGAATCCTTTAAACATGATGGAGAAAATACATGCCGTTCTTCTAACTGGAGGAAGTGCTTTTGGATTAGATGCTGCTAGTGGAGTCATGAAATACTTAGAAGAGAGAGGAAAAGGCTTTGATGTAGGAGTGACGAAGGTTCCTATAGTGTGTGGAGCTGCTTTATTTGACTTAGTTATAGGAGATTATAAGGTTAGGCCTGATAAAGATATGGGATATAAAGCGTGTATGAATGCAAGCAGCGATGAATGTAAAGAGGGTTCTGTGGGAGCAGGAACAGGAGCTACTGTAGGTAAGATATTAGGACCTGAATTTGCTATGAAAGGTGGGATTGGAACATATACTTTTAAAGTTGGTGAATTAATGGTAGGGGCTATAGTAGCGGTTAATTGCTTAGGAGATGTAATAGATCCTGAAAATGGAAAAATGATAGCAGGAGTATTAAGTGAAGATAAGACTAAATTAAGGAATACGGAAGATATAATGCTATCTCAATATGACAATAAGAAAAACTTGTTTAACGGAAATACTACTATAGGCGCTGTAGTAACAAATGCTAATCTTACTAAGTCAGAAATAAATAAGGTAGCATCTATGGCTCATAATGGATATGGAAGGGCTATTTATCCAGTACATACTATGCATGATGGAGATACAATATTTTCACTTGCCACAGGTAAAGTAGAGGTTGATATAAATGTAGTAGGATTTTTAGCTGCTAGGGTCATGGAAAGAGCTATAGTTAGAGCTGTTAAAAATGCAGAAAGTATGTGCGGGTATAAGGCTTATAGAGACCTTGTTAAATAAAAGATATTCACTCTTCTATGTTGAAATGCTTTGTTTTGTCATTTAGCATATTCAACATTTTGGAGTGAATTTCCTTTTTGATTACATATTATACTAGTTGGTTTAGTGTATGTTTAATAATTATATATACATATCCAAAAACAATATATACTAAAGAGATAGCCCCATAAATAACAGTAATATAAGCGTCTTAATTATATTCTAGGTCTTAATTATATTCTAGTTAATTACTATCATTAAATTGTTCTTTATTTCTATTTAAAAAATTAAATAAAATACTAAAAATAAAAAGCATAATATCGATTATTTATAATAAAGAAGAGTAATAAAATCATTCCATACAATTTAATCTATAATAAGTGTATCTTAAAAAAGATAAGGTGATTTGAACTATGAATAAATTTAGGATGAGTTTAAGCAAATTTTTTATTGATATTTTATATGATTCTGCGCTAATTGAATTGATAGAAAAAAATATTCATTTATTTAAGTAAGTTTTTTGTGGATATTTTATGCGGTTTTGCTTTAATTGAATTGATAGAAAGAAAAATTCGTTTACATGGTTTTAAACTTACAAGCCTTACAAAATATATTATATCCACCACATCAGTTATAGTGTCAGGAATAATATTTGGTCTAATTTTTGCAATTATTTATTAATAATGCTAGAAACTGATGAAAAATGAACCATAATATATTAAAATATAACATATGGAAAATAAATATGATGAGGTGGGTTCATAGTGGAAGAGAAGAAATCAATATTTGAAAAGTTAAGATTAGTAGATAGAATTGAAAAGGTAGACAAAATTGAAAAGGATAACAATAATGTAGAGCAAAATAATAAAGATACATACATAAATAAAGAAGAGCAAAACAATATAAATAAAGAAAAGAGAGATGAAGGAAATTCAGTTAAAAAAGAAGTGGAGTCTATAGATAAAGAAGAAAATAATAAAAATTCTATAGAAAAAAAGCTATAGTTAACAATAAGCCATTAACAGTAGAACAAATATATGAAAAGTTTAAAGTTGGAAATACAAACGAAAATAATGTATTTTTAATAGATAGTTATCTCAAGGCCCTCACTGAAAACTTGCCAACTGATGTAAAAAGACAATCTGTTTTAAATATTATAAAGGTTTCAAAGATGGATATTGAGGATTTAATACAGGATGGGAAAAAGAGACTAGATGTATTAAATTCTTATACTATAGAAATTGAAAAGGAAACAGAACAAATAATAAAAGAATATGAAAATAAGATTCAAGAACTTTACAAAAAGATTGATGAGTATAAAAAAATAATATCTGAAAGAGGCATCTTTCAAGAGGAGCAAAAGGCCTATATAGATTATGAAACTCAGAAAATTGAAAACATAATAAAATTTGTAAAATAGATATTTGTTCAAGTTTGTTTAAGATGTTAAATTATAAGAATATTTAACATCCTTTACTTTTTTTTGAATAATAATACTTTATTATAAACATATTTAATGGAAATTAATATGATATTAAAATAATGAGCAATGTGAAGAAAAAGTTAGATAACTCAATATAATTTAATTAAATGAAATATTATAATCAAGTGTTATGTTGCCAAAAAATAAAAAAAAGTATATAGTATAAATATAGCAATTAACAATAATTATTAAATAATAAAAAATATTAAATATAAAAACAGGTTATTAGGAGGGGTTTTTAAATGAAAAAATTTGTTTGTTCAGTTTGTGGTTATGTTTATGAAGGACAAGAGGCACCAGAAGTTTGTCCTCAATGCAAAGCATCAAAGGATAAATTTGTAGAAAAGAAAGAAGACGGAAGCAGACAATGGGCAGATGAACATAGAATAGGAATAGCTAAGGGTGTAGATCCAGAAGTAATAGAAGGATTAAGAGCTAACTTTACAGGAGAATGTACAGAAGTTGGAATGTATCTTGCAATGGCAAGACAAGCTTTTAGAGAAGGATATCCTGAAATAGGTTTATACTATGAAAAGGCTGCTTATGAAGAAGCAGAACATGCTGCAAAATTTGCAGAACTTTTAGGTGAAGTTGTAACTGATAGCACTAAAAAGAATCTTGAAATGAGAGTTGAAGCAGAATACGGAGCTACTCAAGGTAAGAAAGACTTAGCTACATTAGCTAAAAAATTAAACTTAGATGCAATACATGATACAGTTCATGAAATGTGCAAAGATGAAGCAAGACACGGAAAGGCTTTCGAAGGATTGCTTAAGAGATATTTTGGATAATATCATAATAGAGTGAAATGAAATATTATATATTATGTGCGTAAAATAAATATAGTTTTTACAAAAGGTAGCTAGAGTATACTCTAGCTACCTTTTATACAAAAAATAGAGAATATAAGAGAAAGTTTGAATAATACTAAGTTAATCCAGTACATATAAAAAAAATAGGTATTAAATCGATAAAATAAGAAAAAATTATAGTTGAATTAAATTTATAAAGATAATATTATAAAATAAATAAAAGTCAAAGAAAGTCAAAGTCAGTAGAGGTGATGAAATGGCTAGATTATCGGATATAATTGAGGAATTTATAAAAGAACTCTTGGAAGAAAGCGATTCTAGCGAACTTGAAATAGGAAGAAACGAACTTGCAAATCAGTTTAAATGTGCTCCCTCTCAGATAAACTATGTTCTTACTACTAGATTTTCTGCAGAAAGTGGCTATTATGTGGAAAGTAGAAGAGGAGGGGGAGGATATATAAGGATAAGGAAAGTTCAATATGATGAAAATAAAAATTTAGCAAATTTGATAAGAGATAAGATAGGAAATAGCATTACTTATAATGGAGCTTATAGTATAATTGAAGGACTTAAAGAGAGAAATATAATCACCGAAAGGGAGTCAAATATAATGAAGGCAGCCGTTAATGATAGAAGTTTAATGGTATCTGCTGATAGAAAAAATAATATTAGAGCAGAAATATTAAAATCTATGATAAAAATTATATTGTTATAAGTCTTGAAATTTATGGTAAAATATAAAATAATATTTAAGAATTTTAAAATGTAAAGGGGTGGTTCGATGCTTTGCGAATCTTGTAAACAAAGAGAAGCTACTGTTCACATAACCAAAGTAATAAATGGAGTAAAAAGAGAAGCGAATTTGTGTCCAGATTGTGCGGCCAAGGCTGGAGAATTTAATTTAGTTCCAGATATGGATATAATGGCACCATTCTCATTTCCAAATGTGTTGAGTGGGCTTATGGAATACATGAATAAAAACTCTATAAATAATAAATCTACAGAGTTAAGGTGTGGAAAGTGTGGAACTACTTATAGAGAATTTAAGGAAAAAGGTCTTCTTGGATGCAGTGAGTGCTATGAAACTTTTAACCCATATATATTATCTGTAATCAAAGGGGTTCAAAGCAATGTGGAACATACAGGTAAGGTACCTAAGAAGGCTGGTAAAAACTTGGTGCAAAAAAATAGAATATTAAAATTAAAAGAAGAATTACAAAAGGCTATTACGCTAGAAGAATATGAAAAGGCAGCAAAGATAAGAGATGAAATTAGGGAAATAGAAAGGCAATCTGAATAGGTGGAGGTAATAATATATGAAAAGCTGGATAGAAACTCAAACTGAAAATGAAGATGTGGTTCTAAGCAGCAGAATAAGACTTGCAAGAAATTTAAAAAATGCTCCTTTTCCTAACAAATTAAATGAAGAGCAAGGGAAAGATATAGTAAAAAATGTAGAAGATGCGTTCTATTCATCTCCATATACTGAGGAAAAATTTAAAACAATATATTTATGGCAAAATGACGATGTAACTAACCAATCTTATTTTGAAAGGCATTTGATAAGCGAAAGGCTTATAAGTAATAAAAAGGAGGCAGCATTTATAGTAGATGAAGATGAAACTGTAAGCATTATGATAAATGAGGAAGACCATTTAAGGCTTCAGGCAATAACTGGAGGGCTTAATTTAAAAGAAGCTTTTAACTATATAAATAAGTTAGATGATTTATTAGAAGAAAGATTAGAGTATGCCTTTAATGAAAAGCTTGGATATTTAACTTCATGTCCAACTAATCTTGGAACAGGCCTTAGAGCTTCCGTTATGCTTCATTTGCCAGCTCTTACTGCAAATAATGAAATTGTTGGCCTTTTAAATGCATTAACTCAAGTAGGAATGACTATAAGAGGGCTATATGGAGAAGGCTCTAGAGGTGAAGGTAACTTGTATCAAATATCAAATCAGACAACTTTAGGACTTAGCGAAGAGGAAATATTGACTAATCTAGCAGGGGTAATTAATCAAGTTATAAATAGAGAAAACCTCGCTAGAGAAAGGATTTTAAGCAAGAACAGATATGAAATAGAGGATAAAATATTTAGATCTGTAGGAATTTTAAAATCTGCAGTCATGTTAAGTTCAAAAGAGTGTTTAAATTTGCTTTCAAATGTAAGATTGGGTGTTGAAATGGGAATAATTAAAGATATAGACAAGAACACATTAAACAAACTTCTTGTAGACATTCAACCGGCAAGCCTTCAAAAAGCAACCAGACAGAAACTTTTTGATAAACAACGAGATTTAAATAGAGCAATTCTTGTTAAAGAAAGATTAAAAAACGTAGAGTTATAATCTAGGGAGGTGTATAATCTATGATGTTTGGAAGATTTACAGAAAGAGCACAAAGAGTTTTATATTATGCACAACAAGAAGCTCAAGCTTTTAGACATGGATATGTAGGGACAGAACATATTTTGCTTGGAATTTTAAAAGAAACTGGTGGAGTTGCAAATAAACTTCTTAATAGCATGGGTGTAACAGAAGATAAAGTTAAAAAATTGATTGAGGAATATGAAGGCAAGGGTGAATTTGCTATAAATAAAAATGAAATTCCTTTAACACCGAGAACTAAAAGGTTATTAGAGCTAAGCTTATTAGAAGCTAGAAATTTAAATCATAATTATATTACACCAGAACATTTATTGCTTGCTTTAATAAGGGAATCAGAAGGAGTAGCCTATGCCATTTTAACTAATTTAGGTTTAGATTTTGAAAAGCTTCAAAAAGAATTGATGAAGGCATTTAGTCCTGAGAATGTTCAAGGAACAGCAAATATGGGGAAGGCCAAGCCTAAAAATACAAATACTCCTACACTAGACCAATATGGAAGAGATTTAACTCAAATGGCAGAAGAAGAAAAGCTTGATCCGGTAATAGGAAGAGATAAAGAAACAGAGAGGGTTCTTGAGATTCTATGTAGAAGAATTAAAAACAATCCATGCCTTATTGGTGATCCAGGAGTAGGTAAAACTGCTATTGCGGAAGGCCTTGCTCAAAGAATTGCAAGTGGAAATATTCCAGAAATATTAAAAGATAAGAGAGTTGTAACTCTAGACTTATCTTCCATGGTTGCTGGCTCAAAATATAGAGGAGAATTTGAAGACAGAATTAAGAAGGTAATAGAAGAAGTAAGTAAAGCTGGAAATGTAATTCTATTTATAGATGAAATTCATACAATAGTTGGAGCAGGTGGAGCAGAAGGAGCTATAGATGCTTCTAATATATTAAAGCCAGCACTAGCAAGAGGTGAAATTCAATGCATAGGAGCTACAACTCTTGATGAATATAGAAAATATATAGAAAAGGATACAGCGCTAGAGAGAAGATTCCAACCTGTAACTGTAGGAGAGCCTACAAAAGAAGAGACAATACAAATATTGTATGGCTTAAGAGATAAGTATGAAGCTCACCATGGAGTAAAAATTACAGATGAAGCAATAGAGGCAGCAGTTGAGCTTTCAGATAGATATATCACAGATAGATATCTTCCAGATAAGGCTATAGATTTAATAGACGAAGCTGGTGCTAAGGTAAGAATTAAGAATTTAACAGTTCCACCAGATTTAAAGAGCTTAGAAGAAGAGATTGAGAAAGCTCAGAAGGAAAAAGAAGATGCAATTAGAATTCAAGATTTTGAAAAGGCAGCAAAGCTTAGAGATAAGGAAAAAGAGTTAAAAGAAAAACTAGATAACTTTAAAAATAACTGGAAAAAGCATAGTCATGGATTTACTCAAATAGTTGGAGAAGAAGAAATAGCTGAAGTGGTATCTAGATGGACTGGTGTGCCAGTAGAAAAGCTTACAGAAAGTGAATCAGAAAGATTGATGAAGTTAGAAGAAATCCTTCATAAAAGGGTTATAGGACAGGATGAAGCAGTAAAGTCTATTTCCAGAGCAGTAAGACGTGCTAGAGTTGGACTTAAAGATCCAAAAAGACCGATTGGCTCATTTATATTCTTAGGACCTACTGGAGTTGGTAAGACAGAATTATCCAAGGCTCTTGCAGAGGCTATGTTCGGGGATGAAAATAATATAATAAGAATTGATATGTCAGAATATATGGAAAAGCATGCGGTATCAAGACTTATAGGATCTCCTCCAGGATATGTAGGCCATGATGAAGGTGGTCAATTAACTGAAAAAGTAAGGCGCCGTCCATACTCAGTAATTCTTTTTGATGAAATTGAAAAGGCTCATCCAGAAGTATTTAACATTCTCCTTCAAATATTAGAAGATGGAAGACTTACAGATTCAAAAGGAAAAACAGTAGACTTTAAAAATACAATTATAATAATGACATCAAATGTAGGTGCACATACAATAAAAAAACAGAAGTCTTTAGGTTTTTCTACATCTGAAGATGAAGCTGAAAGTCAATATGAGAAGATGAAAGAAAATATTATGAGCGAGCTTAAGGAAAGCTTTAAACCGGAGTTTTTAAATAGAATAGATGATATTATCGTATTCCATGCTTTAGAAGAAAAAGATTTAAGGCAGATAGTTAAGCTTATGCTTAGAGAAGTATCAAATAGACTAAAAAATCAAGAAATAGATATTGAATTTGATGAAGAGGCTGAAAAACTTTTATCCAAGGAAGGATTTGATCCTGCTTATGGAGCAAGACCTTTAAGACGTACTATAACAAAGGTTGTTGAAGATAAATTATCAGAAGAAATTTTAAAAGGAAATATAAAAAGAGGAGACAAGGTTTGCGCAACAGTAGAGGATGGTAAGCTAGTATTAAAGACATTAATTAACCAGTAAATTGAAGCATGAAAAACCGACAGAATCAGCTTAAAGCTGTCCTGCCGGTTTTTAGAATGTAATTAAATAGAAATAAATGTAATGAATTTAATTTATACAAAAAAATTCACATTTCATACAAATTTATATAAAAATATTGTATAATATTACTTTGTATGAATGGACAGGAGTGGTAAGTGTGGCTAAAAATAAGAATATATTTATATGCCAAAAATGTGGATATGAGGCTTCTAAATGGTTTGGCAAGTGTCCAGGATGCGGTTCGTGGAATGCTATGATTGAACAAAAGAAGGAAGAGAAGATTTTAAGTAGAAGTACTGGAATAAGCAGCAACAATAAACCAGAAAGCATATCGAATATAAAGTCAGGTGAATTTGAGAGATATGATACAGGGATTAATGAATTAAATAGGGTGCTGGGGGGAGGATTAGTTAAGGGGTCGTTGACATTAATATCAGGAGCTCCTGGAATAGGAAAGTCTACTATACTACTGCAAACTGCAAATAATATTGCAGAAAAGTTTGGAAAAGTTCTATATGTATCAGGAGAGGAATCTGGTGAACAGATAAAAATAAGAGGAGATAGATTAGGCAGTATATCCTCTGATTTATATATTTTATCAGAAACTAATCTTCAACTTATAGAAGAGCATATTAATAAGATGAACCCAGTATTTGTAATTATAGATTCTATACAAACTCTTTTTAAGCCATCTATTGAATCTGCTCCTGGAAGTGTATCTCAGGTAAGAGAATGCTCTAATGAACTTATGAGAATTGGTAAAACAAAAAATATTCCTCTATTTATAGTGGCTCATGTAACCAAGCAGGGAGAGCTAGCCGGACCGAGAGTTTTAGAGCATATGGTTGATACAGTGCTTTCTTTTGAAGGAGAGAGAACTCAAGAGTTTAGAATACTTAGAACCATGAAAAACAGGTTTGGAACCACTAGTGAAATTGGAGTCTTTGAAATGAGGCAAGAAGGGCTTAAAGAAATTCTTAATCCTTCTCAAGTATTTTTAGAGGAAACAAATTTTAATGATGAAGGTTCTGTAGTAATAGGAATCATGGAAGGTACACGGCCTATTTTAGTTGAAATACAAGCACTTGTAACAGAGACCAAAGCTGTTATGCCTAGAAGAACCGTGGTAGGTGTAGACATATCTAGATTAAATCTGATTTTGGCTGTTTTGGAGAAAAAGCTTAGAATTCCTTTCTACAACTGTGATGTTTATGTAAATGTAGTAGGAGGTCTTGAAATAGAAGGTACATATGGGGATTTAGGCCTTGCATTAGCTCTTATATCCAGTGTAAAAGGGCGAAACTTTAAGTTGAATAAGATGATAGTTTTTGGAGAGATTGGATTAACTGGTGAAGTAAGACCTATTGCTTTATGTGAAAGATTAGTGAATGAGAGTATAAAGATGGGATTTGAGAATATTATAATACCTTATAAAAATAAGGATAAGATAGATGTAAAAAATAGAAATGTTATAGGAGTATCTTCATTAAAAGAAGCTGTTAGCAAGGTTTTCTAATACTGGATTAAACAAATGAGAGGAGAGTGAGATATGAGATTAGATAAGGATAAAAAGTTGATTGATATATTAAAGATTATGGCTCCAGGAACTCAGCTAAGAGATGGCCTTGATAATATATTAAGGGCTAAAACGGGAGGATTAATAATTCTTGGTGACAGCGATGAAATATTAAAAATTGTAGATGGAGGCTTTAATATAAATTCTGAATATAGTCCATCTTATATATATGAACTTGCTAAGATGGATGGAGCAATAGTCTTAAGTAGCGATTTAAAAAGAATTCTTTATGCAAATACTCAACTTATACCAGATGCATCTATACCAACCTTTGAAACAGGAACAAGGCATAGAACTGCTCATAGAGTAACAAAGCAAACTGGAAGTATAGTAATTGCTATTTCTCAAAGAAGAAATATAATTACTGTGTATAAAAATGACATTAAATATGTTCTAAGAGATAGCAGTGATATACTGGCAAGAGCAAATCAAGCGCTTCAAACTCTTGAAAAATATGTATCCGTTTTAGATAGAGTAGTTAACAATTTAAACTTACTAGAGTTTCAGGATCTAGTTACATTATTTGATGTTACAACTGCAATTCAAAGAACAGAGATGGTTATGAGAATTGTGGACGAGATAGAGCTTTACATAGTTGAACTTGGAAAGGAAGGCAGGCTTATATCTATGCAGCTAAATGAACTTGTAAAGAGTGTGGAGGAAGACGGCATACTCTTAATTAGAGACTACTGCAAGAGTAATATGGATTATAATAAGATATATGAGCAGATTCAAAAGATGTCTTCTGATGAAATTTTAGATTTAGACTCAATAGCTAAAGTCTTAGGACATAATGGGGGGACCCTAGTGGATACTCTAATATCACCAAGAGGATATAGGATGCTAAGTAAAATTCCGAGAATTCCTGTAAATGTAATAGAAAATGTTGTAAGCAATTTTAAAGAACTTAAGGCAGTTATGGAAGCATCCTATGAGGAATTAGATAATGTTGAAGGCATTGGAGAGGCCAGAGCAAAAGCTATTAAAAATGGCCTTCGTAGGTTAAGGGAACAGTTTATGATAGATAGTTAGAGGCACAAAATAAGCTGTGCTTATTTTGTGCCTAGCTATCTAAAGGTATACTTACCTAAAGTGTTTATTCTATTTAGCTCCTTTAAAAGTATATCATAAAGATTTAGATCTAATAAATTACATAGTGAAGTTAGATAAAATAAATTGTTGCCGATTTCTCTTTCTATAACGTCCCTACAGTTTTCGCATAATTCCCCATTTAAGTGGGTGCTTAGGTGTTCTTTAAAAAAATTAATATCTATATCATCAACATTAGGCATTTTTTGTTTTTTTGCATCAATTTGAATACAACCGCAATTGGTAACAGACTTTGCTACTGCTCTGTTTATACGTCCTTCAGATTCTTGTAGTTTTGTTATTATATCTAGCAAGCTTCTATGGCGTAAAAGACATTCATCTACTGCGTTCTGAAAATCGTCGAAAATAACATCTTTCATAGTTTCAGCTCCTTACCACTAATTTTTCCAGCGTCTTGATATTATAATTATAATAATCTTTGAACAATTTTGTCAATAAAGCTATAAGAGGGGTGTCGGTACATGTATATAATAAGGCAATATAATTTTTATTAATAGGGGGATTAAAAAGTTAAATATTAGACGAAAATATATACTGAGGAAAATGTAACGATATTTTTCATGAATAAATTTTAAATAATTGCTAGGCTGGTTGAAATAGGGTATATAATAATATATATTGGTATTAATAGTATTAAAAACTTTTTAAGTAACACGGTGAAATTATCGAGGAGGTGAAAGAAATGTTTAATAGAATTCTAAGAGGGCTTTTTACTGTAATTGGCCTTATATTAGGATTTATATCAGGAGAATGGCTACTTGGCTTAAATAGGCTAGCATACTTTAATAGTTCAACCGTTTTAAAAATAGTGTTTTTAGCCTTTGCTACTTTGCTTTTAGGACTTATATTATTTATTATTTCCCCTATATTTAATTCTTTAATAATAAAAACTATGAACTATTTTGAAGAAAATATACAAAAAATACCTACCGTAGAAATACTTATAGGTACTGTAGGAGCAATATTAGGACTTATTATCTCAGTTCCTTTTGTGAGTTTGTTTAATGATTTTCTTATAGGAAAAATAATAGGAATAATCATAGTTTTAGTAGTGACTGCTCTAGGAGTTGATATTGCAGTTAAAAAGAAGGAAGATTTAATTGGAGCTATTTCAAGCATAAAAAAAGTTGGGGTTACAAAAGAAAAAAAACCTAAGACTCAATATAAAGGAATTCCAAAGGTCCTTGATACTTCTGTAATAATTGATGGAAGAATTTTAGATATATGTCAAAGCGGGTTTATAGAAGGAACTTTAATAATACCAAACTTTGTTTTAGATGAATTGAGACATATAGCTGATTCGTCTGATAGTTTAAAGAGAAATAGAGGTAGAAGAGGACTTGATACTCTAAACAAGATGCAAAAAGACTTGGTCATAGATTTACAGATAACAGATAAGGATTTTCCGGAGATAGAAGAAGTTGATAGCAAGTTATTAAAATTAGCACAAGTCCTAAAAGGAAAGGTTATAACCAATGACTACAATTTAAATAAAGTAGCAGGGGTGCAGGGAGTCCCTGTTTTAAATATAAATGAACTAGCTAATTCAGTAAAACCTGTGGTTCTTCCAGGAGAGGAAATGACAATACAAATAATTAAGGATGGTAAGGAACAAGAACAAGGTATAGCTTATCTAGATGATGGAACAATGATAGTTGTGGAAGGCGGCAAAAAGCATATAGGAGAAGTTATGGATGTAGTAGTTACATCAGTACTACAGACGGCAGCAGGGAGAATGATTTTTGCAAAACAGAAAAAATAAGTTTACTTCGTTTAAAGTGAAAAGGAGCGCTCTAAATGGGAAGAAACTGTGCTATTATTGTAGCAGCAGGCAAAGGGACTAGAATGAAGGCAAAAATAAATAAGCAGTTCATAAAATTAAAAGGTAAGCCAATTTTATACTATACACTTAAAGCTTTTGAAGATAATGATTTAATAGATGAAATAGTATTGGTATTGGCAAAGAATGAGATTGAATATTGCAAAGATAACATTTTAAATAAATATAAAATGAATAAAATAAAGAAGATAGTTGAAGGTGGAAGCACAAGACAAGATTCCGTTATAAGAGGATTATTGGCAGCGAAAGGAAACGATGTTGTTTTAATACATGATGGTGCCAGACCTTTTGTAGATAATAGAATAATTGAAGATGGAATAAAATATGCCAATATATATGATGCGTGTGCTTGTGGAGTAGAGCCTAAAGACACAATAAAAATCAAAACAGAAGATGGGTTCTCCTTAAATACTCCAAAGAGAGAGACTTTGTTTTCTGTGCAAACCCCCCAATGTTTTAAATACGATTTGATACTAGATGCTCATAAAAAAGCTTTGAAAGAAAAAATAGAAGCTACAGATGATACAATGATTGTCGAGAATTATAATCATAAGGTATACTTATATGAGGGAAGCTACAACAATATAAAAATAACCACTCCAGAAGATCTAATAATTGGTGAAAGAATATTAGATATGATGTAAAATTATACTTGTAGTACGAAGTTGTGCAAAATAAACATAATTTATTTAGGAGGCACTGTAATGAAAATATTCAATACCATGACAAGGCAAAAAGAAGAGTTTGTTCCTATAAAACCTAATGAAATTACTATGTATGTTTGTGGACCTACAGTATACAACTATTTTCATATTGGAAACGCTAGAACTTTTTTGGTGTTTGACACAATTAGAAGATATTTTGAATACAGAGGGTATAAAGTGAAATTTGTTCAAAATTTCACAGATATAGATGACAAAATGATAAAAAGAGCCAACGAAGAGAATACTACAGTAAGAGAATTAGGAGATAGATATATAGAAGAATATTATAAAGATGCGGATGGGCTTAATATTGAAAGGGCTACTGTTAATCCAAGAGCTACTGAATATATAGAAGAGATAATAAAATTTATACAAGATTTAATAGATAAAGGCTATGCTTATGAAGTTGATGGAGATGTATACTTTAGCACAAAGAAGTTTAAAGAATATGGGAAGCTATCTGGACAGAATCTAGATGACTTACAAGCGGGTGCTAGGATAAGTGTAGATGAGAGAAAAAAAGATCCTATGGATTTTGCGGTGTGGAAAAGTGAAAAGCCGGGTGAACCTTCTTGGGATAGTCCATGGGGGAAAGGAAGACCAGGTTGGCATATAGAATGCTCATGTATGGCGCATAAAATTCTCGGCGAGACAATAGACATTCATGCAGGTGGTGCGGATTTAGTTTTCCCACATCACGAAAATGAGATAGCTCAAAGCGAGGCAAGAAGTGGTAAACCTTTTGCCAACTACTGGATGCATTCGGCTTATCTGAACATAAACAATAAAAAGATGTCAAAGTCTCTAAACAATTTTTTTACTACAAGAGAGATTTTAGAAAAGCATGATGCAGAAGTTGTAAGATTATTCATGCTTTCTGCTCATTATAGAACCCCTTTAAACTTTAGTGATGAGTTATTAGAAAGTGCAAAGGCTTCAAAAGAAAGACTATATAATGCTATAGGTAATTTAGAAAGGCTTATAGATGAAGTTAAAACTGAAAATTTAAAAGAGGAAGAAAAGGCCTATATAGAAAATCTTAATTCCTATAAAGGCAAATATATAGATAAGATGGATGATGATTTTAATACAGCAGATGCTATAGCTGTAATATTTGACTTGATAAAAGACATAAACACTAATATAGGAGTAGATTCATCTAAAGAACTTATAAAATATTGTTTGGATTTAATAAGGGAGTTAGGAAAGCCTTTAGGTATACTTCAAAAGTCTACAATAGAGGATTTGAATTCTGAGATAGAAGCGCTAATAGAGGAAAGACAGCAGGCTAGAAAAAATAAAAACTGGGCCTTGGCAGATAAAATAAGAGATGATTTAAAAGCTAGGGGGATAATTCTTGAAGATACTCCACAGGGAGTGAGATGGAAGAAAGCTGAGTGATTCAAATAATGGTAATAACAAAAAGTGTAGTCGTTATTGAAATGACTACACTTTCACGTTATATTAAGTATAGTGTTGTTTTACGATTGTGAATATAGAGTAAAGGAGAATTATCTTCTCATGAAATTTGACTTTTTAAATAATAAGCTTACTATAAATGAGGCTAAACAATTAAATCCTTTGGTTCTTGCTTTTGTAGGGGATTCGGCTTATGAAGTGTTTATTAGAACTTATTTAACTATCAATAATAGAGAGATATCTGCTCATAAACTTCATCTTAAAGCCATATCTTTTGTTAAGGCTCACTCCCAAAGCGAATTTATGAAAAATATAGAGAATCAACTGAATGAAGATGAGCTTGCAATATATAAAAGAGGAAGAAATGCTAAATCGGGTACTGTCCCTAAAAATGCAGATATTCAGGAATATAGGATAGCAACAGGATTTGAGGCAGTAATAGGATTTTTATATATTACAAATCAATTAGATAGACTTAATGAGCTATTGAATATTATTATAAATTTAAGCATTAATTAAAGATTAAAAGGGGAGAATATAATGGCACTAAAAGTGAAATTAATAGAATATACACCAAATCCAGAAAAAGTTATAGCATCAGCAGCAAAACTTTGTTATAGTGCTGTAGGAGTAGATGACATATTAAATGGATTGGATGATGAAAGTACTGACAAATTTTTAAATAGATTAATGTCTTATGGACATATGTCTCCTATAGAACATGTGTCATTCACTTTTGCCGTGGAGGGGGTTTCAAGATCATTAACACATCAATTGGTTAGGCATAGAATTGCATCTTACTCTCAACAGAGTCAAAGATATGTAAAGCTAGATCAGTTTGAATACATAATTCCTCCAGAAATTGATAAAGACGAAAAAGCAAGGCAAATCTTTACCAAGGCCATGGAAAATGATCAAAAAGCTTATGATGATATTGTAAGTATATTAAAAGAAAAATATATAAAAAATGGGTTTAAGGAAATAGCTGCAGAGAAAAAAGCTATTGAAGATGCTAGATACGTATTTCCAAACGCATGTGAAACGAAGATAGTGTTCACAATGAATGCGAGATCTTTAATGAACTTTTTTGAACATAGATGCTGCAACAGAGCTCAATGGGAAATTCATGCTCTTGCAGATAAAATGCTAGAATTAGTAAAAGAAGTTGCTCCTATCTTATTTAAAAAAGTAGGTCCTGGCTGTGTAAAAGGACACTGCCCTGAAGGAGCTATGACTTGTGGAGAGATAGAGAAAGTAAGAGAGAAATATTCAAAATAATTTTAAATGAAAGAGGTAGCCAAAATGAAAGAGATAAGAAAAAAAGATATTGAGGCTAGAGAAGATTTAATAGAAGGAAGAAATGCTGTAATAGAAGCTTTAAAAGGTGATAGAACTATAGAAAATATATTAGTTGCCAAAGGAGATATGACGGGGTCTATAAGCAAGATTATGGCCATAGCAAGAGAAAAGAATATAGTTATAAAAGAGGTTGATAGAAAGAAACTAGACTCTATGTCTGCAACAGGAGTACATCAAGGAGTTATGGCTATAGTAACTCCTTATAAGTATTACAGTATTGATGACATATTGGATTATGCTGATAAAAAAGGAGAAAAGCCTTTCATAGTAATACTAGATGAAATTGAAGATCCTCATAATTTAGGTTCTATAATTAGAACAGCAGAAACCTGTGGTGTGCATGGAATAATAATACCTAAAAGAAGAAACGTTGGTATTACGCCTACTGTATATAAGACATCAGCAGGTGCTATTGAATATATGAGAGTTGCTAAAGTTGGAAACGTAAATAAAGCTATAGATATGATTAAAGAAAGAGGAGTCTGGGTATACGGAGCAGATATGGATGGAGAAGCATATTGCTATCAGACGGATTTTTCAGGAGCAGTAGCTTTAGTTATAGGCAGCGAAGGAAGAGGAATCTCAAAACTTACTAAAGAAAAATGTGACGGACTAGTTAAAATTCCTATGGTAGGGAATATAACATCTTTAAATGCATCTGTAGCGGCCGGCATAATGATGTATGAGGTTTTAAAACAAAAAAATGGAATAAGTTAAAGTCGTGAAGAATGTATTTGTAGATGGATATAATGTAATTAATAGTTGGCCGGAGCTAAAGAAAATTAAAGAGTATAGTTTTGAGGCAGCACGCATAAAGCTTATTGAGATGTTACAAAATTATGCGGCTTTTAAAGGAGATAAAATATTTATAGTGTTTGATGCCCATATGGTGAAAGGAAGTTTAGAAAAGAGAGAAAGGCTGGACAATGTAATAATTGTTTTTACGAAGGAAGGAGAAACTGCAGATAGCTTTATTGAGAAATATGTTAATTTAATAGGTAGAAAGGCTGAAGTATGTGTTGTAACTTCTGACTTTCTAGAGCAGCAAGTGACATTTCAAAGAGGAGCTACAAGAATGTCTTCTTTAGAATTTTATAATGAAGTAATAAGTACTAGGCGTAAGATAAATGTAAAGGTTAGGAAGGATACTTCAGTGAATAAAAATTTGTTGAAGGATAGAGTAAACGAGGAAGTATTAGATAAACTTGAAAAAATTAGAAGAGGGGATTAAAATTTCTTGACTACAAATTTCTTGTTACTGTATAATAAAATGTATGATATGGAATATTTTTGGAATTTGTATATGGAGGGGATATCTTGATAAATAACGTAGGCATTCTTGGGGAAAATGAGGGGATGGAAGATAGATTAGATGAAGAAATTGCTTTAGATGCTAAAAATGGAGATGTAAAAGCACAAGAATATTTAATAAATAAATATAAAAATTTTGTAAAAGCAAAGGCAAAGTCCTACTTTTTAATAGGGGCTGATAAAGAAGATATCTATCAAGAAGGTATGATAGGACTTTATAAGGCTATTAGAGATTTTAAACCTGATAAGTTATCATCCTTTAAAGCTTTTGCAGAATTATGCGTTACAAGACAAATTATAACAGCTATTAAAACGGCGACAAGACAAAAGCATATACCACTTAATACATATATATCTCTTAATAAACCTATTTATGATGAAGAATCAGATAGAACTTTATTGGATATAATATCCACAGTAAAGGTATCTGATCCAGAAGAGTTAATTATAAGTAGGGAAGAGGTAAACAAAATAGAGTGTGAGATAGAGGAAGTGCTATCAGAATTAGAACTAGAGGTATTGAATTCATATCTCCAGGGCAAATCATATCAAGAGATAGCTTGCGACTTGGATAGACACTCTAAATCTATTGATAATGCTCTTCAGAGAGTTAAGCGAAAGCTTGAAAAGTGCTTAAACAAAAATATGAAAAAATCTTGACAAAAAAAAGTGGGAATAGTAAAATAGATAATTGGTATAGGGCTTTTGAAAAACAATTATGTGGTGTCATGGGCTCAATACTATTTTAGAACTTTAGAAGATGCCCATGTAGCTCAGCAGGCAGAGCGTCACCTTGGTAAGGTGGAGGTCGCCGGTTCAAGCCCGGTCGTGGGCTCCATGAATTTAAAAATAAGCTGACAACACACCAGGACAAGTTTACGAAAAGATTAAACTTAATTAATGAATGGGAGGAATAAAAAATGGCAAGACAAAAGTTTGAAAGAACAAAGCCGCACGTAAACATAGGAACAATAGGACACGTAGACCATGGTAAGACAACAACAACAGCAGCAATCACAATGACACTAGCAAAGACAGGTGGAGCAGAAGTACAAAAATACGAAGATATCGATAAAGCAC
>NZ_PVXN01000009.1 GCF_002995795.1 Clostridium thermopalmarium DSM 5974
CTCTACAATTGTCTTTCTAAATTCTTCTGTATAATACTTTTGCCCTTTTGCCATTGTAGACACTTCCTTCCCTTTTTATATTTTAAGGTGTTCGGCTTTTTGTGTCTACACTAATATACTAACACCAATAGGTCAATTCAAGAAAATATTAAAGGAATGCGCGTGGTAAAATCTTTTGTTCGTGAAGATTATGAGCAGAAAAAATTTGAGGCAGCAGCTGAGGATGTATGTGCTGATTTTACAAGGGCAGAACGTATTTTAGCTTTTAATGGACCGTTAATGCAATTTTGTTTGTATGTAGTTATGGTTTTTGTTTTATCTTTTGGCTCCTATACTATTATAACTAGTAAAGGGTTAGAATTTGATATCGGACAGTTTTCGGCTATATTAACATATAATTTTATGATTTTAAGCAGCCTTATGATGCTTTCAATGGTGTTTGTTATGGTTACTTTGGCTGGTGAATCTGCTAAGCGTATAGTTGAAGTATTAAATGAAAAAAGTACATTAACAAATCCTGAAAATCCAATATATACAGTTAAGGATGGTTCAATTTCATTTGAAAATGTTAGCTTCAAGTATTCCGAAAAAGCGGAGAGAATGGTTTTGTCTAATATAAATTTACATATAAAATCTGGCGAAACAATTGGAATTATAGGAGGAACAGGATCTTCAAAATCATCACTTATTCAGCTAATTCCACGTTTATATGATGCAACTGAAGGAGTTGTAAAAGTAGGAGGTATAGATGTAAAAAATTATGATTTAGATAGCCTTAGAAATCAAGTCGCTGTGGTATTACAGAAAAATATTTTATTCTCAGGAACTATTAAGGAAAATCTCCGTTGGGGAAATAAGTATGCAACTGACGAAGAATTAGTTGAGGCTTGCAAACTTGCTTGTGCCGATGAATTCATCAATCAATTTCCAATGGGCTATGATACATATGTAGAGCAAGGTGGAGCCAATTTATCAGGAGGTCAAAAGCAAAGGCTTTGTATTGCAAGAGCATTGCTTAAGAAGCCAAAGATATTAATTCTTGACGATTCTACAAGTGCTGTGGACACTAAGACAGATGCCAAAATTCGTAAGGCATTTCACGAATATATTCCAGAGACAACCAAAATAATTATTGCACAGAGAACAGCTTCTGTTGAGGATGCGGATAAAATAATAGTTATGGATGGAGGTTACATTAAAGGCATCGGAACCCATGAACAATTATTAATTGAAAATGATATTTATCGAGAAATATACTATTCTCAAAATAAGGCAGGTGATCAAAGTGAAAATTAATCATACTAAAAATAAAAGATCGATCATCTTTCGTTTATTCAAAGATATATTTGAGTTTTATCCCATAATGTTTCCAGTTATAATTTTATGTATCATATTTAACGCAGCTATAAGCTCTATTCCTGCTGTATTTATGCAGAACGTTATTGCTGTTGTGGAAAAAAGTTGGCAAGCCGGTGACTGGAATGCGGTAAGAGAAAAGATATTACATTTTGTTGTTATATTAGCAGTATTTTATGTGTTATCTCTTATTAGCAGTATTGCATATAATCAGATGATGGCAATTATTACTCAAGGAACTTTGAAAAAGTTCCGTATAAAAATGTTTAACAGGATGCAAACATTGCCAATTAAATATGTAGACACAAATAATCACGGCGATATCATGAGCTATTATACAAATGATATTGATACATTACGACAGATGATATCTCAGAGTTTTCCGCAGCTTATGGTATCTGCCATTACAGTAATTACTGTGTTTGGCATTATGATGTATTATTGCATATGGCTAACGCTTGTTGTCGTTATTGGTGTGGCTATAATGCTTTTTATTACAAAAAAACTTGGCGGTGGTTCTGCAAAATTTTTTATTAAGCAGCAGAAGGCTCTTGGTCATCTGGAAGGTTTTGTAGAAGAAATGATGAATGGACAAAAGGTAATCAAAGTATTCTGTCATGAAGATGAAAGCAAAGCAGATTTTGATAAGCTTAATGAAGCGTTATTTGACGATGCGAGAGCAGCAAACCAATATGCTAATATATTAGGCCCGATTTTAAATAATATTGGTAATGTATTATATGTTATTGTTGCAATTGCGGGTGGTGCTTTATTGATTACCGATGTTCCAAATTTAAGTATTTCAGGACTTGCTATGGGAATTAGTATTGTTGTTCCATTCCTAAATATGACAAAACAGTTTGCTGGAAATATTAATCAGGTGTCTCACCAGATAAATGCTGTTGTTATGGGGATTGCTGGAGCACAGAGAATATATGATTTGATTGATGAAGAACCGGAGCAAGACAACGGATATGTTACCTTAGTAAATGTTCGTGAGGAAAATGGTGAGTTAATTGAATGTAAAGAGAGAACAGAAGTTTGGGCTTGGAAGCATCCTCACAGCAGTGATGGCTCTATAACTTACACCAAATTAGCTGGTGACGTACGACTATTCAATGTTGACTTTGCATATGAACCTGGAAAAACCATTTTACACGATATTAGCCTTTACGCAAAACCAGGGCAAAAAGTAGCCTTCGTTGGTGCAACCGGTGCTGGAAAGACAACTATTACAAATTTGCTTAATCGTTTTTATGATATTGCTGATGGAAAAATCCGTTATGATGGCATTAATATCAATAAAATCAAAAAACCGGATCTTCGTCGTGCCATTGGCATGGTTTTACAGGATACCAATCTTTTTACCGGTACTGTAATGGATAATATACGTTATGGTAGACTGAATGCAACCGATGAAGAATGTATTGCGGCCGCAAAGCTTGTAGGTGCAGATGATTTCATTTGTCGTTTGCCAGATGGTTATCATACTATGATTACTGAAAATGGTGCAAACCTATCCCAAGGACAGAGACAGTTAATTTCTATTGCCAGAGCGGCTGTTGCAGATCCTCCGGTTATGATTTTAGATGAAGCGACATCCTCTATTGATACAAGAACTGAAGCCAATGTTCAGCATGGAATGGATGCTCTCATGAAAGGAAGGACAGTATTTGTAATTGCTCATCGTTTGTCTACAGTTAAGAACTCCGATGTTATCATAGTACTGGATCATGGACGCATTATTGAACGTGGCAATCATGAGGAGTTGCTAGCTAAAAAAGGTCAGTATTATCAATTATATACTGGTGCATTTGAGCTAGAGTAAATATAATATTTTTTATTGAAGAAGTGTGTGACAATAAGGTAATAAGCCTATGTTACACACTTTTTTATTAGTGTGACATCTCTTGAAAATATATAATTTTTATTACTATTTTAAAACTAGTCTTTTTTAAGGCATTGACCCTAACATTATGTCATAGTGTAATATAAAGTTCAGGAGTTAACAATGCTGATAAAACTCGTGCTAGCAGAGTATAAGAGAGTATTGAAGCTCTAAAATGAAAGTTGAAGGTGAGTTTATGAGAACAGTAAAACAAGTTTCGGACTTAACAGGAGTCAGTGTACGTATGCTACATTACTATGATCAAATAGGACTGTTGAAGCCAAGTGCAATTACAAAGGCAGGTTATAGGCTTTATGATGATGAAGCCCTTGTAATTTTGCAACAGATTTTATTTTTCAAAGAGCTGGATATACCACTAAAAGAAATTAAAGAAATCATGATAAATCCTAATTTTGATAAAATGCAGGCTTTGGAGAATCAAAAAAAGTTACTTATTATAAAACGCGATAGATTGAATGGCTTAATAGAGCTTATAAATAAAACTTTAAAAGGAGAGAATAATGTGAGCTTTAAAGAATTTGATATGACTGAATTTTTTAATATATTAGAAAAGTATAAAAAAGAAAATGCAGATAAAATAATTAAAATTTATGGAAGCATAGATAAATATAATGAGTATATTGAAAAAATGAAAGCTAGAGAGGCCAATATTGCTAAAATGGCCATAAAAGAATATGGAAGTATAAGAAAATATACTGAAATTGTAAAGGCGAATTTAAATAATGACATAGTAATAACCAGATCTGAACAGATAGATCAGTTTAAAAGAGACTGTCTTAATGACAATCATCCTAAGTTAAGAAACCTATATAAGAAACTTACAGCTGATTTAAATAAAGATCCTTACTCAAAGGAGGTTCAAAAAATTGCTGGTGAAATAACTAATATAGCTAAAAAGGATTATGAAGTCTTTAAAAATAATATGGGAGATGATTATTGGTATTTTATGGTGAAGACTTATTTATTATTTCCTGCCTGGATACAAGAAGTTGATAAAAAATACGGAAGCGGTGCATCTAAATTTATTGGAAAAGCTTTAAAAATTTATTTAGGAGATTATGAACCTAAATTAGAAACACTGCATAAAAAACTTACAGATGACTTAAGTAAAGATCCCTTATCGGAGGAAATTCAAGAAATCGTATCTGAAATAGTAGATGAAACACAAAAGCAGAATGAAGCTTTAAAAATAGAGGTTGGAGAAAATTTTTGGAGCTATCAAGCAGAACAGTATTTGTCTGAGCCTATTTTAATAAAAGTAATAGATAATAAATATGGCGATGGTTCATCTAAATTTATTGGAGAAGCCATAAAGTTTTATGCTGAAAATAACAAGTAATTTGACACGATGTATTGATAATCATAAGTCTTATAAAATTTTAACATACAAAGATGTTGGCAAAGAGTTATGTAAAATAACGTGTTGACAAAAATGGGAAAATGATATATATTATTATTAAACAAAGTATTCCTATAAATTTACTAGGGAATAAAAATGCTATGACAAGAAATAGTAGCATAAGATAAACTGACAGAGAGGGATCCTCAAGGCTGAAAAGGATCTTCAGTGTAACTTATGTGAATGCATCTTTGAGCACTGCTTCGAAATTTAGTAGACGGCAGCGGGTACGCCCGTTAAAGCGTTAGGATATGTCAGTATCTGATTTAATAAGATGCTAAGGTATTTTATACCTTTAGTAATTAGAGTGGAACCGCGGAATAAAACTTCTGCCTCTATGTTTAGAGGGGGAAGTTTTTTGTTAAATAAAAATCTAGATTTTTATTTTCGGCATATGCTTAGGAATTTTAGTAATACTCATTTTAAAATTATAAAAATCGGAGGGATAGTAATGGAAATTGAATCATTATTAATACATGGAGGAATAGATGGAGATGAACATACTGGCGCAGTAAATGTACCTATTTATCAAACTTCTACTTATAAACAATCTAAATTTGGAGTTACTAAAGGCTATGAATATTCAAGAACAGGGAACCCAACTAGAGAAGCGCTAGAGAAGCTTATTGCGGATTTAGAGAATGGATATGCTGGTTTTGCTTTTGCTTCAGGTATGGCAGCTACAACATCAGTGTTATCCTTATTTAAAGCAGGTGACAAAATTCTTATACCTAATAATTTATACGGCGGAACATTTAGAGTTTTGGACAAGGTATTTAATCATTTTGGAATAAGTTACAGCATAGTCAATACCACAAGATTGGAAGAGATAAAAAATGCCATTGACGAAAAAGTAAAAGCGATTTTTATAGAAACTCCTACAAATCCATTAATGGATATAACTGATATTAAAGAAGTTGCAAAGATAGCTAAAGAGAACAACATTTATACAATAGTGGATAACACTTTTATGACTCCATATCTTCAAAAACCAATTTCTTTAGGAGCAGATATAGTTATTCATAGTGCCACTAAATATCTAGGTGGCCACAGTGACGTTGTATCAGGACTAGTAGTTGTAAACAGTAAGGAATTGGCAGAAAGATTGCATTTCATACAAAACTCAACTGGTGGGGTATTGTCACCATTTGATTCCTTCTTGCTAATAAGAGGAATAAAGACTTTAGCAGTTAGAATGGATAGACATAATTTAAATGCTAAAGTAATTGCTGAATTTTTAAATAGTAGAAAAGAAATAGAGAAAGTTTATTATCCAGGTTTTGAGAGCCATCCAGGACATGAGATACAAAAAAGACAAGCTAAAGGATTCGGTGGAATGATATCCTTTGTTATTAAAGAAGGATATGATTATAAGAAATTCGTTGAAAATCTTGAAATGATAACTCTTGGTGAAAGTTTAGGAGGTGTGGAATCACTTGTATGCCATCCAGCTTCAATGACACACGCTTCTATACCTTATGAATTGAGACAAAAAGTTGGCATTGTAGATAATTTAATTAGGTTATCTGTAGGAATAGAAAATACAAATGATTTAATAAGAGATATAGAAAATGCATTAACCCAAAAATAGGAGGAATTAAAATGAAAAGAAGATTATTTATTGGAGCTTTATTAACTTTAGCTTTGGCTTTAGGGATTACTGGATGTGCATCAAATAATAAACAAGCTGATAATAAAGGGGCACAAATTGCAAACAATAATTTATTACAGACAATTAAAAGTAATGGTGTTATCCGTATAGGTACTGAGGGAACCTATGCTCCCTTTACCTTTCATGATAGTAATGGAAATTTAACAGGTTTTGATGTGGATATAGCCAATGAAATAGCAAAACGTCTTGGAGTAAAAGTTCAATTTATTGAAACAAAATGGGATGGTATGTTCGCAGGATTAGATGCAAAAAGATTTGATGCTGTTGTAAATCAAGTTTCAATTAATCCTGATCGTCAAGCAAAATACGATTTTTCAACCCCTTATATAGTATCAAAAGCAGTTTTAATTGTTAGAAATGATAACCAAGATATTAAAGGTTTTGAGGATTTAAAGGGTAAAAAATCTGCTCAAACTTTAACAAGTAATCTTGCAGATATTGCTAGAAAGTATGGTGCTAATATTGTTCAATCTGATGGATTTAATCAGTCTATTGACTTAATAACTTCAAAGAGAGTGGATGCTACAATTAATGATAATTTATCATATTTGGATATGAAAAAACAAAAACCAGATGTACCAATAAAAGTTGTTGCAGAGTATGATAATGCAGAACAAAGTGCTGTTCTATTTAATAAAGGAAACAAGGAATTAGTTGATGCAGTGAATAAGGCACTTGCTGATATGAAAGCTGATGGAACTTATTTGAAAATTTCTGAAAAATGGTTTGGTACTGATGTGTCAAAATAGTGTGGTGATAATATGAATTTTGATGAAAATACATTAAGAATAATACACATACTTAAAAGCTCATTTTTGCCATTATTAAAGGCGGGATTACAATACACAATCCCATTGACTCTTGTATCTTTTATATTAGGTTTAATTCTTGCCTTGGCTACGGCTTTGGCAAGAATATCAAATTTTAAGCCATTAGTGTTAATAGCAAAGTTTTACGTTTGGGTTATAAGAGGAACTCCATTACTTGTACAATTGTTTATCATATTTTATGGACTTCCTGCAGCAGGCATAACATTAAATGCTTTAACAGCTGGAATAATAGGTTTTACATTAAGCGTAGGAGCGTATAACTCTGAAACTATAAGAGCTGCGATTTTATCTATACCTAGAGGACAGTGGGAAGCAGCATATTCTATAGGAATGACTAATAGTCAGGCACTACGTAGAGTAATCATACCTCAGGCAGCTAGAGTTTCCATACCACCATTAGCTAACTCTTTTATTAGTCTTGTTAAAGACACTTCACTTGCTGCTGCAATAACTGTTACTGAAATGTTTCAAGTTGCTCAGCAAATAGTAGCTTCAACTTATGAACCTCTTTGGCTTTACTGTGAAGCGGCACTTATTTATCTTATGTTCTGTACAGTATTATCAATGCTTCAGCAAAAAATAGAAAAAAGACTTCAACGATATGTGGCCAGGTAAATCATAGATAAATATCATTAGCCTTTGTTTATATTAATAAGTCCAGGAGGAGAATTTATGATAAATATTAAAAACTTACACAAAAGTTTTGGTGATAACGAAATTTTAAAAGGTATAGACTTACAGATTAATAAAGGAGAAACTGCAGTGATTATTGGACCATCAGGTTCTGGGAAAACTACTCTTCTTCGCTGCATGAACTTATTAGAAATTCCCGATAAAGGTTCCATTTCAATAGGAAAAAATGAACTTATTTTTGATGGAAATAAGAAAGTTACTAATAGTGAAGTAGTTGCCTTGCGAAAGCAGACTGGAATGGTATTTCAAGGATTTTATCTGTTCCCTCATATGACAGTTATTGAAAATATTATGGAGGGACAAGTAACGGTACTAAAACGTTCAAAGGAAGAAGCTCGACAAAAGGGACTTAAGCTTTTAGAAAAGGTTGGGCTTCAAGAAAAAAGTGAGACATATCCTTATCAGCTTTCGGGAGGGCAGCAGCAAAGGGTTGCTATTGCTCGAGCTATGGCTATGGGACCACAGGTTCTGCTTTTTGATGAACCTACATCAGCTTTAGATCCAGAGTTAGCTGCAGAGGTGCTAAAAGTAATGAAAGAGCTTTCTAAAGAAGGAATGACAATGGTGGTAGTTACTCATCAAATGAGTTTCGCTAGAGAAGCAGCTCAAAAGGTTATATTTATGGAAAATGGTTTAATTGCTGCTAGTGGTACTCCAAAGAAAATATTTGAGGATAAAAATAACGAACGCTTAAAGCAGTTTTTAAGTGTATTAGATCACTAGATTATGTTTTGGTAATTAAAGTAGAACCGCAGAATTTTACTTCTGCCTCTAAACATAGAGGCAGAAGTTTTTTTGCTTGCATAAAATTTAAATTTTTATTATTAATGTATAAATATAAAAAAAGGTTTAAATTCCTGAAATATGATAAAATAATCATATAATACATATTACATAAAGCTTATGTAAGCAGGAGGCATACTATCAATGATAAAAGAAGGAATTTATGAACAGGTCATATGCGAGAAGCTTAAAAATAAATTAAGAGAATTAGATTTAGACAAGTATCTTCTTAAAAAAGAAACTATATACGTAGAATAAGCTAAAACTATATTAACCAGTTATATGTCATCAGTATTAAAATAAGAATTATTACCACTTCCTATATGGGAGCCACTGACTATAAAGCTATAGAAGAACTTAGCAAGCTGAAAAATACAAAAATAAAATTTTAAAATAGCATCAACGACTTAAAATAGATATAACAAATATAAGTAATAAATGGAGCGTGTTTGTATGGTAGATAATATTATTAAATCAGTAGCAGAGAAATTATCTTCTCTGCCTTATATAGAAGGTATTGTATTAGGTGGTTCACGTGCAAGAGGTACTCATACGGAAGATTCGGATATAGATATTGGTATCTACTACGATTCACAAAACTTTGATTTAAAGGCTATTAATCAACTTGCAACAGAGTTGGATGACGAGCATAGAAGCAACTTAGTTGTACCTCCCGGAGCATGGGGTTATTGGGTTAATGGTGGCGGATGGTTAGTCATAGACGGTTATCATGTAGATATAATTTTACGCGATATAAGACGAGTGAAACAAGTAATAAAAGATACGGAGCAAGGAATTTTTACTGCTAATTATCAGGCAGGGCATCCTCATGGATATATAAATGCCATGTATCGTGGAGAATTAGCCATTAGCAAAATATTATATGCTAAGAATGAAAGCTTATGGAAATTAAAAAAACAGGCAGAAACTTATCCAGCTGCTTTGAGGGAAAAATTAGTTGACTTTTTTATGTTTGAAGCAGGATTCTCTTTAATGTTTGTAAAGGCAAATTTAAGAGCAGAGGATAGATATTATATTGCAGGTCATGTTTTTCGTATTATTTCCTGCTTAAATCAAGTGCTATTTGCATGTAATAACGCTTACTGTATCAATGAAAAGAAAGCTATAAAACTGATTGAAACTTTTGAATATAAACCTAGAAAATATGTGCAAAAGGTTAATCGTATTTTTGAGATGCTTGGTCTTTCCCTTATTGAATGCTACGACATGACTGGGAAGCTTTATGATGAAGTGAAGCAGATTGTATCAAAAATAAATTAATAAATCGACTATATTATGCACAGATTGTCAAGTGAGTAAACACATCCTTTGATAATATTGATAATGGAAGGAGGTCGTTTGATGGATTCATTAAGTAATATGAATAAAATTTTGACATATATTGGAGAGCACCTAACGCAAATATGGCTATGATTACACCTTGTAAATGCAAGCCAATTGTACGTTTAAATGACGGAGCTAAAAAACTTTCTAAGGGTAACTACAATGCGGATTTTAATGGAAAAGGATACTTAGAGGTAAAAGAGCTTTCCGATACCCTTAATTCTACTGCAATCGAGCTTTCAAAGGTTGATGAGTTGCGGCGGGAACTTATTGCAAATATATCACATGATTTAAGAACACCTCTTGCCTTAATTTATAGTTATGCCGAAATGATGCAGGATTTTCCAGATGAAATCACCACAACACAGATTCACACCATCATGTCGGAAACAAAAAGGCTTTCTTCTCTTGTAAATGATATTCTCGATGTATCTAAGCTTGAAACTGGAACAATGGAGCTTCATATGCATAAATATAACCTTACTGAAAGTATTTACGAAACAGTTGCACGTCTTTCAGAGCTTTTGAGAAATGACGGCTATTCTATTGAGTTTCAACATTCTGAAGATGTATATGTCATAGCGGATGAAGCAAAAATTACACAGGCTTTATATAATTTGCTTACTAATGCTGTTAATTACAGCACAGATGACAAGCATATTGTTGTAAAACAAAACAGGGTGCAAAATAGTGTACGAATTGAAGTTCATGATCATGGCGATGGCATTTCACCGGAAAATATTCCTTATATTTGGGATAGATATTATAAAGTTGATAAAAAGCATAAACGGGCAATAACAGGAACAGGACTTGGGCTTTCCATCGTGAAAAAGATTTTTGAGCTTCACGGCGCTGAATATGGTGTGGAATCAGAAATTGGAAAAGGATCGATCTTTTGGTTTCAGTTAGAAATAAAATCTCCTTTTGGCAGTTTATACTTTTAAATGTATAAAACATTGTAATATACAAATATTGTTTAGAAGATATTATACTGACTTGTTTTTCAACACTTTATAATTGAATAGTAAGAGAAAACTTGCCCTTTCTTGAGTGGCGGGTTTTTTATATTTTAAACTCAACTATTAGGATGGTATATGATTTCATTAAATATATATATGGTTTAGTTTATTATTTAAAAAATATTCAAAATTAATACAAAATATTGTATAATAATACTTAAAATTAAAATGGAGGAAAAATAATATGCTTAAAAAGTTAATAAAAATTTCAATTATTTTTTTATTTATAGTGTTTGTACATGTAGATGCAAAAGCTGCTGAATCAACTGATATTAAAAAAATATATCCAATCAAAGAATTAAAAATCACTTTTAATCAAGAAATTTCATTTGATTCAGCAAAAGAAAATATTAAAGTAAGAGATTCTAAAGGACAATATGTAGATATTACTTTAGGTTTAGGACAAGATAAAAAGAGTATTATAGTAAATCCACCTAAAAACGGCTATGAAACAAGTAAAAAATATACTTTATATGTAGATTCAAATATTAAATCAAGTAATGGAAAATGCTTGAATAAGGGCACAGAATTTGCTTTTTATGTAGAAGGGTATCAGCCAAAATATTATATGAATATTGTAGATGATGTTACGATGAAAAAAGCAGATGAAATAATAGCAAGTGTTATAAAACCGGGAATGACTGATTTTGAAAAAGAATTAGCATTACATGATTATGTAGTTGCACATACTGAATATGATTTTATTAATTATATTAACAATACAATACCTGATGATAGCTATACTGCATATGGAGTATTGATAAAAGGTATAGGTGTATGTGAAGGTTATTCTGAAGCTATGGCTCTTCTTTTGAATAAAGCAGGAATAGAGTCTATTATAATAGTAGGGCGCGAGATGAATCATGCATGGAATCTAGTTAAGATAGATGGAAGTTGGTATCATTTAGATGCAACTTGGGATGATACTACGAGTTCATCAGGACTAATACAAAATCATAGTTATTTTAATCTTACGGATTATGAAATGGAACTTGATCATTCATGGGATAGAACTATGAGTCCTGTATGTAATAATGTAAAATATACTTATAATAATTATTTATATTGTAAAAAAAATAATATTTCATTGGATAATCCTAGTAGAATTATAAGTGGTATAGTTACACTTCCTAATGGAGATATAGCTGATAAAGACATTACTGTAGAAGTTATTGCTGATTCACTAGAGAAAACTGATGATTATGAAAGTTATTATAAAGGAGGAACAAGAGTAATAATATCAAAAGGTTGTAATTCAGCAGAATACTCAATAATAGTACCTAATTTTAGTATGGGTTATATATTAGGGTATCGATTACTAACAAATGTTGAAAATAAGTATAAATCATATGCATACTATAGGGAGAATACAGATCCACGTGGAGGAATAACATATCCAGAAGGACAAGAACCAGAAATTATATATTATAAAAATGGTGCAATGAGTACAGACTATCCAAGTGGGACTCCACAAGATGTTAGTTCAGGAAATAAAACGGTTAATCTGATGTTAGTACCATATGAACAAAACGATTTTGAAGATTTTATTATCAATTAGAAAGAATATATTCTCTATAGAGAGTTTGACATAAAAATAAGATATTATAACGCCTCCCTATATTAGGGGGTATATTTTTACACAAAATCAATTATTTTAATATTATTAAAATATTGAGCTTATTTAATAAAAAAAATTCCTATACTAGAAAAAAGTTTGAAATATTATATCATAAGATGTATAATAGTATTGTTAATGAATTAACAATATTTATGGGAAGAGGGTATATATTATGTCAGTTATAAAAATGCTACGTGCTCCATTAAAATACGTACAAGGAAAAGGTGCTTTATTTAATTTTTATGATGAAACAAAAGACTTGGGAAATAATTTCTTATTTATTTGCAGTAACAGTGGATACAAAAATTGCTCTGAAAAGATAAAAAAGAGTTTTGAGGGAACAGATGCAAAGCTGCGTTTTGAGATTTTTGGTGGAATTAGTTCTAATTCTGAAATTGAAAAGATGAGAGAAATTGTTAAAGAAGATAAAATCGATGTTGTTGTAGGAGTTGGCGGCGGTTCAGCAATTGATACTGCTAAAGCAACTGCATATTATGAAAATTGTCCAGTAGTAATTGTACCTACTGTATGTGCAACTGATGCACCATGTACTGGTCTTTCAGTTATTTATAATAATGACGGTACATTTGATACTTATTTATTTTACCCAAGAAACCCAGAAGCAGTTATAGTTGATTCTGAGATTATTGCTAATGCCCCAGTAAAATTTTTAGTTGCTGGAATGGGAGATGCACTTGGTACTTATTTTGAAGCAAGAGCTTGTGTAAGAACTGATTCACCAAGCTTAGAAAATGGAGGAATAGCATTATCTGCTATGGCCCTTTGTGAGCTATGCTATAAAACACTAATTAAATGTGGCTATCAAGCAAAGTTAGCTTGCGAAAACCATTTAGTAACTCCAGCACTTGAAGCAATTATAGAAGCTAACACATATTTAAGTGGTGTTGGTGCTGATAATGGTGGACTAGCAGCAGCTCATTCTATATACAATGGATTCACTGCATTACCAGAATGTGAATCTACTATGCATGGTTCATTGGTTGCCTTTGGTACTATTGCTCAATTAATTTTAGAAAATGCTCCAAAGGAAGAAATAAAGGAAGTAATGGACTTTTGCTATAGTGTAGGCCTTCCAATTACACTAGAGGAAGTTGGAGTAACTGATGTAACAAGAGTTTGTATTGCTGCTGAAAAGGCATGCATCGAGGGTGAAACAATACATCACATGGCAGGAGATGTAACACCAGATCAATTATATGATGCTCTACTAACAGCAGACTTGTTAGGGAGAGAGTATTTTAACAAGTAAATAATAGATGCCATAGTTAGTGGGATCGTTGATTTTCCTAATTCTACAATCTATTTAGAAAGTTTTCTAAATAGATTGTAGAAAATTATATTTTGGGATTCGCTTACCTAAGCCAATACTAAGTGAATATCTACAAAAGGTTTGTTTTTTAGTAAACTTCATATTAAACTATATCATCTAACCCGTTAACGGTAGCTTGTTCATTCTCATCAATGGGAATTATTATACACTTTTTGCCATCAATTATTTCAGATTTTATTTGAGGTATTTTTTCAGGTTTTACTTTAAGTACAATGTCATATTCGGAAGAAACTTCATCATTTTCTTGTTTAACTTGCTGTAGTTTAGTTTCAAGTATTTCTATCTGTTTCTGAAGATTTTCTTCTTTTTTTAGCTGCTCATTTGCCTTAAGTGCCTTTGAATCAATTAAGTTTTCGGCTAAAGGAAGATCATCTCCAAAGTTTTCTACATAAGAATTTTCAATTTTAGCGGTAATTTCTTCAGGAACTCCGCTTTCTATTAAAAGGTTTTGTATATGATCTTTTGTCAAGGTTATAGGTTCACAATATGTGTCTTCATATGTAGCAGTATATTCCTCTACCATAGTATTTAGATTTTCTTGCACTTTCATAAAAATTTTATCAGCTTTTTCTTCATCAGCGCTAAAAGAATCTTTAATAATTGATTGAAATGTTTCTTTCTGTATAGTAGCAGTTTGTTTTGGATAACAGCCTAAAACATTTTGCATTAATTCAGGGTGTGTATTCTTTGCATTTTTTGTATAATACATAATAGAATTAATATCTGCACTACGATCAATAAAAGCAGGAAATACAAATCCATTAGTTGGCGCCTCAACAACCCAATCTCTAATACGTGCTTTTATTTTATTTTCTTCTTCAAAGTATCCAAGACCTGGTTCAGAAAGTGAAACAGGGCATATGGCACATAATATATATTCATAAACTTCTTCAGATTCATCTATCTTTAGATTATCCTTAGTTTTAGTAATAACGTCATAAGCGTCGTGGAAAAGAAGTATTATAAAGTTACCAGTGTAATCATAATTATCTATAATCAAATCATAAAAAGCATCAAGGATAGCATCATCTTTTAACTTGCTATTTCTAAGTTGCATAAGAGAAACTTGTTTTTCATTTGTAAGATCTTCATTAAGTGGGAAGTTAAGTTCTAAAATGTTATTTCCAATAGTTCCTGATAGAACCTTTTTAGCGATTTCTAAGTACTTAAAGTATTCCTCCTCTTCTAAATTTAAAAACGTTTCTCTAAACTTTAAAATAATATGCTTTTCTCCATTAACATAGCAGCCGCACATTTTAGAGAAGGTACAGTGATCTTTTTTTAAACGTCTTTTTAACTCAAGTATATCTTTTTTTCTCATATCTAAACCCCCCAATCTAGTAATGTCTATTTATAGATTAATTAATATCATTATTTAAGTATAGTATTTTTTTTGTATTAATTAAAGATTTTTATCTCCTAGGATATAGATGCATGAGATAAACTGCAGGTGCAATCTTGTAAGTCACAGAAATAATAAGAGGATGTCTCTATTATAAGGACATCCTCTTATTTATGTAATTTACTTTGTATAGTTATCGAAATAACCTTTAATGTAGATTATTGGAGTACCTTTATCTCCACTACCAGAAGTTAAATCGGATAATGAACCGATAAGGTCTGTAAGTCTACGAGGTGTAGTACCTTGTGATTCCATCTTACCAACTAAGTTTTCTTCTTTATTTCTAATATATTCAGAAATAGCTTTTTTTTGCTCTTCTCCACTAAGATGAGAGAAATTGTTATCTGCTAAGTATTTTAATTTTACTTCATTTGGTGTACCGTTAAGTCCTTTAGTGTAAGCAGGAGATACCACTGGATCTGCAAGTTCCCAAATTTTGCCCACTGGATCTTTGAATGCACCATCTCCATAAATCATTACTTCCACTGTTTTGCCTGTTAATTCTTTGATCTTAGATTGAATAGTATTTACTATTGGTTGGCAATTGTTTGGGAAAAGTTTTATGCTGTCCTCAGTTGCTTTATTTGATCCAAGGAGACCATAAGCTTCGTTAAAACCACTGCCATTAATTGGTGATGTAAGAATATCATCTAGGCCGTAAACTTTTTCTGCGCCATTATTTTTTAATATGCGTTTTGTACGGAAACGTGTATGAATATCGCAAACTAATACACTTTTTGTGTAGTCTAAGATTGTTTTTGTGTTGTTTGAAAATATAACTTCACAAGATACCCCTTCAGCTTCGATTAAACTTTTATAATATTCAATATAGTCAACACCTGTGAAAGGATGTTTATTATAACCGAAATGTTGACGGAATTCAGATTCTGTTAGAACATCTGTCCATGGATTTACCCCTTTAGCATCTAGTTCCTCAATATCTACAAGATGATTACCAACTTCATCAGATGGATAGCTTAACATTAAAACTATCTTCTTTGCTCCTTTTGCAATTCCTCTTAGACAGATCGCAAATCTGTTACGGCTAAGAATTGGGAAAATAACACCAATTGTGTCATCACCAAATTTAGCTTTTATATCAGATGCAATATCATCAATAGTTGCATAATTTCCTTGTGCACGAGCTACAACAGATTCAGTTATAGTTATAATATCGCGATCTTCAATAGAAAAACCTTCGATTTTAGATGCATTTAACACAGTATTAACTACTATTTCATCAATTTTATCGCCTTTGTTAATAATTGGTGCGCGAAGTCCGCGTACTACTGTTCCAACTACTCTTTCCAATTTTATCTCTCCTTTAATAAGGTATATTTTATTTATAGTATGTTCTAAATTTAAACCCTACTTTACTATAACTTATAGTTATGATATAAGTAAAATTAATATTAATAATATTTAATATAAGGAGAGCTTATATGATTGGAAAATTAGATTTATATCGTATATTTAACGTAGTTAGTCAAAATAAAAGTTTTTCTAAAGCAGCACAAGAGCTATATATGACACAATCTGCTGTAAGTCAGGCTATTTCTAAACTTGAAGAAGAATTAGAGACCCAGCTATTTTACCGAACATCAAAGGGAGTGATATTGACAAATGAGGGAAATATATTGAATGAGCATATAAATTCAGCTTTAGGAATTATTGATGTAGGAGAAAATAAAATATTAGAGTTTAAAACCTTAAAGACGGGACAATTGCGTATTGGAGTTGGAGATACTATTGCAAGATACTTTTTATTGCCTTATCTAGAGAAATTTCATTTAACATACCCTGGAATTAAATTAAATATACTAAATGGAACAACAACAGAAATATGTGATTTTATTAAGTCTGGAAAGGCAGATGTGGGAGTATGTAATTTGCCAATTTATGATGAACAACTTGAAGTTATTCCGTGTAAAGACATTCAAGATATTTTTGTCTGCGGAAAAAAGTATAAAAAAATAACTGAAAAACCAATTAGTTTAGAAGATTTAATGGAAATGCCTTTAATATTTTTAGAAAAAAAGTCAAATTCACGGATGTTTATAGAAAATTTTTTGAAAAAGAAAGGATTTCATTTTTCACCTGTATTTGAATTAGGATCGTATGATTTAGTTTTAGAACTTACAAAAATAAATCTTGGTATTTCTTGTGTTATAGAAGAATTCTCTCAAGATTACATAGAAAGAGGAGATTTATATAAAGTAGTATTAGAAGAGGAAATTCCTAAAAGAAGCATTGGTGTGTGCTATTTAAAAAATGTTTTATTATCACGTGCTGCTAAGAAGTTTGTGGAAAGTATAAAATAACTTTGAAGTGTTGGTTTGTTCTCAATTACAGAAGCTTACAAAAAGGACTCGCTTTTATAAGTTTTTGAAGTGAGTCCTTTTAATAAGCAATAGCTATTCAATCGTATTATGCAAGCATTGATTTAATAAACCACAAGTTTTTGCTATATCCAGAAATATGTCCTTCAAACATAGATACAACTTCAAAGTCATCAGCTTTATCTGCCGTATTTCTGATGTCAGTTGCTAAATTCTTCATAGTATTTAAATCTTCTTGAATTATTTTAATAACTTCATCGCTTGAAAAATCATTTTCATCCAATTCTTTTATAGATGCGTTTTGAACATAGTCGGATAATTTTACTAGAGGTTTCTCGCCTCTCATTTTTAAAAGTTCTGCTACTTCATCATATTTTTCAAAAAAGTCATTATATAAAGTCTCTGTGAATTGATGGATTTCCATAAAGTGTATTCCTTTAACGTTCCAATGTAAGTTATGAAGCTTTGCGTTTAAAACAGCTAAATTAGATAAATATTCGTTTAATTTTTTACAATCCATTCGAATCCTCCTTTGTTTAAATAAATATTTAACAATAATATTATTTCCACAAGACTAAATAAAAAATGTGCTAAAAAAGCCTGGGATCTTTATTCTAAACTATTTTTAGCAGTAGTTGTCCATTGATTGTTAGTAGCAGTCTTTTTTTCTTTTTTTTCATCACTAGAATTTTTTAATCCATGTTGAGGTAATGATGTCCATTCGTTATTAGTACTAGATTTAAGTTTTTTCTTCATAGAAAAAGCCTCCTTTCTTTATAATATTGTTTGCATTAAAAGATTTTTAATTCTAATAGGAGGCTTTGTCTTTATGTTGTATTTATTTTTTGTTATAGCTTTTAAGAGGATTATTTATTTACTGACTGAAGTAGTCTTATATAATAATTAGCTTCTCTTGTTACGTGATCAGCTAAAAGAGGGGATATAAGAGATTTTATTTTACAAGCTAGTATTCCTTCTGTACCCTGTTTTTTAAAATTTTTAAGGTTTATAACAGCATTTAAATCTTTTTCTATTGTTTCAGGAGATGTTGGAGGCTTTAGTTTATCAAATTCCTTTGCAAAGACATCTGCTGTTTCAAAAAGTTTAACTTCTGAAGGATCTAGATATCCTCTAATAAATTGTGAGTGTTCCTTCATTATTCTATTCCAATTAATACCTGTTAATAGTGTTTTATTTATACTATCTGTATCTTCTCTATTTTCTAATTTTATGAGAAGCTTAGCAAAGAATTTGGTTTCTCCAATAATGTGGTGAAGCATAGAAGGATATATATAGCTAAAAACCCTGCAATTTAAAATATTAGTTAAAAGATTTTCTTTAAATGTAATGGCAGTATTCATTAAGTATAATGCTTTACGATTTAATGTACACACTTCGTGGAAGAGGTTAGCATTTTCCCTAGTTCTATATTTAGACCTTAATGCTAACTCTCTTTTTGTAATGTTCATATTTATAGGAATTCCTGTTAAAAGTTGAGTTTTCCATTCTGTATTCAGTGTAAGGTCGGTTACAAGTTCATCTGAAGATAATACTTCGTCACTAATTACACCTTGAGATAGTTGTACAGCCCTATCTAAGAGTAATTCAACATTGTTTTTCAAGCCAATAAGCTGATAGGTTATATTGATGTCTCTAGGAGGTAAAGAAACTGCTCCTAAAATGACGTGTTCTTTTACTAATCTTAAAAAGAAAAGATTTATCTCAAGTGAATGTCTTATATAATTTTCTCTTGATAACACGCTATTCCTCCTTGAAAATTTGCTTGATATTTAAGTATTGCACAATATATAAAATATTAAAATTCACAAAATATGTTACAGTTAAGGTGAATTATGGTGTATAAGAGAAAAGGTTAGGTGGAGAAAAATATGTTATAATAAATCATAATGTACAGTGTGTTTATCATCTAAAGGAGGTAACTATGAGAAGAGAATACGTAACTTTCCAAGGAAATTTACCTCTTACTATCAGTTTACAGGAAATAAGCCATTATCCACTTCATTGGCATAATTGCCTTGAAATAATATTTGTTTTAAAAGGAACAGTATTTGTCCAGATAGAATCTGAAATATATAATCTGAAAGAAAGAGAGATCGAAATAATAAATCCAGATGAACCTCATAAAATTTATTCTCAAGAGAAGAATAACAGAATACTTTTATTTAGAATGGATTTGGATTTCTTTGAAAAATATTATAGTGATGTTAAAGATATTTACTTTTATACAGATTCGTCAAGAGAAGGAGTACAGCAAAAAGAAAAGTATCAGGTCCTTAGAAAATTTTTAGCTATACTTGCCTGCGAAGCTATTCAGCAAGGAGAAGATTATGATGAAGAAATAGAGAAACAAATGGTTAAATTATTATTTCATCTATTGAATAACTTTCATTATTTAATATATGATGAAGAAGACTTAAAAGAGAATGAAATACAGTTTGAGAGATATCATAGGATATCAAAGTTTATATATAATAATTACATGAAAAAAATAAGTCTTAAGGATATAGCTAAAAGAGAGTTTTTAAGCTCATACTATCTGTCTCATGAAATAAGGAATATGGCAGGTACAAACTTCAAAGATTTTTTAAACTCTACAAGAGTTCATGAATCCGTAAAGCTTTTATTAGATACGGAAAAGACTATATCTGAAATTTCAGAAGAAGTAGGTTTTTCTCATACTCGTTATTATAATAAGTATTTTAAAATGTATTATAAAATGACACCTCTTCAATATAGAAAGAAAAATTATCTGCCTGAGAAAAAATATGAATCTTCTAAGAAATATACTGAAATAGATATAGAGGAGGCTATTGAGTACATTGCTCCTTATCTTGAAGATTATGATAGATTTAATTATGAAAAGGAGATAATTAAGATTGAGGTTGATGTATCAGAGAGTTTAGGAAAACTAAACGGCTATTGGAAAGAAATTATCAATCTCGGAGATGCTATAGAGCTATTGAAGGATAAAGAGCAGAGCTTCGTTGAAAATATTCAAAGAAATATAGGATTTAAGTATGGAATAGTACAATATTTATTTCGCAAAGATATGAAAATTTATTTTAATGAAAATGTAGATTTTCTCAATTGGAATGAAGTAGAAAAGCTTATGGAGTTTTTAGTGGACATTCAACTTATTCCTATAATAATTTTAGATAAGGTATTTGATGAAATAGATATGATCCTAAAACTTCTAGAAAGTTTTATACTATATTTTTCTGACTTATATGGTATCGATGAAGTTCGAACTTGGAAATTTAGAGCTGCAAAGGATCTTCCGAAGGAATATATTAAGCCTATTCAAGATATACTGAATAAGTATGAATTAGAAGATATAATAGAAGAACCTTTTGAAGATGATAACAGGGTGAATTTTATTTTTGATACTGCTTATATGGTGCCATTTATTATTCATAATTTTATAAATGAAAAAAGTGATATGCTATTTTTAAAAGCATATGATACTGTTGAGGAAAATTCAGTTATGAATAATGAGCTATTCTTTGGTTCTCAAGGGATAATCACTTTACATGGCATTAGAAAGGCTTCCTATTATGCTTATTACTTTTTATCAAAATTAGGAGATACATTAATAAAAAAAGGCGATGGATATATTGTAACTTCTAATGAGGATAGCTATCAAATTCTTCTCTATAGTTTTAGTGAAGACCTAAATGAGCTAATAGATATAGAGTATTTAACTAAGAAAAGAGGAGAAAAGAATGTAAAGGAAATAGAAATTTCTCTGTCTTTAAGAAATTTGCAGCACGACTATAAAATAACCTTATATGAAATTGGAGAAAAAGTAGGTTCATCTTTTAATAATTGGATCTCCATGGGTAGACCAAGAAGACTTAGTTATGAAGAGATGAAGGTTTTATACAGCATTTCTCAACCAAGAATATCTTTAGGTTTTGCAAAAAAGAAGCCAATTTCTAACATAATATCTAAGATAGAAGGGTATGGAGCGGTGCTAATCACCCTTCAAAAAGTACAAAAACACCTTTTTTAAGGTGCTTTTTTGCTATTTTATAAAATTACAACTTATTAAATTGGGCAAGTTTGTACTTTTTGTTCAGCAAAGCTGTGAATGCGAAGCCTCTTTACAAACCCTATAATAAATATAGGAAGAATAAGTTTTGAGGTGAAAAATCATGCTGACCGATAAAAATACAGCAAGAGAAAATAAAGAATTTTTAAAAGAGAATATAGGCAGATTATTACTTAAATTTGCAATACCAGTTATACTTTCTATGTTAGTAACTGAAATGTATAATATGGTAGACTCCTTATTTGTAGGGCAATTTGTAGGAGCAAAAGGACTAGGGGCATTGACTATAGCTTTTCCGGTACAAAGACTATTTTCATCTCTGGCTATGTTGGTTGCTATAGGAACATCCACAGCAATATCAAGGAATCTTGGAGAAAATGATTATTCAAAAGTTAGGAAGATAGTTCCCAATGCAATTATAGTTCTTGTAGCTATAATGGTATTTTTTATATTAACTATATTAATTTTTAATCATGATGTAATTATAAAGCTAGGTTCTAGTGATAATATATTTCCATATGCTAAAACTTATATAAACATTATACTTCTAGGAGTAGTATTTCAAGGCCTAAGTATTTTAATGTCATATATATTAACTTCTTTTGGAGAAGCCAAGGTAATTTTAGTTAGCACATCCATTGGTGCAATATTCAATTTTATCATAGACTATTTATTAGTGGTAATATTTAATTTTGGGATTGGCGGAGCTGCAATTGCAACAGTTATATCCCAAATAGTTGCTTTTGTATATACATTAATGAAGTTCTTGAAGATTAAAAAAGAAATGAATTTAAAGTTTGAAGTAGAAATAGATAAGAATATATATAAGGAGATTATATATGTTGGCTTCTCAACATTTATTGTTGAAGTATCAGATGCAGTGGTTGCAGTATTTTTAAATAAGATTCTTTTAGAAATTGGTGGAGATGGTGCTATTGTTGCTTTAGGACTTATAACTAGGGTTTCTATGTTTTTATTCATAACTGTAATAGGAATAAGTTCTGCTATGCAGCCCATAGCGGCTTATAACTTTGGAGCTGGAAGCAATGATAGAGTTAAGAAGATAGTTAAGCTCTCAGTTAAAACTGTTACTATAAGCTCAATAATACTATGGGCAGCTGCTATGATATTTGCAAAACAGATGATTGGTATTTTTGTAAATGATGCTGAAATCATAAAATATACTGCAAGAGCGTTTAGAATAGTGATTTTATTATTTCCATTCATAGGAACATATTATGTAGCTATATATTATTATCAAGCTATGGGTATGGCAAGACTATCACTGTTGCTTTCTATATTTAGACAAATCATAATTTTCATACCTATAGTTTACATTATGGTATACTGGCTAGAGCTTGGGGTATTAGGAGCATGGATTTCATATCCTATTTCTGATATTATATCTTTTGGAATTTCGCTAATCTATATTAAGTGCTATCAAGTAGAGGATATAGTAGAGGAGAAAGTAAACGCAAAAAGAGGAGCAATTATAACATAGCATGTTTTGTCAACTGTTTTATTAAAAAGTTTTCTATTGCATTTTACTTAATATTTGATATAATAATTTACGAAAGAAGTAAGTGATATTAAGTGAATTAAGTGTCTGGAATATTTGTGGAGCTCTTATTTTGAACCTACATTATAGAAAAGGGAGTTCAATATTTAAATGTGGATAGGACTATAAGACCAATTTAAGGCAAGTACTAAGAAGCATTTGTGAGAACACCCACCTATCGGAGAGATAGGTGTCAAGATCAGAGCAGCGGTATTTCGGATTTATAATGAGAAAATGTTTAAGGTTGCTAGCAAGTAAATTTGTTAGTAACCTTTTTGCTTTTATATAAATGAAGAATTATCTAAAGAGAACATTTTAAGAGGTTTATTTTTAACTCTTAGATGACGAAAATTGAAATATCAGTAACAAATTTTATGGTAAAAGGTGGATTGAAAAATGAATTGGATTGAGTCAATAAAAAATTATAATCCTTATAATGAGCAAGAAAAAAAAGACAAGGAGATAATTCTAGAGTGCATAAATAAGTTTTATAATGTTTTAACTAGGGATAATAAAGTAGCCCATATAACAAGTTCTGCATTTGTAGTAAATAAAACAAGAGATAAAGCTTTGATGGTATATCATAACATATATAATTCATGGTCTTGGACAGGTGGACATGCAGATGGAGAAAAGGATTTATTAGCTGTTGCTCTCAGGGAAGTTGAAGAAGAGACAGGTGTAAAAAATCTTATGCCTATAAGTGAAAAAATTTTTTCATTAGATGTATTACCAGTAATAGGCCATGTAAAAAGGGGAGAATATGTGTCATCACATCTACACTTGTCAGTGGCTTATCTAGTTGAAGGAGATGAAAGTGAGAAACTTATAGTTAAAGCTGATGAAAATAGTGGAGTTAAATGGATGCCTATAGATGGGATAAATAAGTGGTGTAATGAAGAGCACATGAAAAAAGTATATGAAAAGATAGTATGTAAAATGAATGATTGTTAAGAAGAAATCTATATTTAGAAAATAAAGCTTTATTGAGAAATACTCTCATTTATAAAGAATTAAAAGAATAGATTTCGTCAAGCAAGGCAAATGGTAAATCATGGGGACTTTACTGTAAATGGCATTAAGCAAATGTGCCTTCTTATGCTGTTAAGATAGGGGATAAAATTGCTTTAAAGGAAAGTTCAAGAAAGATAGAAGTTTTTAGGAATAACTTCTAACAATTTTTTATAAAGAAAAACAAATCGTTATAAGTTAATAATATTTTTTTGTGTGCATAATTAAAATAAGGTATAATAATTTAGTATGGAATATTTTGTATAACATTATGATTAAGATAATGTTTTTATGGAGGGATTATATGAGTGTACATATAGGAGCAAAAGAAAATCAAATAGCAGAAACAGTATTATTGCCAGGAGATCCATTAAGGGCAAAATTCATAGCAGAGACTTTCTTAGAAAATCCAATTTGTTATAATAAAGTTCGGGGAATGTATGGATATACAGGTTTATATAAAGGAAAGAAGGTTTCAGTTCAAGGTACAGGTATGGGTATACCATCAATATCTATCTATACTAATGAACTTATTGAGAGTTATGGGGTTAAAAATTTAATAAGAATAGGAACTTGTGGTTCTATACAAGGAAATGTTAAGATAAGGGATATTATACTGGCAGCTGGAGCATCAACTAACTCTTCAGTTAATAAAATGCGTTTTAAAGGCATGGATTTTTCCCCTATAGCTAGTTTTGAACTCTTAAGAAGAGCTTATGATATTGCGAAAGATAAAGGAATTGAGCCTAAAGTAGGAAATGTTCTAAGCACTGATTTGTTCTATAATGATGATTCAGAAGCATGGAAGTTATGGGCACAGTATGGAGTGTTAGGAGTAGAAATGGAAGCAGCAGGCTTATACACTCTTGCAGCTAAGTACGGAGTTAATGCACTTACAATACTAACAGTAAGCGACAGTTTGGTGACAGGAGAAGAAACATCAGCACAAGAAAGACAAACAACTTTTACAAAAATGATAGAAATCGCATTAGAGCTTGCATAAAAATTTAAGTAAAGTACCTAAAGAAAAATGCTGTGCATTTTTCTTTTTTCTTAAAGGTGGTGATACAATGCTTAACAAAAAATATAAAATAGAAAATTTCAAAGTTTTGGGTAGGATGTTTTACAGAGAAAGAAAAATAGACAAAGCTCTAGAATACTATAATAAGGCTTATAATACTAAAGAAGGGAAAAAGGATACTGAACTGCTTTTAGACATGGCACTTATATATGATGAGCTTGAAAAATATGATTTAGCTAGAGAAAAATACAAGGAAATACTAGAAGTAGACCCTGAAGATGAAAGGGCTTATTATGGATTGGCTGTTACATATGATAACAACCGTGAATTTCATAAAGCTATAAAATATTATGAAAAAGCTATTGAAATAAATCCTAATTATAACAGAGCTTATTTCTTTCTTGCAGGGGCTTATGATGAGATTGGAAATAAAGATAAAGCTATATATAATTATAAAAAAGTAATATCAATGAATGATAAGGATTTTTGGGCATACAATAATCTGGGAGCTATATACGAAGAATTAGGGAAATATGAATTAGCACTTGAGATGTTTGAAGAGAGTTTAAAAATTGATCCTTATCATTATAAGGTTCTTTTTAATAAGGCTGTTGTCCTGGTTAAGATGGGAAAAGTTGAAGAAGGAATAAAATATTATAAGGCATCTATAGAGGAAAATCCAAATTATCCTTATTCTTATCTAAATTTAGGAGTTATTCATATAGAAAAAGGAGATTATAAAAAGGCCATTTGTATTATAAGTGAAGGAATTAAAAACAATTTAGATGCGGGATTTTTATACTATAATAGAGCTTGTTGTTATGTAAAAATTAATGAATTATCAAAGGCTTTAGAAGATTTACAGGAAGCAATAAGACTGTATCCTAAGTTCATAGAATATATAGAAAAAGATGATGAACTAAAGGAAGTAGTAAAACTTGAAGAATATAAAAAGTTAATAAAGTCAATAGTAGACACCTATAAATATTAAAGCCATATGTGTCTACTTTTTATCAATAAAAATAATAAAATAACATGTCCCTTTTAAAAGCATTTATCATATATCATTAGTAGATAAGTGTTTATTAAAGGGGGGGCTGAGACATGACAGAAATAATTATACAATACGTTTTAGTTATTCTTTTAATTCTTGGATTAACTTATTTTGTATATTTGCTTAAAGATAAAGGAATAAGCCTAAAAGAAGACTATTATGGAATAACATATACAGTATTAAACTTTTTAACTAATGAGGAAGCTACTCCAGAAAATGTAAAGAAAATACTAAGAACTGCATCAAAAATAGTTAGCTACGTAGAGGCAGTTTATAAAGATGAAACAAATGATATAAAAGAGGAAAAAGCTTTAGTTTTACTTAGAGAAGCAATAGAACGTTTAGATTTTCAAAATGAAGTAGATGAGGAATCATTAAGGTATATAATAAGGCTATGTGCTAGCATAATGCCTGCAACGCATAAAGATGAAAATGTTGGCGATAAAGAATAAGAAATTTGAAATGGTATACATTTATTGTATACCATTATTTAATGATAAAATAAAGTGTTAGTTTGTATAAATGAACTCTATAATATCAATTTGAGAGATAAAAAACAAAATTTCCTTGTAATGAGTTAGGAAAAAAGATACAATATAATATAGCTATTGATAAGAACATATGTTTCTATATTTGATTACTTATGAAAATCTATATATGGAGGAATATTATGCAGTTAAATGACAAAAAAAATAATTCTTATGATGTTACAGATTTAACCTCCCTAGAAAAGTTAGAGCCAGTAAGGGTAAGACCAGGAATGTATATAGGTTCCACTGGTACAAAGGGATTACATCATTGCATATGGGAAATATTAGATAATTCTATAGATGAAGTAGCCAACGGATATGGAAGTAAAGTGATTGTAATTTTAAATAAAGATAAAAGTGTTACAGTAATAGATGATGGAAGAGGTATCCCTACGGGTATACATCCTATAAAGAAAAAGTCTGGAGTAGAAATGGTATTTACGGAACTTCATACAGGAGGTAAGTTTAATAACAGTAATTATAAAACATCTGGAGGACTTCATGGAGTAGGTGCTGCTGTTGTAAACGCTTTGTCAGAATGGCTTGAAGTTGAAGTTTATCAAAAGGGTAATGTGTATCGTCAAAGGTTTGAATATGCAGAGGACAAAGATTTAAAAAAGAAAATGCCCGGAACTCCAGTTACACCTTTAGAGATAGTAGCACATACAGAGAAGACAGGAACAAAAGTAACTTTTAAACCTAGCAAAGAGGTTTTTAGCACTACAGATTTTAAATTCGACATTATAGATGAGAGACTTCAAGAATTAGCATTCCAAAACAAAGGTATAACTTTAATGTTAAGGGATGAGAGAAAAGAAGAGGTAATAGAAAAGAAGTATCACTCAGAGAGAGGACTTTTAGATTTCATTGAGTATCTAAATGAAAGTAAAATACCTATACATAAGAACCCTATAATATTTGAAGGAGAAAGGCAAATCGGAGATATTAGAGTTTATGGTGAAGTTTGTATTCAATTTACAGATTCTACTACAGAAAATGTAGCGAGTTATGTAAACAATATACCAACCACAGAAGCAGGGACTCATGAGACCGGTTTTAAGACAGGTATGACAAGAGCATTCAAGGATTGGGCAAAAAAGCTAAATATTATAAAGGAAAAGGATAAAGGCTTTGAAGGAGACGACTTAAGAGAGGGAATGACTGCTATTTTAAGAGTAAAAATAAGCAATCCTATATTTGAAGGCCAAACCAAGACTAAGCTTTGTAATAATGAAGCTTATACCGTTATGAATGAAATAAGTTATGCAAAAATAAGTGAATGGATTGAAGATAACAAGGAGATAGCAACTCAGATAATAAATAATGCAGTGTACGCTGCAGCTAGAAGAGAAAAAATAAAGAAAATAAATGAAGCAGAAAAGAAAAAAATAGGTAAAGGAACAGCTCCTTTAGCAGGGAAAATAGCTGTGTGCACTTTGAGAAAACCAGAATTATGTGAATTTATAGTGGTAGAGGGAGATTCTGCTGGAGGAAGTGCAAAGCAGGCAAGAGATAGAAGATTTCAAACCATTATGCCTTCTAAAGGAAAAATTATGAATACTGAAAAGCAGAAGTTGGAAAATGTATTAGCTAGTGAAGAACTAAAACTTTTTAATGCAGCTATAGGTACAGGAGTCTTAGAAAATTATAGGGAAGAAGATCTAAAATATAATAAAATAATAATTTTAAGTGACGCAGATGTGGATGGGTATCACATTCGTACCCTATGGATTACATATATCTATAGGTACATGAGACAACTTATAACAAATGGACATTTATATATGGCACTTCCACCTTTATATAAGGTATATAAAAATGGCAAAAAAGGAGAAATAAAAAAATATGCCTACAGTGATGAGGAATTAGAGGCTGTTAAAAAGGAAATAGGTAAAGGAGCATTAATTCAAAGGTATAAGGGACTTGGGGAGATGAACCCTGATCAACTTTGGGAGACTACCTTAAATCCTGAAACTAGAACTTTGCAGCAAATAACTATTGATGACGCTGCAAAAGCAGAAAAAATGATATCTTTACTTATGGGAGATGTGGTAGAGCCTAGGAGAAATTACATGTATAAGTATGCAGAATTTTAATGTACTTAAGGCTACGGAAAGGATTGAATTAATATGGCGAAAAAAAACATAGAAATTCCAGTAGATAATAATATAATAAAGGCTCCATTATCAGAAGTTATGCCGGATAATTATCTTCCATATGCTGTGGAAGTTGCAAAGGAAAGAGCTCTTCCTGATGTAAGGGATGGACTAAAGCCTGTCCATAGAAGAATTTTATATGGAGCGTATAAGCTAAAGGCAACTCCAGATAAGCCTTATTATAAATCTGCTAGAATTGTTGGAGATATATTAGGAAAATACCATCCTCATGGAGATACTTCTGTATATGATGCTATGGTTATTTTGGCACAAGATTTTACAACTAGAGTACCACTTATTGATGGACATGGTAACTGGGGAAGTATAGATGGAGACAGTGCAGCTGCTATGCGTTATACAGAGGCTAGACTTACTAATGCAGCTATGGAAATGTTAAAAGACATAGATAAAAATGTAGTGGATATGGTAAACAATTATTCTGATACAGAACTAGAACCAAAAGTGCTTCCTGCTAGATTTCCTAACCTTCTTGTAAATGGAGCTTTTGGTATAGCTGTAGGTCTTGCAACTAATATACCGCCTCATAACTTACGAGAAACCATTGATGCTACTATAGCATGTATAGATAAAAGTGATATAACAACAAAAGAGATTATGAATTATATAAAAGGACCTGATTTACCTACAGGTGGAATAATTATAGGAGAAAAAGCACTACTTTCTGCCTATGAAACAGGAGAAGGGAAGGTCACTTTAAGAGCTAAGACTAGTATAGAAAAACTTGAAAATGATAGATACGGTATAGTTATAAGCGAATTTCCATATAGAAAAAATAAGGCAAAGATATTACAGTCTATATCTGAGATGACTGCTGATAAAAAACATTCAAAAGCATTAGAGGCTATAACAGATATTAGAGATGAGTCTGATAGAAATGGAATAAGAGCAGTTATAGAATTTAAAAAGAGTGCAGATAGGGATGTTGTAGAGAAGGTATTAAAATATTTATTCAAAAAAACAGAACTTCAATGTAACATAAGTTTTAACATGGTAGCTATAGCTAATGGTAAACCAGAAACTTTGGGTTTAAAGAAGATATTAGAGCACTATATAAAACATCAGAAGGATATTATAACTAGAAGAACTAAAAGAGAATTAGAAATAGCTAAAAATAGATTTCATATTGTAGAAGGATTCATAAGGGCTATAGATATAATAGATGAAATAATAGCGACTATTAGGGCTTCTAAGTCAAAAAAGGATTCAGAACAAAATATAATAAATAAATTTGGATTTACAGAACCTCAAGCTGAAGCTATTGTAGAGCTTATGCTTTATAAACTATCTGGTCTTGAGATTAAAGTTCTTGAAAAAGAATATAAAACTTTACAAAAACAAATCAAAGCTTTAGAAAAAATATTAGCAAGTGAAAAAGAATTACTTAAGATAGTTAAAAAAGAGCTCATTGAAATAAAGGAAAAATACGGAGATGATAGAAGAACCCAGATAATACATAATGATGAGGAAGCAAAAATCGAAGTAGAAGACATTATTTTAGACGAAGATATTGTGATTACTATTTCTAACGATGGGTATGCAAAAAGGGTATCAGATAAATATTATAAAAGGGTGAATCCTAAGGAAGAAGATATAGAGTATAGAGAAGGAGATTTTAATAAATATTTGATATCTTCAAACACGAAAGATATACTTATGATATTTACAGACGTGGGAAACTTATATCAACTAAGGTGCAGCAATCTCCCAGATATGAAGTGGAAGGAAAAAGGAGAAAGATTAGATGAGCTAATTAAGACCTTAGATTTAGAAAATGAAAATATAATCCAAGTTTTTGCTGTTCCTAAATTAGATAAGGATAAGAATTTTATATTTTTTACTGATAGAGGAATAATAAAAAAGAGCTCCTTAGATAAGTTTGAAACAAACTATTCTAAATTATTAGCTTTAAAACTAAAGGAAAATGAAAAACTTATAAACGTACAGCTGGCTGACAAGAATAGAATTGAGAAATATATAAATGTAAAAACTAAAATGGGATTAGAATTTACTGTAGAGGAGCCAAGAATAGAGAATAGCGATAGAAATATTTTAGGAACTCAAATATTTAATATTTCTAAAAAAGATAAGGTTGTAAATATAGAATATGTAGATGAGTTTGAAATAAAAAGTTTTGTAGTTAACATAGATAAAGGTGGTAATATAAAGATATCTAATAGAAGGGCTTATAAAACATCTATAGGATGTTTTTCAAATTCCTTAAGTAGATTACTTATATTTGGAGATAGGGGGAATGTTTATTCCATTCCATCTTATATAGTAGAGAACATACAAGATAATGACTTTGCATTAAATAAAATAGTAGATGAATTTAACCCTAAAGAAGAAAAGATTATAAGTATTTTTTCAATAATAGATTTCAACTCTCAAGATAGTATATATTTCTTTAGCAAATATGGATATGTGAAGAGGACAGCCTTAAAAGAGTTTGAAGGTGAGTATGACATTATAAAAGGATATAAATTAAAGTCTGATAATGATAGATTAATTAATGTTAAGTTAAGTCAGGATAATGTAGCTAAAGATATACTTCTTATAACAAAAGATGCTATGGGAATTAGATTTGGAGCTGACAGCATAAGCTATATGGGAAAAGTAGCCACAGGTGTTACAGGAATAAGTCTGAAAGAAAATGATGAAGTTATATTTGGAGAATTTATTGAAAGCAAACAAATTAAAGATGAAATAGCTTTGGATGGTGAAACTATAGATAGTATTTATTTAATTTCTAAAAATAGCTTACAAGAAAGTATTTTGCTCAAGGATATAAAACTGCAAAATAGGGCAGGAAGAGGTAAAAAGCTTATAAATTTAGATATTAATGATTATATTATTGAAGTTAAATAAGAAAAGCTTAGAAATAGAACCAAGTAAGGAAAGAGAATGCCTCTACTCGGTTCTATTTCTAAATACAAAGCATTTATTTAGTATAAAAGTTAATATGCCAACAGTTATAGAAGACAGGATTATTGAAATATTCATCCATAATATTTCTTGGAAGTTGAATATATTAAAGGTGGTAAATATTGTACAAAGTGTTGAATTTAAAAAAGTAGATATTCCTAAAATTGAAGCATATTTAAAATAAGAACCATTATTAGAGGAAAAAGTAAATTTTTTATTCCAAAAGTATCCATTAATAGAGTAAACTACAAAAGATATGCCATAAAATATATACATTGTAGGGCCAGAATATATTCCAGTTAAATAAGACAGAACATTGAGTATTATTAGATTTATAAGTACATTACTGCCGCCAATTAATCCGTATTTAACCAGTTCAATAAGTGTCTGATGCGTCTTTATGGTTTTTAAAGTCATTCCTACTCCTCCAATCTATCCATAAAATTATATCATAATTATAGAAAAAATTAGAAACATTTCTAAAGAGAAAAAAGTATAGTAAAATAGGCCTTGGAGGTAATCTGTATGAAAAAATATGTATTTAGTAATGGAATCAAAGTAAATTATGTCAAGAGAGAGGGAAACCTATCTTCATTTTGTATAGGTTTTAATGCTGGAGCTTTAGTTGAAGAAGAAGGAGAAATAGGTCTTGCTCATGCAGTAGAGCACATGCTTTTTAAGGGAACTAAAAAAAGAAATGAAAATGAAATAAATATAGAATGTGATGAAGTTTTTGGATTTCATAATGCTATGACTAATTATCCTTACGCTATATATTATGGAACTACTCTTTCGTCTGATTTTCAGAAGGGATTTGAATTATATTCAGATATTATTTTAAATCCTATTTTTCCAAAGGAAGGATTTAAAGAAGAAATGGATATAATCTTAGAGGAGCTAAAAGAATGGAAGGACGATCCATATCAAGATTGTGAAGACGAGCTCTTTTTTAATGCCTTTAATAAAAGGAGAATAAAAGAACTTATTATAGGTAAAGAGGAGAGCATAAAGGCTATAACCTTAGAGGATATAAAAAGATTTTATAATAAGCACTATGCACCATTGAATTGCGTAATTACTGTAGTCTCTTCTATAGAATATGAAGAAATAATTAAAATAATAGATAAATACTTTGGTAAATGGGAAAAAGAATATAACAACCATAGGAAAATTTTATATGAGACAAACAATAAAGGAATTTTTAATAAGATAAGAAAAGACTTGAATGGAGCAAAAATACAATATTGTTTTCCTATACACTATTTAAATGAAGAAGAAATAAATTTGCTTAAAGTATTTAATTCTAAATTTGGAGAAGGGACAAGCAGTATTCTTTATGATGAAGTAAGAACTAAAAATGGTTTGGTTTATGACATATCAAGCAGTATAAAAAATGAGAAAGGTATAAAGCTCTTTACTATTAAACTTGGAACTTCAGAAAAAAATATAGATAAATCCATAGAACTTATAAACAAAAACATTGAAAATGTAAAATCTTTAAAGGGGATTTTTAGTAATGAGATTATAAATAAAATAATAAAGAATATACAACTTAAAGAAGAATTAAGAGTAGAGCGATCCATCGAACTTTGCAAAAAAATTACTTCACATGAGATCATGTATAATCCTTATAATATAATTTCTCAGGAAATTATTGGAGATATAAATGAAGAAAAAATATTAAATGTGGTAAATAAGGTTTTGAAAGATCCAACAATACAAATACTAAGACCAGAATAGAATATTGATTTTGTATAAAGAAAGTGCATGGTAATTTTACTACTTTCCAAGTTATAAAAAATAGGCTGTGTTTGCAGAATTAATAAATATAAATTTTGTAAACATAGTTTTTATTTTTATGGACAAAATAATATTGACTTATAGTGCTATATGGATTAATATAATTATGAAATAACACCACCAGGGGGAGGGGGGTTGAAATGAATTTAGAAAAGAAGAAAGCAGAACAATATCTAAAAACTGCTAAAGGTCAAATAGATGGAATATTAAAAATGATAGAAGAAGGTAGGTATTGTATAGATATTTCAAATCAAATAATTGCTTCTCAAGCTCTGCTAAAAAAAGCTAATACAATGATTTTAAAGCAGCATTTAAATCATTGTGTTAAAGATGCTTTTTTGCATAATAAAGGGGAAGAAAAAGTTGAAGAGATAATATCTGTATTGGATAAACTAATGAAGTAATAAGGAGGTAGTTTTAATGGAAAAAACTCTTAACATAAAGGGAATGACTTGTGCAGCTTGTGCTAGGGCTGTTGAAAGAGCATCTAAAAAGATAGACGGAGTAAGTGAGGCAAATGTGAATCTTGCAACAGAAAAACTTCTCGTTAAGTATGATGAAAGATTAACATCTTTAGAAAATATAATAAATGCTATTGAAAAAGCAGGATATTCAGCAGAAGAAGAAAAAGGGCTCAAAGAAGTAACTATAAGTATTGGTGGAATGACTTGTTCAGCCTGTGCAAAAGCAGTGGAAAGAGCCACCAAAAAGCTGAATGGAGTAGAGAAATCAGAAGTAAACTTTGCTTCAGAAAAGCTTTATCTTCAATATAATCCATCTAAGATTAGGCTTTCTAAGATAAAAGAGGCTATAACGAAGGCAGGATATAAGGTTTTAGAAGAAGAAACTTCAATAGATTCAGATAGAGAGAGAAAAGAAAAAGAAATAAAAGAAATTTGGACTAACTTCATAGTGTCTGCTGTATTTACAGTACCACTTTTAATTATAACTATGGGTCATATGGCAGGTATGCATCTTCCAATGATTATAGATCCTATGCATAATCCTTTAAACTTTGCTTTGATTCAGATTATTTTAGTTATTCCATCATTGGCTGCTGGAAGAAGATTTTATAAGATAGGATTTAAAACCTTATTCAAAGGAAGTCCTAATATGGATTCTTTAATAGCCATAGGAACTAGTGCAGCAGTTTTATATGGAATATTTGCAACCTATCAAATAAGCAAAGGACACGATAAATATTCTATGGACTTATATTATGAATCTGCGGCTACTATAATAACACTAATACTCATGGGAAAATATTTAGAAGCTAAAACAAAGAGTAAAACTTCAGATACAATTAAAAAACTTATGGGACTTGCTCCTAAAAATGCTTTAATAATTCAAGACGGAAAAGAAGTTGAAATACCTATAGAAGAAGTAGAAGTAGGAGATATAATAGTAGTTAAGCCGGGTGAAAAAATACCGGTAGATGGAGTCATAATAGAGGGGACTTCCACTGTAGACGAATCTATGCTCACAGGTGAGAGTATTCCCGTTGATAAGAATGTAAATGATCAGGTATTTGGAGCTACTATAAATAAAAATGGTCTTATTAAATTTAAGGCAAACAAAGTAGGAAAGGATACAGTTCTTTCTCAAATAATAAAAATGGTTGAAAATGCTCAAGGATCTAAGGCACCTATAGCAAGACTTGCAGATGTTATATCTGGGTATTTTGTACCAGTTGTAATAGTGCTGGCTATAATATCAGGTTTGAGCTGGTATATTGCAGGTAGAGGAACAATTTTTTCTCTTACAATATTTATATCCGTTCTTGTAATAGCTTGTCCTTGTGCTTTAGGTTTAGCAACACCAACGGCTATTATGGTTGGTTCTGGTAAAGGTGCAGAAAATGGAGTACTTATAAAGGGAGGAGAAGCTTTAGAAACAGCTCATAAGATAAAAACAGTAGTTTTCGATAAAACTGGTACTATAACGGAAGGAAAACCTCAGGTTACTGATATAATTTCATTAAATGGTCTAAACGAAGATTATTTACTCCAAATTGCAGCTTCTGCAGAAAAAGGTTCAGAACATCCATTAGGAGAGTCCATAGTAAGATATGCAGAGGAAAAAAATCTAAGAGTTTTAAATACAACTTCTTTTAAGGCTATACCTGGCAAAGGGATAGAAGTAAATGTAGATAATAAAAAAGTTTTAATAGGAAATAAAAAGTTAATGGTAGAGAGAAATATGTACCTAGAAGAACTAGAAAAGCGATCAATAGATTTGACAAATGAAGGAAAAACTCTAATGTATGTAAGCATTGAAGGGAGATTATCAGGTTTAATTGCAGTAGCTGATGTGTTAAAAGAAAATAGCACAAGGGCTATTAAAAAACTTCATGAAATGGGAATTAGAACTGTAATGATTACAGGAGATAATAAAAGAACAGCAGAGGCTATTGCTAAAAAGGCTGGTATAGACGAGGTTTTAGCAGAAGTTATGCCGGAGGATAAGGCTGAAAACGTAAAAAAAATTCAAGAAAATGGAGATATAGTTGCCATGGTAGGAGATGGAATAAATGATGCTCCAGCTCTTGTCCAAGCTGATGTAGGAATTGCTATAGGTTCTGGTACAGATGTAGCTATAGAATCTGCAGATATAGTTCTTATGAAAAATGATATTCTAGATGTGGTAACTGCAATTCAGTTAAGCAAAGCAACTATAAGAAATATTAAGCAAAATCTTTTCTGGGCATTTGGGTATAATACTCTTGGAATACCTATAGCTGCAGGAGTCCTGGTGCTCTTTGGAGGGCCAAGATTAAATCCTATGATAGCAGCTGGGGCTATGAGTTTAAGTTCAGTATCTGTTCTTACAAATGCTTTAAGGTTGAAAGGATTTAAGCCTAATGTATAAAAAGTTAAAAATATTTAAATAGATATACAATATAAGGAGGAGTTTAATTATGAAAAAAAGATTAAATATTGACGGAATGTCTTGCAATCATTGCGTTATGCATGTAAAAAATGCTCTTATGGAAGTTGAAGGAGTAAAGAATGTTGAAGTTAATTTGGATAAGAAATTCGCTATGGTTGAAGGTGAAAATTTAGAAGATTCAAAGATGATATCAGCCGTAGAAGATGCAGGTTATGATGTACTAAGCATTGAAGAAGCTTAAAGAAAATGAGAATAGGAGAGGTTAACTCACTATTCTCATTTTCTTTTTTTCTTTTTCTTTCTCACTGAATATCCGAAGCTGCCTAAGGCGTTTTTAGAAAGACCAAAATATTCTCCATGAGAATAGCAAATAAGTTCGGCCTTATCAAAATGAATTTTATCTTTTTCGTCTATAAGGTCTTCTTCAACATGGACAGATAAAACTTCAGCCAAAAATAAATCATGGGAGCCTAAAGGAATGACACTTTTTAGTTTGCATTCAAGACAAATGGGACACTCATCTATGTAGGGAACAGAAATATTTTCACTCTCTCTTAACGTAAAATTAAGTTTTTTTACTTTATCTAAATTTCTTCCAGACCTAACTCCACAAAAATCTACTGCTTTAACAAGATTTTTAGAAGGAAGATTAACTACAAATTCAGAGGTTTCTTTTATATATTCATAAGATAATCTTTCAGGTCTTATGGCAACACTTATCATTGAAGGTTTAGTACAAGCAGTTCCAATCCATCCTACGGTGAATACGTTAACTTTTCCTTCTTTGTTTTTAGAAGTTATAAGTACAGCTGGAACTGGATTCAGCATAGCACTACCTTTAAAAGTTTTTTTAGTCATTATATCTCTCCTTATACCTTATTATATATGCTATAATTAGTTGTATGAATAAAACAATTATAACAGCTAAAGTTTAAAGTACGCAATATTGTACATTTATTATACATAATTTTTACTCAATTCCCTCAATGCCACTATATAAAAAAATGTTATTTGATACTATAATTAATTTATAAATTATCCATTAATTTAATATGGGAGGGGGAGAGAGATGCTATGGAGAAAAAAGAATTAGAATTATTAGAGAAAATTTTGAGAGAACTTCAAGATATAAAAGTGATAGTACAAGAAAATTTAGAAGATAACAAAATAGAAGTTGAAGAATAATATGCTTTCACCAATACATAGATTAAAAAGGCGAGTTATGAAAGTACTTGTTTTTTTTAATTTCTAAAGACGATAAAAATATAGAAGCAGTAGGAAGTAAGAATCCTACTGCTTCTACATCAGAGTGATTCGTAGTAATTTTTAAGAAGTAACGCATCTTTTTCTAATATAGGACTTTCGCATATAATACAACCCTTAATATCGAATTTGTGAAAAGCTTTAAGACAGTCTTTATAGTTGAAATCACTTTCCTCAAAAGGAAGATGATTTTTTTCACCTTTAGCTCCATAATTGATTCCAGATATATGTATATGCATATCCTTTAGGCTTTTTTCTCCTAGTTCGTTTCCAACATAATCTAAAATTTTAGCAAAATCATCATAGGTTTTCAATGAACCGTTGTACCTAGCATGAAGATGAGAAAAGTCTATACATAATTTACATGTTGGTACAGATTTGCAAAGTGCTACATTTTCTTCTAGGGAACCAAATTGTGTCCCTTTTCCTGTAGTTTCAAGCCTATAGTCTACACCTAAGTCTGGTAATCTTAGAAGATTTTCTTTTATAGTGTTAAAGGTCTCCTCCTTGCTATCCTTAAGATAAAATCCTGGATGGAAAATCAAACTTTTTCCTTCTACTTTTTTTAATCCTTCAGCTCCATTTATTATCCTTTCAATGGACTTATCTATTTTTTCTTCTTCATCTGCATTTAAGTTAATAAAGTAAGAGCCATGAGCAGAAAGATAAAAATTATTCTTTATCTTAGCATCTAGAACTTGATTCTTATTTTTGTCAGTAATATTAACAGAACGAACAAAGGGAAGTTCCATTGCGTCCAAGCCTAATTCTTTTAAATATTCAATTCCAGATTTGTAAGTAAATTTTTTTGTACCATCACCATTAGGAAGACCTGATATTCCAAATAATAAAGCGTCCATTATAAGCACCTCCAAAGAAGATTATACCACAAAATCCATGGAAGCTATGATATAATAACCTGTGAGAAGGTGATGAAGGTGAAAGCAGAATGGAGACTTAGAGTAACTAAATGCGATGTAAATAAACTAGCTAAGGAAGCTGGTGTAAGCAGTATAGTTGCCAAAATATTAGCAGGTAGAAAAATTCAAGATGCAGAAGAAGTAAAAAAGTTTATGAGTGCATCTTTAGATGATTTACATAATCCGTTTCTTATGAGTGATATGGATTTAGGTACAGATATAATATTAGATGCTGTAGATGAAGGTAAGAAAATTATTATTTATGGAGATTATGACGCGGATGGAGTCACAAGTACAACTATTCTTTATAAGGGACTCTTAAATTTACATGCTAATGTAGAGTATTATATTCCAGATAGAGAGACTGAAGGATATGGAATGTCCAAAGATAGAATCAAAATATTAAAAGAAGAAGGAGCAGAGGTTATATTAACTTGTGATAATGGAATTAGTGCTGTAGAAGAGGTTAAGCTTGCAAAGAAGTTAGGAATGCAGGTAGTGGTTACGGACCATCACGAGTTGCCTTTTATAGAGACAGAAGAGGGAAGAGAGTATATTATGCCTGAGGCAGATGCTGTTATAAATCCCAAAAGGTATGATTGTTCTTATCCTTTTAAATTTTTATGTGGTGCAGGTATCGCCTTTAAGTTTATACAAGCTTTATATTTAAAATTAGGCTTAGATGAGAAAGAAGCTTATAAATTTATAGAAATAGCTGGGATAGGGACTATATGCGATGTTGTGGATTTAATAGGAGAAAATAGAATCATAGCAAAAAATTCTTTAGAAATGATAAAAAATACTGAAAATCTTGGATTGAAAGCACTTATGGATGTTTTAGGTATAAAAGATAAAGAAATCAAATCTTATAATATAGGTTTTATGATTGGTCCATGTATTAATGCTACAGGAAGATTAGATACAGCTTCTTTATCTGTAGAATTGTTTACCACAAATGATATACATAGAGCAAAAGAACTTGCTAATATTTTATACGAATTAAATAAGATAAGACAAGATATGACAATGAAAAATGTAGATGATATTGTACAGATTATACAAAATTCTGATTTGAAAAATGATAAGGTATTAGTCATATATAAAGAAGATATTCACGAGAGTATTGCAGGAATTGTTGCAGGAAAAATAAAAGAAAAATTTAATTTACCAACTATAATATTAACAAAAGGAAAAGAAATGCCTAAGGGCTCTGGACGTTCAATAGAGGAGTACAATTTATTTGAGGAACTTTTAAAATGTAAAGATTTAATAGATAAGTTTGGAGGACATCCTATGGCTGCTGGACTATCTATTAAGAAAGAAAATATACCTATACTTAGAAAAAGACTAAATGAAAACTGTAAGCTCACTAAGGAAGATATAACGCCTAAAATTAAAATAGACAAAAGAATTCCTTTAGGATTTGTTAATGAGGAATTAATCAATAGTTTAGAAGATTTAGAGCCATTTGGAAAAGGAAATTCTGCACCTTTATTTGCTGAAAAAGGAATACTTATTTCAGAAATTAAATTTTTAGGGAAAGATCAAAACACACTAAAATTAAGTTGTTTCATTAACAATAAGGAAAAAATTGATGCTATAGCCTTTAATAGAGCAGATGAATTTAAAGAAATTATAAAAGAAAAATATGGTGATAAATTTGAGAAAATAATAAGTAACCCATCAGGGTTAAAGTTAGATATAATTTTTTATCCTATCATAAATGAATTTAATGGATACAGAAATAAACAGCTTAGAATAAAGGATTTTAGACTTTCATTATAAAGTAAAACTCTTCGTTTAAAATTTTGCGAAGAGTTTTTATTTGTGGTGAAAACTTAATGGAAAAAGAAGGAAAAAAGCTTGGCATATAGAATACATTTATATGTTAGATATTATCTTTGGAGGTAAATTGAATATGTATGAAATATATGACGAACTACCTTTTGGTGTAATAATTTTCAGTGGACTAGACCTCTCTATTCAATATATAAACTCTGCATTTTTAAAAATATTTGAATTTCAAGATGAAGAACTTGAAAAATCTATGGAAAATAACTCAAGTTTTAATAGAATAAAAAACATTTTAAAAGGATGTTTTGAAAATAAAGTTAGTAAAAAATTAAGAAAGGTAAATATAGTTCCTGGTAAATACTTAGATTTTTTTATAAACGCAAAAGAGGAGACTTTAGAAATATACACATATGATGTTACAGATTATATTAATGAAGAAAATAAAATAAAAGCAGAAAGAGATAAGTTTCTGAATATTTGGTCTGAAACTAAAACTAAGTGTGATATTTTAGAAAGATTAAGAATTAAGGAAAAAGAATATATACTACACTTAAAAAATGTAATTCACAATATGTCAGAAGGATTAATAGTTTTTGATAGTTATGGAAATTTAGATTTTTATAATAGATCAGTTTTTGATATGGGCAATTTGACTCTAAATCAAATAGAAAATGTCCAAGACTTTTTTAAATATATAGATGAAAACAACTTTCAAGATACCAAAAAAAGTTTACAAGAATTATATAATACACATTCCTTGAATTTAAATCCTATACATAATTTTATAATAAAGCTAAGAGATAAATTGAAAAATGATTTTAAGTATATAGAATTAAATTGGAACTTAGTGTTGGATGAAAATAAAAGGGTTGTAAATACAATAATAACTATGAAAGATGTAACTGAATTAAAAAATAATGAAATAAAGTTAGAAATACAAACAAAGGAATTAGAAAAGATGTCTAAAAGCAAAGATGAATTTTTTAATATGATTTCTCATGAACTAAGAACTCCTCTTACTATAATTCAAAGTTCTGTTCAATTAGCTAATGATATTTATAGAAAAGAGATTAGTTCAAATATAGAGAAAATATTATCTAAAGTTAATCAAAATTGTAGAATATTATTAAAGCTTATAAATAATATATTAGATATTTCTAAAGCAGAAGCCGGATTTTTGAATATAGACAATTCTTTTTTTGATGTGGTTTCTGTAACTGAAAACTTAATAGATTCTGCAAATTTTTATGCTAAAAGCAAAGGAGTAAATTTAATTTTTGATACTACAAAAGAGGAAGCTGTAGTAAATTTAGATAAGGACAAATATGAAAAAATTATATTAAATCTATTGTCTAATGCTATTAAATTTACTCCTAAAGGTAAAAGTGTAATGATTACTACTATTATTGAGGAAAATTATATAAAGGTTAAGGTCAAGGATGAAGGGATAGGGATTCCAAAAGAAAAATTAGAAAATATATTTGATAGATTTGTGCAAGTACCAAATCCTCTTTCGAATAATTCTCAAGGTACAGGTCTTGGATTATCTCTTGTAAAAAAGTTTGTTGAACTTATGAAGGGAGATATAAAAGTAAAAAGCAAATTAGGTGAAGGAACTGAATTTATTGTTATATTTAATGTCAAGCATAAAAATTGGCAAAATGAGAGATGTCCTTACAGGCAAGAATCTAATATAAATAATAAGGTAGATTTGGAGTTCTCAGATATTAATTAAAGAGGATAGGCAGATTTTCTACCTATCCTTAATTGTAATACATTCTATTTTCTATTTAATTATTGTAGATTGTTTCTTTCATAATGTTCTATCATAGTTTTAACCATTTGTCCGCCAATTGAACCTGCCTGTCTTGCAGTTAAATCTCCATTATAACCATTCTTTAAAGGAACTCCCACTGCATTAGCAGCTTCCATTTTAAATCTATTTAATCCTTCTCTAGCTTCAGGTACTAAAGCTCTATTATTTCTTGCCATTTTAAATTCCTCCTTTTTTATATGGCTTATTTGTGTTACATTAGTATCTTAACCTTTTTTAAGAATAATATATTAGTAGGTTAGAGGTACAAGTTCAAGTTTGTACTTATAATAGAAAAAAGGAGGTTGGTTGTAATTTTTTTGTTGACAACCTATAATCTATAATAGAAAATTAATAAGGAAAGTTTTAAAATTAAATATATTAAATTTATTATTTTGAAATTTATTGATTTTGAAATATAATTTTTTATGTTTTTTAGTAATGAGTTAGGAGATGATCTCGTGAAAAAATATAAAGTTATTATGACTGGAGGAGGTTCTGCTGGTCACGTTACTCCTAATCTGGCGCTTATACCTAAGCTTTTAGAATTGGGATATGAAATCCAATATATAGGGACGGAGAAGGGAATAGAAAGAAAAATTATACAAGAAGAAGGATTGAAATACCATATAATTTCAAGTGGAAAGTTAAGAAGATATATGGATCTAAAAAATCTTTCAGATCCATTTAGGGTATTAAAGGGGGTTTTTCAAGCTTTTAATATAATAAGACATGAGAAGCCCAATGTAGTATTTTCAAAAGGAGGATTTGTATCTGTTCCAGTAGTAATTGGAGCTTATTTGAATAGAGTACCGGTAATTATCCATGAATCAGATATTACGCCAGGGCTTGCAAATAAAATATCAGTTCCTTTTTCTACAAAGGTTTGTGTAACCTTTCCTGAATCAATAAAACATATTAAAGGTAATAAAGGAGTTGTTACAGGTACTCCCATAAGGGAAGAAATTCTTAAGGGAAGTAAATTAAAGGGAAGACAAATATGTGGGTTTCATGACGAAAAACCTATTCTTATGATAATAGGAGGCAGTCTTGGTTCTAAAATTATTAATGATGCTGTAAGAAAAAAGATTAATGTATTTTTAAAACAATACAATATAATTCATATATGTGGAAAAGGTAATTTAGACGACAGCCTTTGTTCCAAAAAAGGTTATAAACAATTTGAGTATGTAAGTGAAGAATTACCTCATTTAATGGCTGCAGCAGACATATTTATATCAAGAGCGGGTGCCAATGTAATTTTTGAATTGTTAGCACTTAAAAAGCCTAATTTGCTTATACCATTATCTGCAAAAGCTAGCAGAGGAGATCAAATATTAAATGCTAGATCTTTTGAGAAAAGTGGATATAGTATGGTGCTTGAAGAGGAAAATCTCACAGGAGATTCCCTCATAGAAAGTGTAGATAAATTGCTTAAAGAAAAAGATATATATATTAAGAATATGAATAAAAGTTCTGTAAAAAATGGAGTAGATGAAATAATAAATTTGATAAAACAATATACAATTTAATATTTATAAGAAAAAGCTAAAAATAAGATTTCGCTTTTCTTATTTTTAGCTTTTTCTATATTTATAATATAACTTATTTAAAGTCAGAGTTTGCAAAAAAATCATCAATAATCTTTTCTGCTAAGCGTTTTAAAATATTTGCCTCATTTATTAAGGCTAATACTGTAATAAGCATTTTTTCAGATTTCATATTTGATGAATTTAATTCTTGAGTATTATTATGGATAATATCCATTTTTTCAGATAGACTTTCATATATTTTGTCTGTTTGGTCTTTTTTTATATTTAAGAAAGACTGGTATATTTTTTGAATTTCTAAGTGTGCATTTTCATCAGATTCTAAGGTTTCAATTACATCTTTAAATAACAAATAAATATCGCTAATAGACAGACTTTGTTTTAAATAATATATAAGAATAAGCAAAATAATATGGGTTTTACTATATTTTTTTTTATTAGGAGGTATAAGTATTTTTGCTTTAGTGTAATTATTTATCATTGTTTTTGTAAGTATTTTATCATTATCATTTCTCTTTGAATGAGATAATTTGTCATTAAAAAGGGTTATAACTTGATCCATATATAAATCCAAATCTGGAATATCTGAAAGTCGGATATTTTCATATAAAAATATTTTTTCTAATAGTGAGTTTATTTCTTTTTTATCTAATTCCATTTCAAGCACTCCCAACCATATAATTAATTAAAATTCTAACATAAGTATACTACCATTTCAATATGAAGTATTTAAGACTACATATGAAAATATTAGTGATATAAAAGAATAAATAGATAATAGAAGTAAAATTAGTATTAATCCATAAAGTTCTAATAATATAATAAGAATTTGGTGAAAATAACTAGATATAAAGGTTATAATTCATGAGATATTGTGATAAAATAACAATACAAGATGATTTAGTATTAAAAACTACGTTATATATTTTTGATTGCAATAAAATAAATATACATATTATGAAATGGAGTGATAGGAATGATTAATAAATTTAGAGAACCAGTTAGTGGATTAACGCATTTATTTGGAGCGGTAGCGTCCATTTTTGGAATGGTTTCACTTATAAAATATGAAGCTACAATTCCAAGTGCTACACCTTTGGCTTTTCTGGCAGTAACTATGTTTGGGTTGAGTCTGATACTTCTTTATACAGCTAGTACAGTATATCATTTAATAAAGTCTTCTGATAAAGTTATTAAGACATTAAGGAAACTTGACCATTCTATGATTTACATTTTGATAGCCGGAACCTATACACCTATATGCTTAATATCTTTACATGGGTATTTAAGATGGGGAATGTTCATAGGTATATGGAGCTCTGCATTGTTAGGAATAGCATTTAAAATGATATGGTTTAATGCCCCAAGATGGCTATCAACCTTGTTTTATATATTATTGGGCTGGCTTGCAGTATTTATTGTTTCACCTCTTTCGAAAGCTATGGCAGTACAAGGACTTGTCTATCTGTTTTTGGGAGGAATATTTTATACTATAGGTGCATTAATATACGCTACAAAGTGGCCTAAATTTAAATCAAAACTTTTTGGCTTTCATGAAATATTTCATTTATTTGTTCTAGCAGGAAGCTTTTGTCATTACTTCATGGTATTTAGATATGTTTTATAAGAGGGCAGTTTCATTACTGATTTTTTTATATTACAATATTATTTTGACATATAATGAAAAAATAGAATGAAAGAAGTGAATTATTATGGATAAATTAAATTCTATAGAAGAAGTAAGAAGTTTTATAAAGGAGAATTCATTAGCTTTATTATATATTTCAACGGGAAGTTGTGCAGTATGTCATGCGTTATTGCCTAAAGTGAAGGAAATGTTACTCAGATATCCTAATATAATTTTCAGGAGAATAGACATAGATGAGATTACAGAAGCTTGTGGGGAATTCTCTGTGTTTACAGTACCAGCAATAATTTTTTATATTGAAAGCAAAGAAGTTATTAGAAAAGCTAGATTTATAAGTATAAATGAACTCGAAAGCAGTATAAGAAGATATTATTATATGCTAAATGAAGGCGTCTATGGCGCCTTCATTTAATAAAAATGCTGCACATTTTTATTAGTAAATGACTTCGCTTAAAAACAATCCATGAGCAGGGGCGGTAGGAGGAGCCATAGAGCGATCTTTTTGTTCCATTATATTTTTTATATCTTCTGGAGTTATTTTACCTAGTCCTGCCTCAATCAGTGTTCCTGCCAAGATCCTTACCATTTTGTATAAGAATCCATTTCCCCTAAATACTATATCTATGTCAGCATTATTTTTTATTATATTATATGGAATATATTTCTCTAACAGTAGACTTCTTTTTAGATTTTAGAGCAGTAAAGCTTTTAAAGTCATGTTTACCTATAAAAACAAAAGCAGATTCTCTCATTTTTTCAATGTTTAATTCTTCTTTAACATGATAGGAATATTTTCTTTTAAAAACATCATGAGTACTGTCATTATATATTTTATAAGTGTATATTTTTTCAAGAGCGTTATATCTGGCATGAAATCTGTCATCAACATCCTCTGCCTTTTTTATAACTATATCTAAAGGAAGAAACTTATAGCAATCTTCTAGAAGCTTTTCATTAGATATATTACTATTGGTTTTGAAGTTTGCTATTTGATTATAGGCATGAACTCCTGCATCGGTTCTTCCAGAACCTATAAGTTCTATATTTTCTCCAGTGATTTTGCCTAATACTTTTTCTATCTTACCTTGAATGGTATTATTCTCATTTCCAAGTCTTTGCCATCCTTTATATTTAGTTCCATCATATTGTATAGTTAATTTTATATTTCTCATAGTCCTCACCTTGAAATAATTATATTTTTATATTTGATTATTTTAATTTATAATAAAGGAATAATCAAATTTATTATAAGCAAATTTCACATAAACTTCTAATAAATAAAGTGTATAACTTGATAAAATTAATTTAATCTTCTATAATTAGTACTTATTGAACAAATGTAAAGTATTGGGAGTTGATGTTTTGAAAAAAGTTATAATTGCTGAAAAGCCATCAGTTGCTAGAAATATTGCAGATGCTTTAAATATAAAAACAAGAAAAAATGGATATTTTGAAGGAAGTGATTATTTAATAACCTGGGCTTTTGGGCATTTATTGCAATTATTTGATGCAAAAGACTATGATGAAAGTATGAAAACTTGGAAACTTGATAAATTTCCATTTATGCCACAGGAATTTAAATATAAGATAAAACAAGATACTAGAAATAAGAATGTTTCAGATAAAGGGGCAGAAAAACAGATTAATATAATTAACAGCTTAATAAATAGGGAAGATGTAGATGGAATTATTTCTGCCACGGACTATGATCGAGAGGGGCAATTAATTTCTGATGAATTATTTTTATATTTTCAAGTAAAAAAACCTATATATAGACTATTGTTGAATGAATGGACTCCAGAAGAAGTTAAAAAAGGAATGAAACAATTAAAGAATAATCAAGAAATGAAACACCTTCAAGATGCTGGAATGGGAAGACAGTTGGCAGACTGGATTATAGGAATTAACTTAACCTCTGTAGCCACATTAAAATATAAGTTAAATAAAGATAAAATACTTAACATAGGAAGAGTACTACTTCCAACACTTAAAATAATATATGATAGAGATAAAGAGATAGAAAATTTTAAGGCTACAACTTATTATAAACTAGTAGCAAATTTTAAAGCTAAAAATAATGAGGAATTTCAAGGAACATATTATGAAAATGATTCGGAGAAATTTGAAAATAAAGATTATCTTAATAGAATCAGCAAAATATTAGTGGGAAAAACAGGCGAAATAGTATTAAAGAAAACAGAAAAAAAGAAAGAATATCCTCCTTTATTATTTAACTTGTCAAACCTTCAAGGATATATTACTAGTAAATATAAGGGCTGGACATCCGATAAGGTGCTAAAGATTGCACAATCTTTATATGAAAAAAAGTTTATAACTTATCCTAGAACAGGAAGTGTTGCTTTAGAGGAAAGTTTAGAAGAAAGAGCAAAAAGAGTACTAGATGTTTTAAAGAAAGGTTTACCCTATGAAAAGGATATTAAATTTATAAAAAGCAAAAGAATATTTGATAATTCTAAAGTAGAAAGTCATAGTGCTATAATGCCCACTTATATAAAGCCAACAGGATTAAGCAAAGATGAACATATAGTATATGAGGCAATAAAAAACAGATTTATAATGCAGTTTATGCCTATTGCAGAATTTGAAGAAACAAAAATTACTATTAAAGTTTTTCACGAAGAATTAAAAGGTATATTTGTATCCAAAGGGAAGGTTCAAATAATTGAAGGATGGCGTGCTGTAGAAAAAATAGATACTAAGGACACTATACTTCCCATGGTTAAGGAAAAAGATATGGTTGATGTAATAGATAATAAAGTAAACTCAATAACTAAAAAACCTCCAAAACATCATACAGAAAAGACTCTATTAAGAGTAATGGAGACTTGCGGGAAAAGTTTTAAAGATGAAGAAGATTCAGAGGAGATTATGGCATCTATATTAAGTGGATTTAGCATAGGCACTCCAGCAACGAGGGCAGAAATCATTAAAAAGTTGAAGGAGATAGGATATATACAAGCTAAAGGAAAAAGCCTTACTTGCACAGAACTTGGGAGAACTATTGTTGAAATATTTCCTGTGAAGGAACTTTTGGATTTAGAGTATACAGGTAGACTAGAGAAAACTTTATCGGATATAGAGAAAGGAAAAGTTAAGAAAGAGGATTTTTTAAAGTTGATTAAAGATTTTACTATAAGTGCAGTAGAGTCTATAAAAAATGATACATATGCTATAAATAATTTTAAGGTACAGCTTCCAAAAGGCGTAGAAAGTTTAGGAAGCTGTCCTAATTGTGGGAATCCAGTGATAGAAAGTACAAAAGCTTTTGGATGTAGTAATTGGAAGAATGGTTGTAAATTTGCTGTATGGAAGAACGATAAGTACATAGAGTCTTTTGGGAAAAAGGTCACCAAGGAAATGGTTAAAATTCTTCTAAAAAACGGGAAAGTAGGATTTAGGAATCTTAAGAGTAAAAAAGGAAATGTTTTTTCAGCATATTTTAGATATGAGAAAGAAGGTAAGACTGGATATTATAAATGGAGGATAGAATTTATAAAGTAATGAACATAAAATAATAAAAAGCACCAAGCTGCTAGTTTAAACAGCTTGGTGCTTTTTAATCGAGAAGTTTATTAGCTTCTTCAGCTAGCTCGCAAATCAATTCTTTGACGGTACATATTTTATTTATTTTATAAGAATTTGAACCTGAAAAAACTAATCCGTTTTCAATATCTCCTTTTACAGCATCTATCAATGCTTTAGATATGCAGTAAGGAGTTTCTTTAGGATTGCAGGGTTTTAAGCAATTGTAACATTTGGTTACTGGAATAGAAGAATCTTTTACAAGTTGTGCAAATTTATTGTTTAGTGCTCTTCCAGGCATACCTACTGGGCTTTTAATTAAAACAATATCATCTTTTGATGCAGAAATATAGGCTTTTTTGAAGTTAATGTGAGCATCACATTCTTCCGTAGCTACAAATCTTGTGCCCATCTGAACACCTTCAGCTCCTAATTTTATCATGTTTACAATATCTTTTCCATCAAAAATTCCACCAGCAGCAACTACGGGTATATGCCTACCGTACTCTTTTTCTAAGTCTTTAGTTACTTTTAGTACATCTTTTGTTATAGAGGAGATATCTAGATGTTTATTAAAAGTTAATTCTTCTTTTGAAAATCCGAGATGGCCTCCAGCATTAGGACCTTCAACAATTATTAAATCCGGTATATAATTAAATTTTCTAATCCAAAGTTTTGAAATAACTAAGGCTGCCCTGCCAGAGGATACAATAGGTGCGATTTTTGTTTTAGAGTCTTTTATAAGTTTAGGTAGGGTTGAAGGAAGACCAGCGCCACATATGATTAAATCTATATTTTCTTCTACTGCTGTTTTTACTAAATCTTCATAATCATTTGCGGCTACCATAATATTTACTCCTAAAATTCCCTGAGGACTTAACTCTCTAGCTTTTTTAATTTCACTTTTCAAAGCTCTTATGTTAGCTTGTTTGGGATTTAGCTCAAAATCATCTTCTTTAAAACCTATTTGAACTGCTGATATAACGCCTATTCCGCCAGCATTTGCTACAGCAGAAGCTAAACTTGAACCAGATACTCCAACACCCATGCCACCTTGAATAATTGGAACTCTTGCTATTAATTCACCTAACTTTAAGGGTGGTAAATTCATAATATCGACTCCTTTAAAATATTTAGATGCTTTGAATGACAAAATGTTTGATAATCAAAGTATATTCTATATAATTTTGTATGTCAATAAAAATGCCTTGTATATAAAAAAATGTTGAAATATTATTATCTATAGGATAAATTTGATATATATTAGATTTATATATTCCATGAAACATATATTGAAAAGGATGTGTTTGCATTAATGAAAGAACAAATTGATATAAAGGATATAATAAAAAATAAAAATTTAGAGATTAAATTTGAACCTGTAGCATCTGTTATTAAACAATCAATTATAGGATTTCAAGCTTCAAGTAATGGTTGTACTATAGGCGGAAAACAAATTTCTATGTGTAAATTATTAGAACTTGCAAAAAGTGAAGATATGACAATTGAATTAGATAGGCTTTATAGAGAAAAAGCCGTTGAAAGTTTTTCAAAGATATATTATGAAAATAGAGAGATGTTGTTATTTTTAAATATAAGTGCATCAATAATAACAAGATTTATTGGTTCAGGAATAATAATGGAGCTTATTAATGCATTTAAATTAAATCCTCAAAATGTAGTTTTAGAGATAGTTGAAGATAAAATAGAAGATGTTGAAAGCATAAAAAAATTTATAAATTTTTATAGGAGCCACGGATTTATTGTTTCTTTAAGCGATATAGGTTATGGCTTAGCTAATTTAGACAAGATTTCTTATGTAGAACCTGATATTATAAAAATAAGCGGTGCTATAACGAATAACATAGATTTAGACTATTATAAGCAGGAAGTATTCAAGGCTCTAGTAAATCTATCTAAAAATATTGGAGCATTGGTTATTGGAGATGGAATTGAGACAAAAGAGGAAGCCTTAACTGTGATGGAATTAGGAGCAGATATGATAGAAGGAAGATTTTTTGGACTATCTACTATAAATGAAGAGTTTGTATATAGAGTTAGAGAAAAATTAAAAAGTCTATCAATAGAATATAAAACTTATATGATATATAAGACAAATTTAGAGAAAAGTAGATATAGATTATATGAAAATATTATAAATGAAGTTTTAAGAGAACTATCTAATAGCAGTGAAAATGAATTCGATTCTAAGCTAAAAAGAGTTATAGATAGATGCGATGTATTCGAATGTATATACGTATTGGATGAGAATGGAATACAGGTTACAGACACTTTTACTTACTGTAAAAATATGATTTCTCAGAAAGCGTTGATATTTTATCCTGCTAAACAAGGAACAGACCATTCTCTTAAGAAATATTACTATTTTCTTAGAAACATGGCATTAAATAAGTATGTTACAGAACCGTATGTTTCTTTGGCTACTGGAAACTTGTGCATAACAATATCTTCCGTTTTTAAAAATATAGATGGTAGGGAATATATACTATGTATAGATTTTAATCCTAAGTATATAGATTTATAAAAATTTATGTAAAGCACAGTTAATACCTATTAATATAAGTTATATTCTATACTAACTTATAGGCTTATTATATAAATTTTATGCGAGAAGGTAGGAGTAAAAATGGACTTATTTGATCTTGCACTAAGTAAAAATAATACTGTTAAAAAACCATTAGCTGAGAAAATGAGGCCTAGAAATTTAAATGAATTTTTTGGGCAGGATAGTATAGTTGGAAAAGGAAGATTGTTGAGAAGGCTTATAGAAACTGATAATTTAACATCTATAATTTTATATGGACCGCCAGGAGTTGGGAAAACTACATTAGCACATATTATATCTTTAGAGACTAAAAGTGAATTTGTAAAACTAAATGCTACATCTATAGGAGTCAAGGAAATAAGAGATTACATAAATAAAGCAGAGGAACTTTTGAAGTTGTATAGTAAAAGAACAATATTTTTTATTGATGAAATTCATGCACTTAAAAAAGGCTCTCAGCAGGATTCGCTTTTAGACGCAGTGGAAAAGGGAACTGTAATTCTAGTTGGTGCAACCACTGAAAATCCTTATTTTGAAATAAATAGAGCACTTTTAAGCAGATCAAAAATATTTCAACTGGAATCCCTCAATAAAGAGCAGATTGTTAAAATACTAGAAAATGCTTTAAAAGATAAGGAAAGAGGATATGGAAGTTTAAAGATAAATATTGATAAAGAAAGCTTAGGACTTATAGCAGAACTGTCTGGTGGAGATGCGAGAAATAGCCTTAATACTTTAGAACTAGCAGTATTATCTACAAATAAGAACAAAGACGGCATTATTGACATAGACAAAGAAACGATAAAAGAATGTATACAAAAGCCTGTGGTTAACTATGATTCTAGTGGAGATAATCATTATGATATTATTTCTGCTTTTATAAAAAGTATTAGAGGCTCTGATGCCGATGCTGCTCTATATTGGTTTGGAAGAATGATAGAAGGAGGAGAAGATCCTAGATTTATTGTAAGGAGATTAATAATCCATGCTTCAGAGGACATAGGAATGGCAGATCCTAGAGCCATGCTTATTGCTCATGCTGCATCAAATGCTCTTGAAACTGTTGGAATGCCAGAAGCAAGAATTCCAATAGCTCAGGCTATAATATATCTTGCTAAGGCACCAAAATCTAATTCTGTACTTTTAGCCGTAGATAAAGCAATATCAGATGCTAAGATTTATCAGTATAGGGTTCCTCATCATCTTCGAGATAATCATTATAAGGGTGCAGAGGATTTGGGTAATATTGGATATAAATATCCTCATGATTATCCTGGACATTATGTTGAGCAAGAATATTTTCCAAGGGAAATGGGGAAAAAAACATATTATGAGGAAAAATGAAGAATCAATGTTGACAAATACACTCGGGTTTGATATTATATTCATGAAATCAAAGTAGAACACTCGGGATTAAGGAGTGATTAAATGAAGTTATCTACAAAAGGAAGATATGGGGTCAAAGCTATGGTTGATTTAGCAATACGATATGGTGGAAACCCTGTTTCTATAAAGAGTATAGCGGAGAGGCAAAATCTATCAGAGTTTTACCTAGAACAACTTTTCGCACCGCTTAGAAGAGCAAAACTTATAAAAAGTATAAGAGGAGCACAAGGAGGATATGTTTTAAATAGACCTCCAAAAGATATTACTGTTGCAGATATAATAAATGTATTAGAAGGACCTATAGAAATATCATCTTGTTTAGATAAAGCTGAATGCGATAATATGGATATTTGCCCAACCAGGCTTCTATGGGAAAAGATAAAAAAGAGTATAGACGATGTAACAAACTCTATTACATTACAGGATATGGCAGACGATTATAATAATATGATAATGAACAGGAGTGAAAATCATGAATAACAAAATTTATATGGATTATTCAGCAACTACATACACAAAGCCTGAAGTTTTAGAAGAAATGCTTCCTTATTTTACTGAAAGCTTTGGTAACCCATCCTCTCTTTACACTCTTTCTGATAATAACAAAAAAGCAATCAGTGTAGCGCGAGAGAGAGTAGCAAAGGCTATAAATGCTGATGCTAACGAAATATACTTTACAAGTGGTGGTTCTGAAGCTGACAACTGGGCTATTAAAGGAGTAGCTTTTGCTAAAAAGGATAAAGGAAATCATATAATTACTTCAGCTATAGAACATCATGCCATTATTAATACATGCAAGTTTTTGGAAAGAAATGGGTTTGAGGTAACTTATTTGCCTGTAGACGAATATGGATTTGTAAATCCTGAAGATGTTAGAGCAGCTATTACAGATAAGACTATACTAGTTTCTATCATGTTCGCTAATAATGAGATTGGTACAATTCAACCTATAAAAGAAATAGGAGCTGTTTGTAGAGAAAAGAAAGTATTATTCCATACAGATGCTGTTCAAGCAGTAGGGCATGTGCCTATAGATGTAAAGGAAATGAATATAGATTTACTTTCTATGGCAGCTCATAAATTTTACGGACCTAAAGGAGTAGGAGCTCTTTATATAAGGCGTGGAATCAAAATTGAGAATTTAATACATGGTGGCGGTCAAGAAAGAAGCAAGAGAGGAAGTACGGAAAATGTACCTGGAATAGTTGGTATAGGTAAAGCTATTGAACTTGCAATTTCAAATATGGACGAAGAAGGAAAAAGATTATCTGCTCTTAGAGATAGATTAATAAAAGAACTTACAGAAAAAATACCATATACAAAGTTAAATGGTCCAACTGGAGATAAAAGACTTCCAAGTAATGTAAATATGAGCTTTATAGGTATAGAAGGAGAGACCCTATTACTAGATTTAGATGACAAAGGAATATATGCTTCAACAGGAAGTGCGTGTGCATCAGGTGATTTAGAAGCTTCTCATGTATTACTTGCTATAGGACTAGATCACGGCGTAGCACACGGTTCTCTAAGATTGTCTTTAGGTGAGAAAACAACTGAGGAAGAAGTAGAATATGTTATAAGAGAACTTCCTAAGATAATAGAAAGAAGAAGAGAGATGTCCCCATATTGGGAGGCCTTCTTAAAAGAGAAAGGAGAAAGATAATATGTACAGCGAAAAAGTAATGGATCATTTTAGAAATCCAAGAAATGTTGGAGAAATTGAAGACGCAAATGGTATTGGAGAAGTTGGAAATCCACAGTGTGGAGATATTATGAAGATATATTTAAAGATTGAAGATAATATAGTTAAAGATATAAAGTTTAAGACATTTGGATGTGGATCTGCTATAGCATCTTCAAGTATGGCAACAGAATTAGTGAAGGGAAAAACTGTTGAAGAAGCTTGGAATTTAACAAATAAGGCTGTAGCAGAAGCTTTAGATGGTCTTCCACCAGTAAAAATGCATTGCTCAGTATTAGCTGAGGAAGCAATACACAAGGCTATAAATGATTATAGAATTAGACAAGGACTTGAGCCTTGGGAAACTAAAAGCCATTCTGAACATATTCATGAACATGTTCATGGAAACTAAATAAAAGATTAAGGGTTAAGTGCTGGATAACGTACAGTATAAGTTATTCAGCACTTTTGAATATTTTTTGGATTAAGTGGGAAACATAGGTATATGCAGAGAAGTAGTTTTAAGTTGATATAAGATATGAGGGGTTTTTTATGTATAGAAGTAAAGATTTTATGCTAATGGAGGTTATGGATATAAGCGGAAAAAAGATTGGTTTTATTAAGGATATACTGATTGATTTCAATAAAGGGTATATAACTGGATTTTCTATTTCATCCACTAGATTATTAAAGAAAGACTATACTGTTAGAAAAGAAAATATTATAAGTTTTAATAATAATATGGTAATTAGCGAAATTAGTGAAGAATGTGAACTAAAACTTTCAGATTTTAAAGGTATGGATGTAGTAAATAACAAAGGTGATATAATTGGAATGGTAGAAGATATTATTTTTAATAATGAAGATTTTAAAATAAATGGTCTTATAGTTTCAACTGGATTTATTCGAAACCTTATATATGGAAAGCAAATATATCTTATAAAAGAACTTATACTTGGAAATAAAAATATATTATATTTTAAAGAAGGTAATAATATGGTTTTTAGGACTGTACCTCATAAACTAATGGAAGTAGATAGCAATGAATAATATACTAAAAAATAAATCCTTAACAATAATATTATTTAGTTTTGTAATTATAATCTGTATTATTTTTATTTTAAGAATAGAAGCAATAAAAGAAATACTAGTTTTAATTGTGTTCTCATTTATATTGGCATATACTCTGAAACCTATGTACTCTCTGTTAATAAAAAAAGGTATTAATTCTAAGGGGGCAGCTCTTACACTAATAATAGGAGTTCTATTATTTGTTCTTCTAATTTTTATAGTCTTAATACCTTCTATATTTAAAGAAGGTTTAAGTTTTACAGACAGTTTGAAGGAATTTGAAGAATATGCAACAAGTTTTCATATGAAATTAAGGTTATTGAGGAATAATAAGATAGTCTATGGAGTTTTGAATACTGTATATAAAAAATTAAATAGGTATTTAATTAAAGTATTTGACAATATGCTAGAATATACGGCAAACCTTGGAGAAAATGCACTAGCATTTGTAGTAGTGCCCATAATAACATACTATTTTCTTTGTGATAGTGAATATATAGAAAGCAAAGTATTGCTTTTATGCCCTATAAAAGCTAGAAAAATAATTAAAAGAATAAATAAAGACATAGATAAGATTCTAGGAAGGTATATTATAGGGCAGTTTATGTTATGCCTTTTGGTGGGGATATTAACATTTATTGTATTACTCATATTAAAAGTTAGATTTCCTCTAATTCTTTCTATATTAAACGGAGCATTTAATATAATACCTTATTTTGGTCCTATTATTGGTATGATACCAGCTGTAATTGTTGCCCTCATAGAATCGCCTAAGTTAGGTCTATACACGCTTATATGGTTATATCTTATTCAATTATTAGAGGGGAATATCATTTCGCCTAAGATAACAGGAGATAGCGTTAGTATGCATCCATTAGGAGTAATAATAATACTTCTTCTAGGAGGTGAAATTGGAGGATTTTTAGGCATGATATTAGCTGTACCAATAGGAGTTATAATAAAGGTAATATATGAAGATTTAAATTATTATTTATTTTGACTGTTTAATTCATGCTTTTGTACTGTATTGACATAAATAGTATTTTTTCATATAATCAAAATGTCTTTTATTAAAAATTTTATACTATAATGCGATGATTAGAAGGAGTAAAGGCTGTCATATCATAAAGAGAGGAAGTGGTTGGTGAAAACTTCTTGATATAGGTCATTGAAGCTGTCTAGGAGCTATAAATGTTTGAGAGATATTTAATACATAGCAAATATATGACTATGTATTTATATAAGTAGGGTGGTACCGCGGAAACTTTCGTCCCTTAGTGGGATTGAAGGTTTTTTTGTTTAATATTCTACATAAATGACTAAAGTAAATGGAGGTAAATAAAAAATGAAAAAAATGGGATTAAATGAAATTAGAGAATCGTATTTAAGATTTTTTGAAAGCAAAAATCATTTGAGGCTTCCAAGTTTTTCACTAGTACCTAAAAATGATAAAAGTCTTTTGCTTATAAATGCTGGTATGGCTCCATTGAAACCATATTTTACAGGGCTACAAACACCGCCAAATAAAAGAATTACTACTTGTCAAAAATGTGTAAGAACAGGAGATATTGAAAATGTAGGAAAGACATCTAGACATGCTACTTTCTTTGAAATGCTGGGAAATTTTTCGTTTGGAGATTATTTTAAAAATGAAGTAATTCCATGGGCTTGGGAATATGTAACTGAAGTTTTACAAATACCTAAGGACAGGCTTTATGTAACTATCTATTTAGAAGATGATGAAGCTTATGAAATATGGACATCTAAAACAGATGTTAATCCTAAACATATATTTAGACTAGGAAAAGAAGATAATTTTTGGGAGCATGGAGTAGGACCTTGCGGGCCTTGTTCTGAAATACATTATTATAAAGATGAAGGTGAGATTGTATCTGTAGAGGATTTTGTAGAAAAATCTGATAATGACAGAGCAGTTGAATTTTGGAACTTAGTATTTACTCAATTTGATAAAGATGAAGATGGAAATTATAATAAATTGGCTTTTCCTAATATTGATACAGGTATGGGGCTTGAAAGAATGGCTACTATTATGCAAGGAGTAGATACTATATTTGAAGTGGATACTATAAAAAGTATACTAGAAAAAGTCTCAGAATTATGTGGAATTAAGTATGGAGAAGATAAATCGAAAGATGTATCATTGAGAATAATAACAGATCATGTAAGAAGTATAACTTTTATGATAAGTGATGGAATACTACCTTCTAATGAGGGAAGAGGATATGTTTTAAGAAGATTATTGAGAAGAGCTGCAAGACATGGAAAATTACTTGGAATAGAAGACATATTCTTACATAAAATAGTAGATACAGTTGTTGAAAATTCAGGAGAAGCTTATCCGGAATTAAAAGAAAAAATTGATTATATTAAAAAGGTTATTTCTATTGAAGAAGAAAGATTTAGTGAAACTATAGATGCTGGAATGGAGATACTAAAAGAATATATAGAAGAAGTTCATAAAAGCAATCAAAAAGTTTTATCTGGTGATAAGGTATTTAAGTTATATGATACTTATGGATTTCCACTTGAACTTACTCAAGAAATATTAGAAGAAAAGGAAATAGCCATTGATATTGATGGATTTAATGAAGAAATGAAAGTACAAAGAGAAAGAGCTAGGGCTGCTAGGGAAGAAAATACTTATATGGGAACAGATATAAAAATAATTGATACAATACCTTCTGAAATAGAAACAAGATTTAAAGGATATGATACTTTAGAATTAAAATCAAATATAAAAACCCTTATAAAAGATGATGCATTTGTGGATTCTATAGAAGAAGGAACAAAAGGAGTAATAGTTACAGAAGAAACTCCTTTCTATGCAGAAATGGGAGGTCAAGTAGGAGATAAGGGTATAATTTTTAATGATAATTTTACTGCTAAAGTAGAAGATTGTAAAAAGAATATAGGAGGAAAAACAGTTCATTTTGTAGAAGTAGTTAAAGGCAGTGTGAATTTAAATGCAGAAGTAACTTTAAAGGTTGATAAAGAGAGAAGGCAAAAAATTGCTAATAATCATAGTGCTACTCATCTATTACACGCAGCATTACGTAAGGTATTAGGAGATCATGTACATCAATCAGGTTCATTTGTAGATGATGAAAGACTAAGATTCGACTTTACACATTTTGCAGCTGTAACTGAAGAAGAATTAAAGAATATAGAGGATTTAGTAAATAAAGAAATCTTAAAATTAAATAATGTGAACACAGAAGAAATGACTTTGGATGAGGCTAGAAATTCTGGTGCTATGGCTTTATTTGATGAAAAATACGGAGATAAGGTAAGAGTGGTTAGTATTGGAGATTTTAGCGTAGAACTTTGCGGAGGAACTCATACTAGCAACGTAGGAAAAATAGGATTGTTTAAGATAGTGTCAGAAAGCGGTATAGCAGCTGGAATAAGAAGAATTGAAGCCGTAACAGGAGCTAAAGCCTTAGAATTGATAGAAAGCAAAATGAAATTATTAAAAGAAATCTCTGAAGTATTAAAATGTTCAGAAAAAGATATAATAATGAAATTAAACCAGCAAGCTGGCGAAATAAAAGAAAAAGATAAGGAAATAGCAGTGCTAAAGTCAAAACTTGCTAGTGGGGCAGAGGATGAAATATTAAAAAATGTTAAAGAAATAAATGGAGTAAAATATGCTGTTGGAGTTCTAAAAGATGTTGATGGAGAAGCTCTTAGAAATCTTGGAGATAAGATAAAAAATAAAATAGGCAGTGGAGTAGTTGTTCTTGGAAGCATAAATAATAATAAGGTACAATTTTTAGCAATGGCTACAAAAGATACAATTGATAAGGGAGTTCATTGTGGAAAAATAGTAAAAGAAATATCGGTAATAGCTGGCGGCGGCGGAGGAGGAAGACCAGATATGGCACAAGCAGGAGGAAAGCTTCCTGAAAAAGTAGATGAAGCAATAAAAGAAGTAGATAAAGTTATGGAAAAATTAGTAAAATAGTATACTTTTTATTGATTTTGGGTTATAATAAGTTTAAGTAAGTTAATGTATTGGTGCGGCATGTCTTTAAAAAAGGGGTGAGACAAATATGAGCATTAATGAAGATACTATGCAGTTTGATATACAAAAAAATAAGAAGGAGCTCACTAGAAAAATATTAACTGAAGTTAATGATGCTTTAAAAGAGAAAGGATATAATCCTATTAACCAGTTAGTTGGATATTTAATTTCAGGAGATCCTACTTATATAACAAACTATAATGGTGCGAGAGCTTTATTAAGAAAATTAGAGAGAGATGAGATTCTCGAGGAAGTTCTAAAAGTTTATTTGTCAATTAAATAAAGATGCCCTTATGGGCATCTTTATTTTAAGATTACACATAATAAATTTTAAGGAGAAGCTTTATGAGGATACTAGGGTTAGATGTAGGAGATAAAACTATAGGAGTGGCAGTTAGTGATCCATTAGGACTTACTGCGCAAGGAATTACAACTATCAACAGAAAGAAGGAAGACGATGATATAGCAGAGTTAAAGAAAATTTGTGAAGAATATAGTGTGGAAACTATAGTTTGTGGACTTCCTAAAAACATGAATGGTACGCTTGGAGAGCAAGGGAAAAAAGTATTAGAATTTTGCAATATTCTTAAAGAAAAGGTGAAAATCCCAATTAAAATGTGGGATGAAAGGCTTACAACAGCTGCTGCTGAGAGAGCTATGTTAGAAGCTAATTTATCTAGAGCAAAAAGAAAGAAAATAGTTGATAAAATGGCAGCGACGTATATTTTACAAGGGTATTTAGACAGTGTTTAATATAATAAGAGTTATATGTAAAAAATATATGAAAGGAGAAAACAAATATGGAAAATGATTTTAATACAATAGTACTAAAAGATGAAAATGGAGATGAAGTTGAATTTGAACTCATAATGAAATTTGATATAGAAGACAAAGAATATGTAATCGTTGCACCAGTAGATGATGAAGAAGCAGATGCAATTGCATTTAGAATAGACAAAGATGAAAATGGAGAAAGTTTGTTTGTTACTATAGAAGATGACAGCGAATTCCAAATGGTACAGGAAGCTTATGAGACTCTAAGCTTAGAAGATGATAGATTAAATTAAGTAAATTGTTAACTAGCAGTAATGATTATCAATTGACAAAAAAACAATTTAGTATTAAACTGATTGTAAGCTAATAGCTTAGTAAATAAAAGTAGATATGTGTTTATTAGGGAAACGAGGTATTATAATGTCTAAAACATCTCCAATGCACGTTGAAAGATTAAAGGAACAATTAAAACTAAAAGGGTATAAATTAACTCCTCAGCGTAGAGCAGTAGTAAATATGGTTATAGAAAACAGAGGCAAACACCTTACTGCAGAAGAATTATATGATCTTGTAAAAAAGGAATGCCCTGAGATTGGATTAGCAACAGTATATAGAACCATACAGCTTTTAGAAGAAATTGGTTTGTTAAGTAAGTTAAATTTGGACGATGGATGTAATAGATATGAGTTAATTGATGAAAATGAGGTGCATCAGCATCATCATTTGATATGTAGAAAATGTGGTAAAGTAATTGAAGTAGAAGAAGACTTATTAGATGCAATTGAAAAAAATGTTGAAAAACAATATAAATTTAAAATTGAAAATCATAGTGTTAAATTTTTAGGGATTTGTGAGGAATGTTTTAAAATTAAATAATTATCTATATTTATATAATGTTTACAATTGTTTATCAAAGGAGGGGAGACATTGAAAAAAGAAAAAGATAAAATTAAAATCATACCATTAGGTGGATTGAATGAAGTCGGAATGAATATGACCGTATTCGAATATAAAAATGAAATTATAGTAGTAGATTGCGGACTTAAATTTCCAGATGATGAAATGTTGGGAATAGATGTTGTGATACCAGATACAGGTTATCTGTTAAAAAATAGAGATAAAGTCAAAGGCATATTCCTAACTCATGGTCATGAAGATCATATTGGAGCTTTACCATATGTTCTTAGAGAAGTAAATGTACCTGTATATGGAACTAAACTTACAATTGGAATGGTAGAAACAAGATTAAAAGAAAGTGGACTATTAAGTTCATCAACTTTATGTCGTGTACAACCTAAAGATATTATAAAACTTGATAATATGTCTGTAGAATTTATAAGGACTAGCCATAGTATTGCAGATTCAACAGCAATAGCAATTCATACTCCAATAGGAATAGTATTACATACAGGTGATTTTAAAATTGATTATACTCCTATAGATGGTCAGGTAGCGGATTTAGCAAGATTTGCAGAACTTGGTAAAAAAGGAGTTATAGCGATGCTTGCTGATAGTACCAATGTAGAGAGACCAGGATATACAATGTCAGAGAGAACTGTAGGTGAAACTTTTGAAAATATTTTTGCTAAGGCTGATGGAAGAATAATTGTTGCAACATTCGCATCAAATGTCCATAGAATTCAACAGATAATCACAGCATCGTCTAAATTTGGAAGAAAGGTTGCTGTATCTGGAAGAAGTATGGAAAATATAGTGGCTGTAGCTCTAGAACTTGGATATTTGCAGTGCGAGAAAAATAGTCTCATTAGTATAGATGAGGTTAAAAAGTATCCTAACGACAAGATAACCATAATAACCACAGGAAGCCAAGGAGAACCAATGTCAGCGCTTTCAAGAATGGCTTCTTCAGACCATAAGAAAGTAAATATAGTAGAAGGAGATATGGTTATTATTTCAGCAAGTCCTATACCAGGAAATGAGAAGCTGGTTTCTAAAGTTATAAATCAATTATTTAAGCAAGGTGCAAATGTTATATATGAAGCTTTAGCAGATGTGCATGTTTCAGGTCATGCTTGTCAAGAAGAGCTAAAATTAATGCATACATTAGTAAAACCTAAGTTTTTTATACCAGTACATGGAGAATATAGAATGTTAAAGCAACATTCAGAACTTGCAATGAAACTTGGAATGCCTGAAAATAATATAGTTATATGCGAAAATGGAGAAGTTATAGAAGTAAGCAAAGATAATATTAAAAAAACTGGAAGTGTTGTTGCAGGTCAAGTTTTCGTAGATGGATTAGGAGTTGGGGATGTAGGAAATATAGTATTAAGAGACAGAAAACATTTATCTCAAGATGGAATTTTGACAGTAGTTGTGACTATTGCTAAAGAGGATGGAAAAGTTATAGCAGGTCCAGACATAATTTCAAGAGGCTTTGTTTATGTAAGAGAATCTGAAGATTTAATGGAAGAGGCTAGAATTATAGTGAGAGATGCTTTGAGAGAATGTGAAGAAAAGCATACTACTGAGTGGGCTGTTATAAAATCTAAAGTAAAAGAAGCTTTAAGAATGTTTTTATATGAAAAAACAAAAAGAAAGCCTATGATACTTCCAATTATTATGGAAGTGTAAATTACGCTAAATAATGATAAAAATATACAATTGTTGACTTTTTAATTGTATAGCATTAGAATAGATATGTTAAATGTAAAATTGGATACTAATTAGTATCCAATTTTTTTATAATTTATTAATAATATAAATTACAAATAATAGGAACATAGAAAGTTTGGAGGAAATATAATGAGTTTATTTACAAGAAATGACATAAGAAATATAGCCATTATTGCTCACGTTGACCATGGCAAAACTACATTAGTAGATGCTATGCTTAAGCAGAGTCACGTATTTCGAGATAATCAAAAAGTAGAGGAAAGGGTTATGGACTCTAACGATTTAGAGAAGGAAAGAGGTATAACAATACTATCTAAGAATACAGCTGTATATTATAATGGCGTTAAAATAAATATAGTAGATACTCCAGGACATGCTGATTTTGGAGGAGAGGTTGAACGCGTTCTAAAGATGGTAGATAGTGTTATTTTAGTTGTAGATGCATATGAGGGACCTATGCCACAGACTAAGTTCGTATTAAAAAAGGCATTAGAATTAGATTTAAAACCTATAGTTGTAATAAATAAAATAGATAAGCCAAATGCAAGACCTAATGAAGTCATTGATGAAGTTTTCGATTTATTTGTAGAACTAGGTGCTGATGATGAACAGCTGGATTTCCCTATAGTATATGTATCAGCAAAATCAGGATATGCAAAAAAAGAGCTTAATGATTCAAGTGACAATATGGAACCTTTATTTGATACAATAATCAAGAATGTAAAAGCACCAACAGGATATTTAAGTGAACCACTTCAACTTTTAGTTACGACCATTGATTATAATGAATATGTAGGAAGAATAGCTATAGGAAAGATTGAAAGGGGAACTATACAAAAAAATCAGCAAGTAACGGTAATTCAAAATAATGGGAATAAAAGAAATGTAAAAGTTTCTAATTTGTATGTGTATAATGGATTAAAAAGGGAAGAAGTAGAGGAGGCAAAACTTGGCGATATAGTTGCAGTATCAGGTATAACAGATATAAATATTGGAGAAACAATTGCTGATCCAGTTAATCCAGAGGCTTTACCATTTGTAAAAATTGATGAACCTACTTTAAGTATGTATTTTATGGTTAATGATTCACCATTTGCAGGTCAAGACGGAGAATATATAACATCAAGACATTTAAGAGACAGACTTTTTAAAGAATTAGAAACTAATATAAGTTTAAAAGTTGAAGAAACTGACTCACCTGATTCTTTTAAGGTAAGTGGTAGAGGAGAATTACATCTTTCAATTCTAATTGAAACTATGAGAAGAGAAGGTTATGAATTTCAAGTTTCAAAACCATCCGTAATATTTCATGAGGAAAATGGAAGAAAGCTTGAACCTATTGAATTTTTAACTATAGATGTGCCAGAAGAATTCATGGGTGTGGTTATGGAAAAGTTAGGACCAAGAAAAGCGGAAATGGTGAACATGACGTCTGCAGTTAATGGATATTCAAGGCTCGAATTCAGAATACCTGCAAGAGGACTTATCGGGTTTAGAAGCGAATTTATGACTGATACAAGAGGAAATGGTATAATGAACCATGTTTTTGATGGATATGAGCCTTTTAAAGGAGATATTCCTGAAAGAACAAGAGGATCATTAGTAGCTTTCGAAACAGGAGAAGCTGTTACGTATGGATTATTTAATGCCCAGGAAAGAGGAAGATTATTTATAACATCAGGCACTCCAGTTTATGCAGGAATGATAGTTGGGGAATGCTCAAGAGCAGAAGATATAGATGTAAATGTGTGTAAGAAAAAGCATTTAAGTAATACAAGAGCTTCAGGTTCAGATGATGCTTTAAAACTTGTCCCTGTAGTTCCAATGAGCTTAGAGCAGTGTATTGAATTTATTGCTTCTGATGAACTTGTTGAGATTACTCCTAAGAATATAAGAATGAGAAAAAGGATTTTAGATAGCGTAGAAAGAAAAAGAGCTTCAAGAAAATAGATAATAATTTTTATAGGGTGGCGAAATGAAGAAACTAAAGGGGATTTTTATAGTTTTAGTAGTTTTGACTTTATTTTCACTTGGATTCTATGCTGTAAAAAGTATTAGACATCCTTTTACTGCCACAACAGATAGTATATCTGTTGTTGTAAATGATGGTGATTCCTTATTTAATGTTATAGGAAATTTAAGAAGTCAAAAACTCATAAAAAATAGTTCTATAATTAAGCTGTATGTAAAGGGTAAAAAACTAGATACAAAGATAAAGCCTGGGGAATACGATGTGGATTCAGATATATCAATAGAGGAATTCGTAAAAATATTAAACAGTGGAAGTAAAGCTAAAAATATAGTTAAAATAACCATACCAGAAGGATACACAATAGAAGATATAGCTGAGGTACTAGAGAAAAATGGCATTATAACAAAGGAAAATTTTATAAAAAGCTGTAAGGAATATAAGTTGCCAAAATATATAAAATCTAATTCTAAAGTTTTATATGGATTAGAAGGATTTTTATTTCCAGATACTTATGAATTAAAAAGAGGAAGTTCTGGTAAAGATATAATTAATAAAATGTTAACTCGATTTGAGAATATTATTGAGGATATAAAAAATAAAAATCGAAAAGAAATCTCTAATATTTCTGAGGTTATAACTTTAGCTTCTATTATAGAAAAGGAAGCTAGAATTGATGAAGATAGAGCTAAAATAGCTTCTGTAATAAATAATAGGTTAAAAAAAGATATGAAATTAGAAGTAGACGCTACAGTATTGTATGCTATAGGAGAGCATAAAGAAAAATTATATTATAAGGATTTAAAAATAAATTCACCTTATAATACGTATAAAGTTAAAGGATTACCACCTGGACCTATTTGCAGCCCAGGAAGATTATCAATAGAAGCAGCTTTAAATCCAGATAATACTAACTATATATTTTATGTTTTAGAAGATAATAAAAAGCATTATTTTACAGATAATTATAACGATTTTTTAAAGGCTAAAAAACGATATAAAAGCACTATTAAATAGTTTATATTCTGAATCCCATATGATTTTGGAGGATGTTGAATGAGTGGAGTAACGCATGATTACATGACTAATTATATAAGAACACTGATTAAAGAAGAAGTTGGTATTTTAAAAGAATTAGAAGATTTTGCTGAAAAGGAGCATATACCTATTGTACAAAAGGAAGTAGGTAATTTTTTAAAATTCATGGTGAGCTTTCAGAAACCACAAAAAATTTTAGAGTTAGGAACGGCTATAGGATATTCAGCTATTCTAATGAGTATAGCATCAAATAATAAAAGCAAAATTACCACTATTGAAAGAGATAAGAAGATGATAGATATAGCTAAAAGTAATATAATTAAATACAATTTTCAAGATAAAATAAATATATTGGAAGGGGATTGTTTAGAAGTACTATCTAATCTAGATGACAAATATGACATGATTTTTATGGATGCAGGGAAAGGGCACTATAGTGAATTCTTTCCTCATTGTATGAGGTTATTAAATCCTAAAGGTATTATAATAGCTGATAATGTGTTGTTTAGAGGAATGGTAGCTAATGATGAATTGGTTGAAAGAAGAAAGATCACAATAGTTAAGAGAATGAGAAGTTATTTGGATATGATATCTAAAGATAAAAATTTAATAACATCAGTAATACCTATGGGAGATGGTATTGCGATTACCACAAGGAGGGAAACAGATGCGTAAACCAGAAATATTGGCTCCGGCTGGGAATTTAGAAAAATTAATTACTGCTATTAATTTTGGAGCAGATGCTGTTTATCTAGGAGGAAGTAGATTAAATCTAAGAGCCTTTTCTGATAACTTTAGTATAGACGAACTAAAGCAGGGATTAGATTATGCGCATAGTAGAAATAAAAAAGTATATGTAACCGTAAATATATTTGCTCATAATGAAGATTTAATTGGATTAGAAGATTATTTAAAGGAATTATACGAGATAGGAGTAGATGCTATAATAGTATCTGATCCAGGAATTATAATGACTGCTAGAGAAGTAGTACCTAATTTAGAATTGCATTTAAGCACACAAGCTAATAATGTAAATTACAAGTCTGCAGAATTTTGGCATAAAAATGGAGTTAAAAGAATAGTACTAGCTAGAGAGTTATCACTTGAAGAAATTAAAGAACTTAGAAAAAAATTACCAGATACTTGTGAATTAGAAGCCTTTGTTCATGGATCTATGTGCATGGCTTATTCTGGAAGATGCCTATTATCAAACTACATGACAGGTAGAGATTCTAATAGGGGAGAATGTGCTCAGCCTTGCAGGTATAAGTATAATATAGTAGAGGAAAAAAGGCCAGGAGAATTTTTTCCAATAGAAGAAGACGAGAGAGGAACTTATATATTTAATTCTAAAGATTTATGTATGATAGAGCATATACCTGAACTTTTAGATACAGGAATTGATTCTTTCAAAATAGAGGGAAGAATGAAAAGTGCCTTTTATGTAGCATCTGTAGTAAAAGCTTATAGAGAGGCAGTGGATGCATATTTTGAAAATCCTAAAGAATATAAATTTAATCCAAAATGGATGGAATATTTAAATAGGCCTAGTCATAGACAGTATTCTACAGGATTTTATTTTGGAGAAAAAGATAAACAAATCTATGATTCTTCAGCTTATATCAGAGAATATGATATTGTTGGTGTAGTTAAAAAATATGATATAGAAAATTCTATAGCAACTATAGAGCAAAAGAATAGAGTATTTAACGGAGATACTGTTGAAGTTTTAAGACCTGTAGGAGATAGTTTTGAGGTAACTCTAAATAATATGAAAGACAAAAATGGTAAAGATATAGATGCAGCCCGCACGGGACAAATGATTTTTACTGCTATTACAGATAAAGACTTAATGGAAAATGATATACTCATAAAAGCTAAGGAGAAATAAATATGAGAAGACCAATACTAATTGGAATCACTGGAGGAACAGGTTCTGGGAAAAGTACTGTAGCTAATGAAATTTATAAAAGTTTTAGCGAGGACTGTATTGCTATTATAGAACAAGACTCATATTATAAAGACCAAAGCCATTTAACATTTGAAGAAAGAACTAAAACTAATTATGATCATCCAAATGCTTTTGATACAGATCTTATGATAGAACATTTAAAAATGCTTCTTAATGATCAAGCGATATATAAACCGATTTATGATTTTAAAGAGCATAATAGGCGAAAAGAAACAGTAAAGGTTGAACCAAAGGATATAATAATCATAGAGGGGATTATGCTACTTCAAGATCCAAAATTAAGAGAATTGTTGGATATAAAGATTTATGTAGATACGGACGATGATGTAAGAATTATAAGAAGAATATTAAGAGATATTAGAGAAAGAGGCAGGACCATAGAGTCTGTAGTAGAACAATATTTAAATGTGGTAAAACCTATGCATACTCAGTTTATAGAGCCAACTAAGAAGTATGCAGATATTATAATACCAGAAGGTGGGCAAAATAAAGTAGCAATTGATATCATGGTATCAAAAATTAAACAAGTTCTTTTTGAAAATAAATAGCAGTTTTAGAATAAAGCACCTCTATCTAGGCTATAATTTAGCTAGAAGGGGTGTTTTTTAATGACTAGCAAAAATATAAAGAAAAGATGCTATATAGTTTTTATGACTTTTTTATATTTATTTTTAGTGCTAATTTCTAGGATAGTAAATTATCAGTATTTTAGTAGCAAAAATTTAGAAGCAATGGCTGAAAATCAGTATCAGTATAAGGAGAAAGCCTCTGAATTGAATTATTTATTGCTAGATTGTAAAGGAAGGGACTTATTAATATATAATATTGAATATTATGCCGTTATAGATCCGTATACTTATTTGATAAATAACAATTATGCAAAAAAAGATGAATTAGAAGCATTAAAAATTATTCTTAAGAATTACAATAGCAATTATAATATAGAAAAGGAATTAAAGGAGAATAAAAACCAAAAGATAAGATGGAGAATAGATGAAGACACATACTACAAACTTAAAAATATTAAAGGAGTCAATGGGTTTTATGTATATAAATATTCAGCTGTCAATAGGGATAATGGTTGGTGGAATATAGAGAATCTTATAACTAATACTAAGAAGAATGAAGATAATAAACTAAAAGAAAAGTCTAAAGATTCTATTGAAATGACAATAGCAGATAAGACCAAAAATAACGAATACACATATCAGGTTTTTAGTAAAGATGTAAATGGATATATAACTAATGAATTTTTTACCAAGCCTCTAAAAAATTTAAATGTTAGAACTACTTTAGATAAAAATCTTCAACTAAAGATAAAAGATATTATTAATTCCAAACCTTTTAATAAATATGAACAAATAGGAGTAATTTTGATGGAAGCAGATAGTGGAAAGATCAGAGCTATGGTACAGAAAGATGACAGTAAACCTAATATAAATTTAGGAGTCACTACTCAAAATGGTTTTTATGCAGGTTCCATATTTAAGGTCATTGTAGAAGAGGCTGGGATAGAAACTAATACTATATCTTTAAATCATGTATATAAGCACAAGAATTTCGGAGGAATCTTCGAAGAACATGAAGATAGAGAAGATAAAAATCCCAAACAAGCTTTTATAAAGTCTTCTAATAATATTTTTGTGCAAATAGGTAAAGATGTAGGTATAAAAAATATAGATAAACTTTCTAAGGAACATGGTTTTTATGAAAAAGTTTTAGGATTTGATTCTGAACAAAATGGAAATTTAGAACTAAATGTTAAAGATACTACAGATGATAGCGGAGATAGTTTTCAAGCATATATAGGTCAAAAAACTAGAATAACTCCTATAGAATCAATTAGTATACCTACTATTGTTGTTAATAATGGAGTTTATGTTAAACCACATATATTAGAAGGATATGTTGATAAAGATAACAATATTATAGAAAAAATTCCTGTGGAAAGAAGAAGAGTAATTAATGAAAGTACAGCAAATATAATGAAAAATCAAATGATTCAAGTTGTAAATAGTAAGGAGGGTACAGGAAAAGGAGCCTATATTGCCAATGTAGAATTAGGAGGGAAAACAGGGACATCAACAAGAATTGAAAAAAAAGATGAGACAAAAGAATATTATGATGGGTGGTTTGTTGGATTTTTTAAAGTAAATGAAAAATATTATTCTATGGTTGTATTTGTTCAGAATATAGGAAAGGATGTAAATGCTTCAGGATCAGCTGTACCTATATTTAAAAAAGTAGTTGAAGAAAATTATGATTATTTAAAGAAATTTTAGGTGTACATGCAAATTTTCATGTTTCAATCATATTATAGTAATAAGCACTGTTAGGAGGATATCCCTGTGTTTCTTATTAATTACTTACTTAATATGATTGATAACATGACTTTATTAACTGCATATGTAAGCAATGGGACTTCATTTCCTCAGCCTTTAGATGAAAAGGAAGAAAAGTACTATTTAACAAAACTTAAAGAAGGGGATCCATTAGCTAAAGGTATATTAGTGGAGAGAAATCTCAGACTGGTAGCTCATATTGTGAAAAAATATTCATATCCTCATAAGGATATTGATGATTTAATTTCTATAGGTACAGTTGGTCTTATTAAAGCAATTGATTCTTTTGATACATCTAAAGGAACTAGGCTTGCCACATATGCTGCAAGATGTATCGAAAATGAAATATTAATGCTGATTAGAAATACTAAAAAGATAAAAAGTGAAGTATATCTTCAAGATCCTATAGGGGTTGATAAAGAGGGAAATGAGATTTCACTTATGGACGTTTTAAGCAGTGAAGAAGATTCGGTAATTGAAGTTGTTGAAAATAGGATGCAAGTCAAGAAACTATATGATAAAATTAATAAATGCCTGACAGATAGAGAAAAAATAATTATTAAAATGAGATATGGTCTTACAGATGGAAAGCCTAGAACTCAAAGAGAAATAGCAGCACTTTTAGATATATCTAGATCTTATGTATCTAGAATAGAAAAAAGGGCTTTAAAGAAAATGTATAAAGAGTTTAATTCAAGTAATGGCAATCTAAAAAATAAATAACTATTATTCTGGCACTTTGGAGCCAGATTTTTTATGTTACAATTATAATAATATAACATATTTTTAGGTATAAAATTTTATTAAATAATTACGAAAAATAAATATATTTTTATATGTACAGTTTCTGATATAATAGAAAAATTGTATAAAAATGTTGTTATAAAGTTGTTATAAATTAGGAGGGAAACATAATTGATATCTTTAAATGAGCTTTTATTAAAAACAATAAAGGAGAATGCTTCAGATTTACATTTGACTGTAGGGGCTCCACCGATACTTAGAATAAATGGAGAATTAGTAAGGGTAGGAACTGAAAAATTATCAGCTAATGACACTAAGATATATGTAAAAGAAATTTTGGGGGAGCTTTTTGATAAATATGATAAAGAGGGAGATATTGATACTTCTTTATCACTGTCTGGAGTTGGGAGATTCAGAGTTAATGCGTATAAACAAAGAGGTAGTGATGCTGTTGCTATAAGAGCTGTATCTCTAAAGGTTCCAACATTGAGCGAATTAAAAATGCCAGCTATTATAAAAGAATTATCTGGTAAGCAAAGAGGTCTTGTATTAGTTACTGGGCCTACAGGAAGTGGGAAAAGTACTACTCTTGCAGCAATGATAAATGAAATAAACAACTCAAGATCAGCACATATTATAACATTAGAGGATCCAGTAGAATTTCTTCATAAACACAATAAATCTATAATTAATCAAAGAGAAGTAGGAAGAGATACAATGTCTTATAAGACAGCATTGAGAGCGGCTTTAAGAGAGGATCCAGATGTAATTCTGGTAGGAGAGATGAGAGATTTAGAAACTATTTCCATAGCCATAACTGCCGCTGAAACTGGTCATTTGGTGTTATCTACTCTACATACAATAGGAGCAGCAAAAACTATAGATAGAATAATAGATGTATTTCCTCCTCATCAGCAGCAGCAAATAAAAATTCAATTATCAGCTGTATTACAAGGAGTTATTTCCCAGCAATTAATACCTAGATGCGATGAAAGGAGCAGGGTAGCTGCACTTGAAATAATGATTTCTAATTCTGCTATACAAAATTTAATAAGAGAAGGAAAGACTCATCAAATTCAGTCGTCAATTCAAACTGGAAGCAAATATGGTATGAAAACTATGGACATGAGTATAACTGAATTATATAGAAATAAATTAATATCTTACGAGGATGCCTTGATTTACTCTGTGGATAAGGATATGGTAAAAAGAATGATAGGATTATAAAATAAAAATAATATAGTATAAAAAAAATATTTATGTTAAAATGGTATTGAATTATAGAAGGCGTTTTGGAATTAAATTGAATAATATGAATTTTATTGTTCATTTTACAGAAAGAGTTTAAAACAAAATTATTAAAATTAAAAGGGAAATAGTTTTTTGTGTTGAATATATACATAAAAGGGACTTCTATAAGGGAGGGAAATCCAAATGCACGAATATATAGTGGGACTTGATATTGGATCATCAAATGTATATGGTGCTGTTGGGAAGGTAGATAGTAGTGGAGAAATTCGTATAGTCGGAATTACTTCTGTAAAATGCAAAGGACTAAAAAAGTCAGTTGTAGTAGATATAGATAGTACCTCTCAGTCAATTAAAGAGTGTATTACAAACTTGGAGAGAATGGTAGATATAAGTATTTCTGATGTTTATGTAACTTTACCAGCAGGAATAAGTGAGCTAATCTGGAATAAGGGAATAGTAGCAGTATCATCTGATGATAAAGAAATAAAAGAAAATGACGTAATGAGGGTTATTGAAGCAGCCAAATTAATTCCAATATCATCTGATAAGGAGATTATTGGAGTGGTACCTCAGCAATACATAGTTGATGGATATGATAACATAATTGAGCCCATTGGAATGAGCGGTATGAGATTAGAAGTAGATGCTCAAGTAGTTACAGCGCAAAGTACTATAATAAATAATCTTAGGAAAAGTATTAATAAGGCAGGAATAGGTATTTTAGGAGAAGTGCTTCAACAACAAGCTATTGCCCAAGCTGTTTCCAAAAAAGAAGAATTGAATATGGGGATAGCATTTATTGATGTTGGAGCGCAAACAACCAATGTATCTGTTTATAAGAGGGGAAATCTTTGTTATACTGATATGATACCTCTCGGAGGAGATAATATTACAAATGATATATCAATATGCTTAAAGGTACCATTTTTGGAGGCAGAAAGGCTAAAAATAAAATATGGTGATCTCACTAGTAACAAAGAAAATAATGATGCACTAATTAAGGTCAATGCAGGATACGATAGTTCTATAGACATAGATTCTAATTTATTAAAAGATATAATAGAAGCTAGATCTGAAGAAATATTATATTATGCAAAGAAAAAATTAGAGGAGAGCAATTACTATAATGACATATCAGGAGTAGTCATTGTCGGAGGTGGATTAGCGCAGTTTAAAGGCATTAACGGATTTGCTTCTATGATTTTGGACAAGTCATTAAGAATTGGATCTCCTATGTATACTGGAGCTGCAAGCCCAGTATACACTACAGTAGTTGGTATTATAAAAGATGTAATAAGTACATTAAGGATAGACAAAAATGTTGAAGAGGTTGAAAAATACGTAATTAAAAAAACTAAAAATAATAATAGTAAAAAGAAAGAAAACGGAGACAATTTTTTATCAAAAATAAGAGAATTTTTTACAGAGTTTTTTTAACAGGGAGGTAAATATTGTGCTAGATTTTGATGTTGAAGTTCAACAATTTGCTCAAATAAAGGTAATAGGATGTGGTGGCGGTGGTAATAACGCTGTTAACAGAATGATAAAAGAGGGACTTAAAAATGTAGAGTTTATAGGTATAAATACTGATAAACAAGCACTTGCTGTCTCACAAGCTTCACTCAAGATTCAAATAGGAGATAAATTGACTAAGGGGTTAGGAGCAGGAGCTAATCCAGAGGTAGGAAGAAAGGCAGCAGAAGAAAGCAAAGATGAAATTGCTCAAGCTATTAAGGGAGCAGATATGGTATTTATAACGGCTGGTATGGGAGGAGGTACAGGAACTGGGGCAGCCCCTGTAGTTGCTGAAATTGCAAAGTCTATGGGAATACTAACAGTGGGAGTTGTAACTAAGCCTTTTCCTTTTGAAGGCAGAAAAAGAATGCTTCATGCAGAAATGGGAATTAAGGAATTAAAAGAAACGGTGGATACATTAGTTACCATTCCAAATGAAAGACTATTAAGCATGGTTGATAAAAAGACTTCTTTAGTGGAAGCTTTTAGATATGCAGACGATGTTTTGAAACAAGGTGTTCAAGGTATATCAGATTTAATAACAATTCCAGGTCTGGTTAATTTAGACTTTGCAGACGTAAGGACAATAATGATTGATAAGGGACTTGCTCATATGGGAGTAGGTAGAGCTTCAGGGGATAGCAGAGCTCAAGAAGCAGCAAAACAAGCAATATCCAGTCCTCTTTTGGAGACATCGATTATAGGAGCAACTGGTGTTTTATTAAATGTAACAGGAGGAGCAGATTTAGGATTATTAGAAATAAATGAAGCTGCTGAAATAGTTCAAGAAGCTGCAGATCCAGATGCTAATATTATTTTTGGTGCTGTAATCGATGAAGATTTAAAAGATGAGATAAGAATTACAGTTATTGCAACAGGATTTGAAGAGAAAGCTATGGAAGATACAAAAAGAGTAGCAGAACCTACTGTACAAAAGGATAATGCCTTTGCTAGATATGAAGATAGAGGAAGAACAGCGGAAAGAGAAAGAAGCAGGACATCTTTTGAAGAAGTTGCAGCTACAAAGGAATATGATCAAAATGATTTAGAAGTTCCAGCTTTTTTAAGAAGATATCATCATAGATAAATTTTAAAAGGTACTAATTAGTACCTTTTATTTTTTTTGCAGTAATTGTAAATAAATGGAGTACAAAACAAAAAGTTTAGTATACAAAATGACAAAATTTTGAAAATATTAGTTATATAATATTTCTTAAAGGGGGAAGAGAGTTGGTAATATATTTAGATGTGTTTGTTATTGAAAATTTTATAGTCAACTTTTTCTTGCTTTATATTACATCTCAAACGATTAAGATTAGGACAAAAGCAAGATATTTAGTCATATCATCTATGCTGGGAACTTTATATGCTGTAGTTGCACTATATACCAAATCTAAGTACTTATTTTATATACCGCTAAAGTGTATTACAGCTATAGCTATGATTTTAATACTATTTAGAAAAAAGAAAGTATTAGTTTTATTTAAAGCAGTGTTGATATTCATATTATATTCTATGCTGTTAGCTGGATTGTGTATTTTTATAGAAATAAATAATAGTATGAACACAAATATTATTATCAACAAATTTTCGTATAAGATTTTGCTTTCATCAATTATGTTGATTTATATTTTCATACATAGAATAGTAGTGTATGTGCAAGATAGAAGAGAAATAGCTAGTTTAATATATGAGGTAGATATTGTTACTAATAGTGATGTAAGAAAAGTAAGAGCTTTCTTAGATACAGGAAATGAACTGAGAGAACCTGTCACAAACTTACCTGTTATGATAGTAGAAAAAGAGGCTTTAAATGACTTGGAAATAAAATCAAAGGATAAATTTTATATACCATATAAAGTTATCAATGGGTTTAGCGGAATGTTAGAAGGATTTAAGCCAAAATACATTAATATACATAGTGATAATGGAATTGAACAAAAAGAAGTAATTGTAGCATTATGTAATAATATGATTAGTGAAGTAAGGGATTATAATGCATTATTGTCTAGAGGAATTCTTTAAGGAGGAGTGAGAGTTTTGATTAAATTAAAGGTATTTTTTAATAGAATACTTGCAAAGTTTAAGATGTTTTTTAAAACTGTATATTTTATAGGTGGAAATGATGCATTGCCACCTCCGCTTTCTAAGGAAGAGGAAGAAAATTTAGTGTCCCAGATTATGGCTGGTGATGATAGTGTCAGAACTGTGCTTATTGAAAGAAATTTAAGATTAGTGGTATATATAGCCAGAAAATTTGAAAATTCCGGAGTTCTTGTAGAAGATTTAATATCTGTTGGAACTATAGGGCTCATTAAAGCAGTTAATACATTTGATCCAGGAAAGAAGATTAAATTAGCTACATATGCATCCAGATGCATAGAAAATGAGATACTAATGTATTTAAGGAGAAACAATAAGGTTAAATCTGAGATATCTTTTTATGAGCCTTTAAATACAGATTGGGATGGTAACAAGTTGCTTTTATCAGATATTTTAGGTACTGATAATGATATTGTATACAATTTAATTGAAGATGAAGTGGATAAGCAGCTTCTATTTATAGCTATGAAAAAATTAAGCGATAGAGAAAAAGAAATTATAAAATTAAGATTTGGATTGACTGGAAAGGGAGAAAAAACTCAAAAACAAGTTGCAGATTTACTAGGAATATCACAGTCATATATTTCTAGATTAGAAAAGCGAATAATAAAAAGATTAAAAAAAGAAATTAGTAAAATGGTATAGGTTGTCCATAGTATAAAAAAATACTCCTAAGGAGATACTTTAAATGCGACTACTCTGAGGGAGCTGATATTTATGATGATAAACAAAGTGGAGATATGTGGGGTAAATACTGCAAAATTGCCAGTCTTAAAAGAAAAAGAAATGAAAGAACTATTATTAAAGATGAAGGATGGTGACAATGCTTCAAGAGAAAAATTTATAAGAGGAAACCTAAGGCTTGTTTTAAGTGTAATTCAGAGATTTAATAATAGAGGCGAAAATGTAGATGATTTATTTCAGGTAGGATGTATTGGGCTTATAAAAGCAATTGATAATTTTGATTTAAGCCAAAATGTTAAATTTTCTACTTATGCAGTTCCAATGATAATAGGAGAAATAAGAAGATATCTGAGGGATAATAATTCTATTAGAGTAAGCAGATCTTTAAGAGATATAGCATATAAGGCTCTTCAGGTAAGGGATAAATTAATAAATAGAGAAAATAAGGAGCCTACAGTGTCACAGATAGCTAATGAATTAAATATTCCAAGAGAAGAAGTTGTGTTTGCACTAGATGCAATACAAGATCCAGTATCATTATTTGAGCCTATATATCATGATGGTGGAGATGCACTATATGTAATGGATCAAATAAGTGACAGCAAAAGTGTTGATGATAGCTGGATTGAAAATATATCGATTAAAGAAGCAATGAAAAAATTAAATGATAGAGAAAAGTTAATATTGAATATGAGATTTTTTCAAGGAAGAACTCAAATGGAAGTAGCAGATGAAATAGGAATTTCTCAAGCTCAAGTTTCTAGACTGGAGAAAACCGCATTAAAACATATGAGAAAATACGTATAAGAGCCTGCAAGGGCTCTTAATTTTTAAGCATAAATATTTATTATAATATTTAGGAATGCTTGTACATATACTTTAAGTAAGAATATATAATAGAATAATAGGGAGATGGTTTTATGCCTTTATATTCCATAAATAGTTTGAAGCTTATGGAAGTTATAGATATTAACACAGGTTCAAAGTTGGGATACATAAAAGATTTGATAATAGACTGTGTGGATTATAAAATAATTTCCATAGTTATTCCTAGAGAAAAGAGTTCGTGGCTTTCTAAAAGTAAAGACCTAGAAATACCTTGGAATAGAATAGTCAAAATAGGGGTCGATGTATTGTTAGTAAATTTAGAAGAGGCTGTTTTAGGTGAGAAGTAGTAGTAATAATTGTAGAAAAATAGTATAATATATAATGTATACTATGCTAAGAAGGACGTGATAACTTGAAGTGTCCATTTTGTGGATTTGAAGAAAGTAAAGTAGTTGATTCTAGATCCACAGAGGATCATAAGGCAATTAGAAGAAGAAGAGAATGCCTAAAGTGCAGTAAAAGATATACTACATATGAGAAAATTGAGGACATCCCTGTATTAGTTATAAAACGAGACTCTAACAGGGAATATTTTGATAAGTCTAAAATAATAAATGGGTTATTAAAGGCTTGCCAAAAAAGGCCGGTTTCAAGAATGGAAATTGATGGTATTGCAGATGAAATTGAAAAGAGATTAAGTAATGATATGTTAACTGAAGTTAAATCTGAATTTATAGGAGAAATGGTTATGGAAAAATTGAGAAATATTGATGAAGTATCCTATGTTAGATTTGCCTCAGTATACAGACAGTTTAAAGATATTAATACTTTTATTGAAGAAATTAAAAATCTTATGTCAGATAAAAAATGTCCTAAAATTTAGGGCATTTTTAATTTATAATATGTTAATTGATGTTAATAAGATTAGAATGTAATTAAGTATTTTAAATTAGAAGATAATTAATGTTAAAATATAATAAAGAGGTGTGATTATGATAAATAAAATTATACATGGATATGAATTTTTAGAATTTAAAGACGAGAATTTTTATGGATATTTTTCAACAGGAAAAAATAATTTAAATTTTAATAAGAATACAGATGATGGCATAAAAAATTTAGAAAAACTAAAGGAATGGTTTAATCTAAAAAATATAGGCTATTTGAATCAAATTCATAGTGATATAGTTCATGTATATGATGGAAAAATTTGTGATGGTGATGCTATTATTACTGATAGAAAAAATATTGGTATAGGAGTATTTACTGCAGATTGTGTACCCGTATTAGTATATGACAAAAATAGAAAGGTTATTGCTGCTATACATAGCGGATGGAAAGGAACTAAAAAATGCATTGTTGGGAAAACTATAGATAAGATGATTTTAAAATATAATACTAAAGTTGAGGATTTGAGAGTGTATATAGGACCTCATAACATGGAATGCTGTTATGAAGTTAGCGAGGATTTAATTAGAGACTTTAAAAAACAGCAAATATATAGAGATACAAATATATCGCACGGAAGAAATTTAAGTTTACAGAAATGTATTATAAAGCAATTAATTAATAGAGGAGTAATATTACGTAATATTACAAAATTAGATATATGTACTTATTGTAATCAAGCTTATTCTTTATATTCTTATAGAAGAGATAAAGAATGTAACAAGCGAATGTTTTCATTTATATTTATGAAGTAAATTAAGGAGGCAGGTATATGGCGGAAGAAAAGATTATAATTGTAGACGATGAGGAGCATATACAAGAACTTATAAAATTTAATTTAGAAAGTAGTGGATATAAGGTTATTTGTGCAAGCGATGGAATTGAGGCACTTAAGCTTATAGAAAGTGAACTACCACAATTAGTACTACTTGATCTAATGCTTCCAGGAATAGATGGATATGAGATCTGCAAGGAAATGCGTAAGAATAGCCTTACTTCTCATATTCCTATTATAATGATAACTGCTAAAGGAGAAGAGGTTGATAAGATCCTAGGATTAGAGTTAGGAGCAGATGATTATATTACAAAACCATTTTCTATTAGGGAACTAATAGCTAGAACAAAAGCTGTTCTTCGAAGAAGTAAATCTCAAGGCATTATTGATAATATATATAAGTTCGGCAATATAACAATAAATTTCGAAAAACATGAAATAATAAAAAGCGGAAAAAAAATAGATTTGACTTTGAAGGAATTTGAACTTTTTGAAGTATTAATAAAAAATAAAGGAAGAGTTATGACTAGAGATTTTTTATTTGATAAGGTATGGGGATATGATTATGTAGCAGAAACAAGAAATGTAGATGTTCATATCAGACATTTACGAAAAAAAATTGAGGATGATGATAAAAATCCAAAGTTTATTGAAACTGTAAGAGGAATAGGATATAGATTTAATCCAGGTGAATAATATGAACATGAGAAATAAACTTACACTCTCTATTTTAAGTAATGTAATATTGAGTTTAATCTTAATAACTCCTCTTTATATAATTATGATAAATTATCAACAGGAGGAGATTATAAAAAGAAACTTAAAGTGTAACAATGAACTAATCATTAAAATGATAGAATCAAAAAGCATTCTAGATATTGATAAATATTTTAATAGCTTTAGCAAATCTAGTATTAGAGTAACACTAATTGATAAAAATGGGGTAGTATTAAAAGATTCTGAGGGTTTATATGAGAATATGGATAATCATGACTTAAGTAAAGAGATACTAGATGCAAGAAAACAAGGATATGGGTATAGCATTAGATATAGTAAGTCTTTACAAAAGACTATGCTGTACTATGCAACATCTTTTAATAATGGATATATAATATGTAGTTCTACACCTATGGAAGTGGTTATAGGACTCCAAGGAACACATTTAAAATATTATTTAGTTATACTAGGGATAGTGTTTTTTGTTTCTGTACTCTTTTCATCTAAATTATCTTACGTTATTGTAAAACCTTTAAAAGAATTAGAATTTATAACATTTAGAATTGCAAAGGGTGAATATGATAGAAGAGTTAATATAGTATCTCAAGATGAGATAGGACAGTTAGCCAAAACCTTTAATCATATGGCAGATCAGTTACAATATACATTAAAAGATTCTTTAGAAAAACAGAATAAATTAGAATCTATACTAAAAAGTATGGATAGCGGAGTTATAGCTGTAGATAAAGAATATAAAGTAATTATCATAAATCCATATGCTCAAAAGATATTTGGAATAAAAGAAGATATTATAGGAAAAAGTTTAATGGATTTTGTAAATGACTATGAATTAGAAGAAATATTTAAAAATAGTGAAGATAATAAAGAAATACAAATATCGCGGCCAGAGAAAAAAAACTTAAAGGTAAAAACTGCTGATATAATAAGTAATAAAAGGCGTATAGGAACAGTTGCTGTAGTTCAGGATATTACAGATATTAAAAGATTAGAGAATATGAGAAGTCAATTTGTGGCTAATGTATCTCACGAATTAAAAACTCCTTTAACTTCTATAAAAGGCTTTGCAGAAACATTAAAATATGTAGAAGATAAGAATACAAGAGAAAAATTTTTATCTATAATTAATGATGAAACAGATCGGTTAACAAGATTAATAAGTGATATTTTAATTTTATCAGATCTTGAACAGCATAAAGAATTTAAGGTAAAAGAAGATATTGATGTCACTGAGGCTATAATTGATGTATATAATCTTATGAAAAACACAGCAGATAAAAAGGGTGTAAAATTGCAAACTGAATGCAATAAAGATGTAACAATAACAGGTGATAAAGATAAGTTTAAGCAAATGTTAATAAATCTTATAGATAATGCAATAAAGTACTCTGAAAATGGTGACTTTGTATTAATTAAATGCGAGAGTGAAGAAAATGTATGTGTCATTACTATAGAAGATACTGGGGTAGGGATTCCTGAAGAACATATTCCTAGATTATTTGAAAGGTTCTATAGAGTAGACAAGGCAAGATCGAGAGCGAGAGGTGGAACTGGTTTAGGTCTTGCTATTGTAAAACATATAATTTTAAGCTTTAAGGGTGAAATATTTGTAGAAAGTGAAATTGGAAAAGGGACAAAATTTATAGTTAAAATACCTTTAAAATAGACATCATATGCTGTCAGGTTACTCAAAAATTCCATGTTATTTACATGGGATTTTTTAATAATCTGACAGTTATTCTGCTTTTTTATTTGTATTGTAATATGATGCTTTAATTAAGCTTGTCAAATCTTGACGTAGTAATTATATTAATGATAAGATATTTTAATGAAATAGCAAATGGTAAAAAATATATGGAGGGAAAAATGTTAAATGAAATTTCAAATGTGGTAAGTGGAAGCATTGCTGAAGAAGTAGGAATAGAGGCAGGCGATAAGCTATTAAGCATTAATAATAATAAGATCAAAGATATTATAGATTATAAATATTTAATAGTAGATGAATACGTGGTTTTAGAAGTAGAAAAGAGAAAAGATGGAGAAATTTGGGAAATACAAATAGAAAAAGATTATGGAGAAGATATAGGCATAGAATTTAAAGACCCTATGATGGATAGGCCAAGAAGTTGTCATAATAAGTGTGTATTTTGTTTTATAGACCAACTTCCAAAGGGTATGAGAGATACGCTTTATTTTAAAGATGATGATTCTAGATTATCCTTTTTACAAGGAAATTTTATAACAATGACTAATATGAGTGATGAAGATATAAATAGGATTATAAAGTATAGAATTAGTCCAGTAAATGTATCTGTTCATACTACAAACCCTGAATTAAGGCGAAAAATGATGAATAATAAATTTGCCGGGAATATATATGAAAGGCTTAAGAAATTAGCTAATGCCAAGATAAAAATGAATAGTCAAATAGTTCTTTGTCCAGAATATAATGATGGTGAAGAACTTAAAAGAACCATAGAAGATTTATATAAATTATATCCTTATATAAACAATGTAGCAGTGGTACCTGTTGGAGTAACAAAATTCAGAAAGCAAAATAATTTAGTAGAACTAAAATTATTTGACAAAGAAAGTGCAGCTGAACAGATAGCTATGATTGGAAAACTTCAAGAAAAGTATATAAAAGAAGTTGGAGAACCCTTTGTAAGATTATCTGATGAATTCTATGTATTGGCTGAGGCAGAAATTCCAAGTGATGAGTTCTACAGCGGATTTGAACAACTAGAAGATGGGGTAGGTATGATAAGATATTTTAGAGACAATATAGATAGAAGTTTAAAAGACTTGAAAAAAAATATTAAGGGTAAGTATACACTAATAACAGGCACTCTTGCTTATAATGAAATTTTAACTGCTGCAAAAAAGATAATGAGTGTCAATGAAAATATAGCTATAAATGTAAAAAAGATAGTAAATGATTTCTTCGGAGATACTATAACTGTAGCAGGTCTTTTAACTGGAAAAGACATACTAGAGCAGTTATCTAAAGAGGAAATTCATGAATATGTTATAATGCCAAGCAATATGTTTAGAAAAGGGTATGAACTAGGTGATAATAAAGAACTTGTTATGCTTGATGATATAACAGTAGAGCATTTAGAAACTGAACTGAATTCAAAAATTTTAGTTTGCGATTACTCAGGAGAAGATTTGATAGATATAATAAATAAAAACAGTATGGAGGAATAAATAATGGCTAAACCGATAGTTGCTATAGTTGGTAGACCTAATGTAGGAAAATCGACTTTATTTAATAAACTAGCAGGAAAGAGAATTGCGATAGTAGAAGATACACCTGGAGTTACAAGAGATAGAATATATGCGGATGCAGAGTGGTTAGATAAGAACTTTACCATAATTGATACAGGTGGAATAGAGCCAGAAAGCGAAGATGTTATTATTTCTCAAATGAGAAGGCAAGCACAGATAGCAATAGAAATGGCTGATGTTGTAATCTTTGTTGTAGATGGAAAGCAAGGTTTAACTGATAGTGATAATGAAGTAGCTCAGATGTTGAGAAAAGCACAAAAAGCTGTAATTTTAGCAGTAAACAAGATAGATAGAAAACAACTAGAAGAGAATGTTTATGAATTTTATAATTTAGGTTTAGGAGATCCTATAGCTATTTCGGCATCACAGGCCTTAGGACTTGGAGATTTATTAGATGAGGTTGTTGCAAAATTTCCTAAATATGATGAAAATGAAGAAAATAATGAATACATAAGAATAGCTATAGTTGGTAGGCCTAATGCAGGTAAATCTTCACTTATAAATAGATTATTAGGAGAAGAAAAACATATAGTCAGTGACATTCCAGGAACTACTAGAGACGCTGTAGATAGCTATTTAGAAAGTGAAGAAGGTAAATTTATTTTAGTAGATACTGCAGGTCTTAGAAAAAAAAGTAAGATTAAAGAACAAATTGAAAGATATAGTGCTGTAAGAACCTTAGCAGCTATTGAAAATTCAGATGTATGTATACTAATGATTGATGCAAAACAAGGTATAGCAGAACAGGATGAAAAAATAATAGGATATGCACATGAATTAAATAAAGCTATAATGATAATTGTAAATAAGTGGGATTTGATAGAAAAAGACGATAAAACTATGAATAGATTTAAGAATGACTTAAGAGAAAAATTAGGATTTTTACCTTATGCACAATATTTATTTATATCTGCTAAAACTGGTCAGAGAGTAAATAAAGTTTTAAGTATGGCAAAAGAGTGCTATAATAACTATTCAAAGCGTATTAAAACAGGAATATTAAATGATGTAATAAGTAAAGCTGTCATGATGAAAGAACCTCCTGTTGTAGGAACAAATAGATTAAAGATTTACTATGTAACTCAAGTCGGAATAAAACCGCCTACATTTGTATTTTTTGTAAATAATCCAGCATTGCTACATTTTTCATATGAAAGATATTTAGAAAATCAGTTAAGACAAAGTTTTGATTTCACAGGTACTGGCATTAAATTAGAGTTTAGAGAAAGGAAAGAATAACATGAGTGATATAGCTTTTATAGGAGGAGGAAGCTTTGGAACAGCTTTAAGCGTAATGCTATCAAAGCACGGATATAAAGTTAATATCTGGGATAGGAATCCGAACGTTGTTAATGATATAAACGTAAAGAGGGAAAATATAAAGTACCTTGCTAACGTAACTATACCAGTAAATGTAACAGCTTTTGCAGAATTAAGAAAAGCTGTGGAGGGGAATAAGGTTATAGTGCTATCTGTACCATCCCATGCTATACGAGAAGTAAGTAAGAATATAAAAGACTATATTGATAAAGACGCAATAATAGTAAATATAGCAAAGGGAATAGAAGAAAATTCTCTAAAAAGACTTTCAGAGGTTATAGAAGATGAGCTTCCTAATAATCCTGTAGTAGTTCTATCAGGACCAAGCCATGCAGAAGAGGTGGCTTTAGATATACCTACAACAGTTGTAGTAGCATCTAAAAATATAGAATATGCAAAAAAAGTTCAGGATATGTTCATGACCAATAAATTCAGAGTATACACTAACGATGATATTGTAGGAGTAGAAATAGGAGGAGCTGTAAAAAATATAATAGCACTTGCTGCGGGAGTTTCTGATGGAGCAGGATATGGAGATAACACAAAAGCAGCATTAATGACAAGAGGTATGAGTGAAATTGTAAGGATAGGCACTAAGTTAGGAGCTAAAAAAGAAACCTTTTTTGGATTGTCTGGTATAGGAGATTTGATTGTAACATGCACTAGTATGCATAGCAGAAATAGAAGAGCCGGAATTCTAATAGGCAAGGGCATCAAGGTTGAGGATGCTTGTAAGGAAATAGGTATGGTAGTTGAAGGAGTTAAATCTTGTAGTGCATTTTATAAGCTTAAGGAACAGCTAAATGTTTCAATGCCTATTACAGACGCTTTGTATAAGGTTCTTTTTGAAAACAAAGATCCTAAGTATGGAGTATATGAATTAATGTCCAGAGATAAGAAGGATGAAGTTTATTAAGTTTTATTATAAAAACCATAATTTCAAAAATCAATTCATAAAAAATGAATTGATTTTTGTTTTTTTTGTAATATTTTCTGTGTGTAATAATATATATGTACTGTTAAAGTTTAAGTAAGTAGTGGGAGGGTAAGGTTTTGGAAAATTTTAATATATACAAAGATATTGCAGATAGAACACAAGGAGACATATATGTTGGTGTAGTAGGGCCTGTAAGAACTGGAAAATCTACATTTATAAAAAGATTTATGGAACTTATGGTGATCCCGAATATAGAAAATGCTTATAAAAAGCAGAGAGCTCAGGATGAACTTCCTCAAAGTGCATCAGGGAAGTCAATCCATACTACTGAACCTAAGTTTGTCCCTAATGAGGCTATAGAAATTGATTTAAATGGAGGAACTAAGTTTAAAGTACGAATGGTAGATTGCGTAGGATATATCGTTAAGTCTGCCTTAGGATATAATGAGGGAGACCAGCCTAAAATGGTTACTACACCATGGTATGACTATGAGATTCCTTTTGAAGAAGCGGCTGAAATTGGGACAAAAAAGGTTATTAATGAACATTCTACTATAGGGCTTTTAGTAACTACTGATGGTAGCATAACCGGTATAGATAGATCTGATTATGTTGAGGCAGAAGAAAGAGTAGTAAATGAATTAAAAGCCATTAATAAACCATTTATAATGATTTTAAATTCAAGAAATGTTAATAATGAAGAAACTTTACAATTAGGAAAAGAATTGCAAGAAAAGTATGATGTTCCAGTACAGGTAATGGATGTAGCTAACATGAAAGAAAGTGATATAACGAATGTGTTTGAGAGAATATTAAAGGAATTCCCTATAAAAGAAATAAACATAGATATGCCTGAATGGATAGAAAAGCTGGAAATAACTCATTGGCTTAAAGATAATTTTATATCTTTAGTAAAAAATATGTGTAAAAATATTTACAAAGTTAGGGATATTAAAAAATTTATAGAAGAATTCAAGGATATGGATTTTCTTGAAAATTCTAAATTAAATGAAATAAATATGGGAGAAGGAACTGCTAGAATAGAATTACATCCGAAGCAAGAATTATTCTACAAGGTATTAAGTGAAGTTTGTGAAAGAAGTATTAGTGGAGAAAATGAACTTTTAAGTATAATGAAAGAATTAAGTGAAGCTAAAACAGAATATGATAAGATAGCAGATGCTTTAAGAGATGTTAAGGAAAGAGGATATGGTTTAGTATCTCCACAACTAAGCGAAATGAGACTTGAAGAACCTGAAATTGTAAGACAAGGTACTAGGTATGGAGTAAAACTTAAGGCGAGTGCTCCATCTCTTCACTTGATTAGAGCTGATATACAAGCGGAAATATCTCCAATAATGGGGACAGAAAGAGAAAGCGAGGAATTAGTTAAATCACTTCTTGAACAATTTGAAAGTGACCCTTCAAAAATCTGGGAGAGCAATATGTTTGGGAAGTCTTTGGAAGTATTAGTTAAAGATGGATTGCAAAATAAACTATATAAAATGCCTGAAGATGTTCAGATTAAAATACGAAAAACTCTAGAAAAGATAATCAATGAAGGCAATGGTGGTTTGATTTGTATTATTTTATAACAATTATAAGTGCCGATATATAGTATTATGCTATATATCGGCTATTTTTATGAAAATTAGCATATATATTTATTCGCTTGGTAATATTTATCTCTTTATGTAAATAAGAAAATTGATGAATTTAATAATTTGCTATATACAAAACTATATTTCAGAAATATAAATTTTAATTAAGGAAAGGGTGTATTTATGCCTAAGGTTGCAGTTATTTTTAATGGAGGAACTATAACTATGAAAATGGATCCAAGGATACATGCAGCAGTTCCTAAATTGAGTGGAGAAGAGATTATGGCTATGGTAACAGGAATTGAAAGATATGCTGAGATAGAATGCTTCACGTTTTCAAATTTACCTGGTCCACATATAACACCAGAAAAGATGATGGAGCTTTCTAAATATGTTCAGAAAGTTTTAAAAAGAGATGATATAGATGGAGTGGTAATTACTCATGGAACTGATACTCTTGAAGAAACAGCTTATCTTTTGGATTTAACAATAAAAAATGAAAAACCTATAGTAGTTACAGGAGCTATGAGAAATAGTTCAGAGCTAGGATATGATGGACCTGCAAATTTATCTGCTTCCATTTGCACTGCTATATCAAAAAGTGCTAGAGGAAGAGGAGTACTGGTTTGTTTGAATAATGAACTTAACTGTGCTAGTGAGGTTACAAAAACTCATTCTATGAAACTTAACACTTTTCAAAGTTTTGAATTTGGTCCTATTGGAATTGTAGATAATAATGAAGTTTTATTTTATAGAAATGTATTGGACAAAACACATATTTTTACAGACAAAATTGAAACTAAAGTTGATCTAATAAAATGTGCTGCAGGTATGGATTCTAAGATTATAGATTTTCTTGTTGAAACCGGTTCTAAGGGAATAGTAATTGAAGCTCTTGGGAGAGGAAATGTTCCTCCTAAAATGATATCGGGAATAAAAAATGCTATAGAAAAGGAAGTTATTGTTGTAATTGTGTCAAGATGCTTTAGAGGAAGAGTTTTAGACACTTATGGATATGAAGGTGGAGGAAAAATGTTAAAAGATATGGGGGCAGTATTCGGAGATTCTCTACCTGGACAAAAAGCAAGAATAAAGTTAATGCTTGCTTTAGGAAAGACTAGTGATAAGCTAGAGATTAAAAGAATATTTGAAGGGTATAATTATAAAAATACGAATTATAATAAAAAATTATACAAATAACATTCGATACGTATTGACTTATATTTCGAAATATGATAATATCATTTTGAAAACAAAATATTAAATATCTACTTACTCATATAAGCTTAGAGATATGGTCTAGGCGTTTCTACCAAATACCGTAAATATTTGACTATGAGTAGTCCTGAGTGCACATATAAATAATAAGTCACTTAAGATTACTCATATCTAAGTGGCTTATTTATATTACATTTTAGGAGGAGAAAATACATGGAAAACTTTTTTAAGTTGAAAGAAAATAATACAGATATAAGAAGGGAAGTTATTGCAGGAATAACGACCTTTTTAGCTATGGCTTATATAATAGCCGTAAATCCAGATATTTTATCTGTTGCAGGTATGCCTAAAGGAGCAGTGCTTACTGCAACTTGTTTATCAGCAGGATTAACGACAATAGGTATGGGACTATATGCAAATCTACCTTTTGCTTTAGCATCAGGAATGGGACTTAACGCTTTCTTTACTTTTAGTGTAGTTAAACAGATGGGAGTTGATTGGAGAATAGCTCTTACTGCTGTGTTTGTTGAAGGTCTTATATTTATCATCTTATCAGTAACTAATGTGAGGGAAGCTGTAGTAAACGGAATACCTAATACTTTGAAGCTAGCTGTAACAGCAGGGATTGGTTTGTTTATAGCTTTTATAGGATTTGTGAATTCAGGTATAGTAATTCAGGACCCTGATACTCTAGTTAAAATGGGTGACTTTACTACTCCGCCGGTTATAATATCAGTTATTGGAATAATAGTAATAGTAATTTTGTCTAAAAAGAATGTTAAAGGAGCTTTGCTTTGGGGAATAGTTATAAGTACACTTGTAGCCTGGGGATATGCTTTAACTAATCCTAAAGTAGCTGCAGAAGTTTATAAAATATATCTACCAAATGGAATTTTTAAATTTGAATCATTAAATTCCGTAGCTTTTAAATTAGATTTTTCTTATATAACTAATCCTGATAAAATGTGGTCATTTATTACTATAATTCTTACTTTCTTATTTGTAGACTTCTTCGATACAGTAGGAACTCTAGTAGGAGTTGCTACAAAAGTTGGAATGATTGACGAAGCAGGAAGAGTAAAGAATGCAGGAAAGGCATTGCTTGTAGATGCTATTGGGACAACCTTTGGAGCTTTAGTAGGAACATCAACAGTAACAACTTATGTAGAAAGTTCAGCGGGAGTTGCAGAAGGAGGAAGAACAGGATTAGCATCTGTTGTAACAGGAATATTGTTTTTAGCAGCTATGTTTCTATCACCTTTATTTATAGCTATACCTGCTTGTGCTACTGGACCAGCGCTTATTATAGTAGGATTTTTTATGATGGAGAATATAGTTGAAATTGACTTTTCTGATTTTACAGAAGGAGTTCCTGCCTTTTTAACAATAGCTTTAATGCCTTTAACATACAGCATTGGGGATGGACTAACTATAGGAATTTTATCATATGCAATATTGAATTTAATTAATAATATGCTTATAAGGGATGAAGCTAAGAAAAAGAAGGTATCTATAGTAGTATATGTGCTTGCTATATTATTTACTATAAAATTGATAATGACAGGTCTTAATTAAAAGTTTATATTTTAAGAAATTACTGTTTCTATATAATTTATTTGTAAAAACCTCGCTAAAATGCGAGGTTTTGTTCTTTGCCAGATATATAGTGGAATTTAAGACTTTTATTACATTTTATAAAAGCTATTTACACCCAATATCTAGAACAACTGGTTCTTATATTTAAAATAAGTAACATTAAGATAAAGTTAAGAATACTATAAACTAAAAATTATATTATGGGGGAAATATAATGAAGATAAATAATAGACTTTGTAATATTAAAGAATATCATTTTAAAGAAATTGATGATATTAAGAACAAAATGATAGCTCAGGGTAAAGAAATAATAGATTTTGGAATAGGGGATCCTGATATAAGTGTTCACAAAGATATAATAAAAGGATTAGTAGATAGTTTACAATATAATGATTTTAACAAATATCCTCCTTATGACGGTATAAATGAATTAAAAAAGGCAATTATAAAGTACTATAGAGAAATTTTTCAAGTTTATTTAGATATGGACGAAGTGCTTGTATTAATAGGATCTAAGGAAGGAATTAGCAATATAATACCAGCAGTATGCGATATAGGAGATTATGTTATTGTACCAAATCCGAGATATCCAGTTTATGAAATGTGCTCATATCTTTGGGGATGTAAGCCTTATAAAGTTCCATTAAAAGAAAAGAATAACTATCTTATAGATTTATCAAATATACCTGACGAGATAAGAAAAAAAAGTAAACTTATGATCATAAATTATCCGAATAACCCAACAGGAGCTATTGCTAATAATAAATTTTATAATGAAGTATTAAATTATTGTATCCAAAATGATATTGTATTATGCAACGATAGTGCTTATAATGAAATAATTAGAGAAAATAAGGAGCCTGTCAGTTTATTACAAACTGATTTAAGAAAAAAATCAATTGAATTCGGAACTTTCTCAAAAACTTTTAATATGACTGGATTTAGGATTGGGTATGCAGTAGGAAATAGAAAAGTTTTAAAGGCTCTTTTAAAAGTAAAAAGCAATTTGGATTCCAGCCAGTTTAAAGCAATTCAATATGCAGCTGTAAGTGCGCTAAATATCGGTAGGGATTATATAAAGCATATTAGAAAAATATATGATGACAGAAGGAATATAGCAGAGGAGATTTTAAAACAAAAAGGAATACGTTTTTATAAAGGTGATGGGACATTCTATATCTGGTGTAAAGTGCCTAGCAGTTATACAACCGATGAGTTATGTCGAGAATTTTTATCTTCATATGGAATTATTGTTACTCCAGGATATGCTTTTGGAGATTTAGGTCATGGATATTTTAGAATTGCGCTTACAAAAGATAGGGATGTTATATATAAAACATTAAATAGATTAAGAGTATACAATTAATATATTTTAATATAATAAAAAATGTGTTATCATGATTCTTATGTGCTGAATTGAAATTGAACTTGAAATTTTAATCCGTATTTATGTATAATTAGTATAAACTTATAATGTGCTGCGGAAGGATGATAAAAATGGTAAGAAGTATGACAGGCTTTGGAAGGGGAATGACTAGGGAAGGAACAAGTCGCAGTTTTATTATTGAGATAAAGAGCGTAAATCATAGATATTTTGATTTGAATATCAAGATACCTAGAAATTTGTTGTCATTAGAAAACAAGATTAGAGAAACTATTAAAGCAAAGATTAATAGAGGTAAAGTAGATGTTTTTATCAATCAAAGTATTTACGAAAATGATGATGTAGAAGTATATTTCAATGAAAAGCTGGCAGATAGTTATCTTGCTTGTTTGAAAAAAATAAAGGACAGATATGAAGTTATAGATGATATATCTGTATCCTTAATTGCAAAATTTCCAGATGTGATTACTGCTGAGAAGAAAGAGGAAAACCTAGAAGAAATTTGGAGCAACTTACGAGAGCCTTTAAATGAGGCTATAGACTCGTTAATAAAAATGAGAGAAAATGAAGGAACAAAACTAAGAGAAGACATTATTGTTAAATGTACTGCTATTGGAGAGTTAGTATCTCAAATTGAAGAAAAATCTCCTTTAGTAGTTGAAGATTATAAAAATAAACTTAATAGCAGGATAGCAGAACTTTTAAATACTTCAGAAGTTGATGAGACCAGAATAGCAATGGAAGTGGCTTTGTTTGCAGATAAAGCAGCCATAGATGAAGAAATAGTAAGGTTAAAAAGTCACATTGCTCAATTAAAGCAAACTTTAGATAAAGATGAGCCTATTGGCAGAAAACTTGATTTTATAGTTCAAGAAATGAATAGAGAAACCAATACTATATCTTCAAAGGCTAATGATTTAGGAATTTTAAATTTAACTATAAATGTAAAAAACTATATAGAAAAAATTAGAGAACAAATACAAAATATAGAATAGAAATTAGGAGGACTAGCATGAGTATTAAATTAATAAATATAGGATTTGGAAACATTGTTTCTGCTAATAGATTAGTAGCTATTGTGAGTCCCGAATCTGCCCCTATCAAAAGAATTATACAAGAAGCGAGAGATAGAGGAATGTTAATTGATGCTACATATGGAAGAAGAACTAGAGCTGTAATAATTACTGATAGCGATCATGTTATATTATCAGCTGTTCAGCCAGAAACCGTAGCTCATAGGTTATCTGCTAAAGGTGAAGTAAGTATTGATGAGGTTGATGAATAATGAGTGATATTAAAAATAATGATTTTAAAAAATCCAGAAAGGGCCTTTTACTTGTTATATCAGGACCATCAGGGGCAGGAAAGGGAACTATTTGCAAAGAGCTGTTAAACAAGAATAGTCTTTGGTTATCAGTTTCAGCTACAACAAGAGCGCCAAGGGATGGAGAGATAGATGGAGTTAATTATTACTTTTTAGACAGAGATGAATTTATAGATAAGATTAACAAAGGTGATTTTTTAGAATATGCAGAAGTTTATGGAAATTATTATGGTACTCCAAAATCAAAGGTCATAGAAAAACTTGAAGAAGGAAAAGATGTTATACTAGAGATAGATATTCAAGGAGCCTTAAAGGTTAAAGAAGCGTATCCTGAAGGCGTATTTATTTTTATTCTACCTCCTTCTATGGAGGAACTGAAGAATAGAATAATTAAAAGGGGAAGTGAAACTCCAGAATCATTGATGACAAGGTTCAAGGCTGCATATAAAGAAATCAATTATGTATCAAAATATAATTATGCAATTATTAATGATAAAGTTGATGAAGCTGTTAAAAAGATAGAAAGTATAATTACAGCTGAAAAATGTAGCGTTGAAAGGATACAACAAAATATTTTTTCTAAGGAGGGACTTATGCATGAACAATTATATGATTAATCCATCAATTGTGGACTTATTAGATAAAGTTGATAACAGATATTCCTTAGTTATTGTAACAGCTAAAAGAGCTAGGCAAATAATAGATGGTGATGAGGCTTTAGTAAATATACAAGATACAATTAAACCTCTTACAGTAGCTATTAATGAAGTGAATGAAGGAAAAGTCTCTTATGAATCAGTAATGAAAGGAATAAAATAACATGGAAAATAGAAAGACTGTAGTAGTTGGTGTAACAGGAGGAATAGCTGCTTATAAAGCTTTAGATGTAATTAGCAGATTAAAAAAGGCAAATTTAGATGTGAATGTTATAATGACTGAACACTCTACAAAATTTGTTAGTCCTCTTTCATTTCAATCTTTAAGTCAGAATATGGTTATAACTGATATGTTTGCTGAGCCAAAAGCTTGGGAGATTCAACATATATCTTTAGCCAAAAAAGCAGATTTAATGCTTATAGTTCCTGCTACAGCAAACATTATAGGGAAAGTTGCAAATGGTATTGCAGATGATATGCTATCGACTACTATAATGGCTACAAAGGCGCCTGTAGTTTTTGCTCCAGCTGCAAATACTAATATGTTCATGAATCCAATAGTTCAAAATAATATAAAAAAATTAAGGGAATATGGATATAAGTTCATTGATCCAGATGAAGGAAGACTTGCTTGTGGTGATACAGGAGCAGGAAAACTAGCAGATACAAAGTTAATAAGTGATATAGTTATCAGTATGCTTTATGATATTAAAGATTTAAAGGGCAAAAAGGTTCTAGTAACAGCAGGACCAACTATTGCACCTATTGATCCTGTAAGGTATCTTACTAATAGGTCTACAGGAAAGATGGGTTATGCTATTGCTGAAGAAGCAAGAGATAGAGGTGGAGATGTTACATTAGTATCTGGACCATGTAATCTTGAGAAACCTTTTGGCATCAACGTAATAAATGTAAACACTAATGAAGAAATGCTCAAGGTTGTTGAAGAGAAATTTCAAACATCTGATATAGTTATAAAGGCTGCTGCAGTAGCTGATTATAAACCTAAAAATTATTCACGAGAAAAAATAAAAAAAGGTAATGATGATTTAATATTGGAACTAACAAGAGATAATGATATACTTAAAAAATTAGGTTCTATGAAAAAGAATCAGATTTTAGTAGGTTTTGCAGCAGAAAGCAATAATGTAATTGATAACGCGACTGCTAAACTACATAATAAAAACTTGGACTTTATTATAGCTAATGATATAACTTGCAGTGATACCGGTTTTGCATCAGAAGACAATAAGGTCACTATATTGAGTAAGACTGGAGAGAGTATATCTCTTCCTAAAATGGGCAAAAGAATGGTAGCAAAGGAGTTATTTAACTTGATTAATAAAAAGCGCTAATGCGCTTTTTTCTTGTAATTATGAAAATTTCATTAATACATAAAGGGTGAATTTTGTGAATCAATATGCAGGAATTATAGTAAATAACGAATCTGTTCAAGTTGATAAAATTTTTACCTATAAAATACCTAAAAACTTAATTAATAAATTGAGGGTGGGACATAGAGTAAAAGTCCCTTTTGGAAGATCAAATAAAAATATTGATGGATTTGTATTAGAATTATATGAAACTTGCAGAGATGTGAAAGGAATTAAGTCTATAATAGGTATATGCGATGACTTTACGGTGTTAAGAAAAGAAGATGTAAAACTTATAAATATTATGAGAGAAAAATATTTATGTACATACTTAGAATGTATAAAAGTAATTATACCCACAGGGATAACTAAAGGTATTAAAAATAAGATAAAAGAAGTTATATGCCTTGGAGAGAATCTTGATGATAAGTTTAATAAAGAACCTTATATTACAATATATAAAATAGTCGAAAAAAATAATGGAGTATATTCTAAAACAGAAATTAGTAATAAGTTTACTGTATCTTTATCTTCTATAAATACGATGATAAAACATGGATTTCTTCGCAAAAGTCAAGAAATAATTGAAAGATTTGATAATAGAAGTTATTCTAGTTATGCAGAAAAAAAACTTAATAAAGAACAGGAGACTGTGGTAAACTCCATTCTAAATTCTAAAAAAAACATATTCCTAATTCATGGAGTTACTGGAAGCGGAAAAACTGAAGTTTACATGAATATGGTACAGCATATGATTAATAAAAATAAAGAATGTATAATATTAGTTCCTGAAATATCATTAACACCTCAGATGGTAGAAAGATTTAAAGGAAGATTCGGAAATGATATTGCTGTTTTTCACAGTAGACTTTCTGATGGTGAGAGATATGATGAATGGCTTAGAGTGAAAAATAAAAAGGTAAAAGTTGCTATAGGAGCACGCTCTGCTATATTCTTGCCCTTTGACAATTTAGGGTTAATAATAATAGATGAAGAGCACGAATCAAGTTATAAGTCTGATAGTGATCCTAAATATAATGCCAGAGAAATTGGAGAACTTAAGTGCAATATTGAAAACTGTAAGTTAGTATTAGGTTCGGCTACTCCATCTGTTGAAACTTATTATAGATGTATGAATGGAGAAATAGAATTGTTGACTCTAGAAAAAAGAGCGGATGGTGCTAAATTGCCATTTATAAAAATAGTTGATATGAGAGAAGAATTGTTAAAAAATAATAAATCTATATTTAGTAGAGACTTATATAATGGCATAAATAAAGCTTTAAGTAATAAAGAACAAATAATATTATTTTTAAATAGAAGGGGATTTTCAACATTTATATCTTGTAGAAAGTGCGGATATGTATTTCAATGTGATAATTGCGATATATCTTTAACTTATCACAGCAGCGGAAATTATTTGAGCTGTCATTATTGTGGACGTAGATATCCGATAAAAAAAGTTTGTCCAAAGTGCGGAAGTAGGTATGTAAAGCATTTTGGGATTGGAACAGAAAAAATTGAAGAAGAAATAAAATACAGTTTTCCAGAGGCAAAAGTATTAAGAATGGACTTTGATACAACAAGAAAGAAAAATTCTTATGAATATATATATAATACTTTTAAAAATGGTGAAGCGGATATATTAGTTGGAACTCAAATGATAACTAAGGGATTAGACTTTAAAAATGTTACTCTGGTTGGAGTTATAGCAGCGGATTTGTCTCTAAATTTGCCAGACTTTAGAGCTGGAGAGAAGACTTTTCAGCTTATAACTCAAGTTGCAGGCAGAGCAGGGAGAGGTAAAAAAGCAGGAAATGTTATAGTACAAACCTATAATCCGGATAATTACAGCATAAAGTATTCATCCTTAAATGATTATAAAAACTTTTTTAAAGAAGAGATTGGTCTAAGATATAATATGAATTATCCGCCATTTTCAAAAATATTATCTATTAATATTAGCAGTAAAAATGAAGAACTGTTAATAAAAAGTATACAAAAAATTGGTATAATATTAAAGAATAAATTGGAAAACAATAATAAAATAAGTATATTAGGGCCATCTCCTTGTATATTATCAAAAATAAAAGAATATTATAGATGGCAAATATTAGTAAAGGGAGAATTGGATATAGATTTAGCTGATAATATTAAAAATATAGTTTACACGAGTTTGCAAAATAGTTATAGTGATATAAGGATAAGTTTAGATATTAATCCAAATAACTTATTATAAAACATTAAAAAATATTAATTTGAAAAAGGAGAGGTATAAATGGCATTAAGAAATATAAGACTTGAGGGAGACGAAATTTTAAGAAAGAAATCCAAAAAGGTTGATGATATAAACAGTAGAATTTTGACATTAATAGAAGATATGAAAGAAACAATGTATGCTGCAGATGGAGTAGGTCTTGCTGCTCCTCAAGTGGGTATTTTAAAGAGAATAGTTGTAATAGATGTAGGAGATGGCCCAATAGTATTAATTAATCCAGAAATTATAAAAAAAGAGGGAAGTCAAGTAGATTTTGAAGGTTGCTTAAGTATACCAGGAGAGCAAGGAAAAGTTGAAAGACCTTTTAGAGTTACAGCAAGAGCGTTGAATGAAAATGGAGAAGAAATAGAAATAGTTGGAGAAGAACTTTTAGCAAGAGCTATTTGTCATGAGGTTGATCATTTAGATGGTGTATTATTCATTGATAAAGTGATAAAAGAAGAGGAGGAATAAGTATATGAAGATAGTATTTATGGGAACTCCAGAATTTGCAGTTCCGTCACTTCAGGCTATTATTGATAACTTTGAAGTAGAGGCTGTGTTTACTCAACCAGATAAACCAAAGGGAAGAGGCAAGAAAATTTCTATGTCTCCTGTAAAAGAATTGGCATTAAAACATAACATAAAGGTTTATCAACCAGAAAGGTTGAAAAAAGAACCACAAATTATAGAAGAGCTAAGAAGTATAAAACCTGACTTTATAATAGTAGTTGCTTATGGTCAAATCTTACCTAAGGAAGTTATAGATATACCAAAGTATGCATGCATCAATCTTCATGCTTCTCTTCTTCCTAAATACAGAGGAGCTGCCCCTATTAACTGGGCTATTATAAAAGGAGAAAAAAAGAGCGGAAATACTACCATGTTAATGGATGTAGGACTAGATACTGGAGATATGCTGTTAAAACAGGAGGTCACAATAACTGAAGATATGACCGCTGGTGAACTTCACGATATTTTAATGAAAGATGGGGCTAAACTGTTAGTTGAAACTATAAAAGGAGTATATAAGGGAGAGATTAAGCCTGAGAAACAAAACGACTCTGAAACTTGTTATGCATCTATGCTGAATAAAGAAATGGCTAGGATAGATTGGAAATTATCTTCAAGAGAAATTCACAATTTAATAAGGGGACTAAATCCTTGGCCTGTAGCTTACACTAATTATGAAAGCCAAGTTATGAAGATATATAAATCTAGTGTTTTAGATAAAAAAAGCGAAAAAGCTCCGGGAACAATAATTTATGTTTCTGATAAAGGAATAGAAGTAGCTTGTGGAGAGGGTGTATTGTTAATAAAAGAAATTCAATTTCCAGGTAAAAAAGTATTAAAAGTGGAACAATATATAAAAGGAAATACAATTGAAGAAGGCATTGTTCTAAGTTAGATTTGATATAATTATATTATATATTATGTTGTGAGGGAGGAATATGAATGTTTTTTTATGATTGGACGTATATTATTCTTATTCCAGCTTTGATAGTATCAGCGTGGGCTCAGATGAAAGTCAATTCTACGTTTAGTAAATATTCTAGAGTAAGAAGTATAAATGGTTATACGGGTGCTCAGGTTGCAAGGATGCTATTAGATGCAGAAGGTCTTTATGATGTTCCTGTTGAACAAATTTCTGGAAGGCTAACTGATCATTATGATCCAAGAAGCAGGACTATGAGACTGTCAAGAGATGTATACAATGGTACTTCCGTAGCATCTATAGGAGTAGCAGCTCATGAAACTGGTCATGCAATTCAGCATCAAAGGCACTATGCTCCTCTTCAAATAAGAAACTCCATAGTTCCAGTGGTTAATTTTAGCTCTAATGCTTCATGGCTAATTTTCTTATTTGGATTATTTATGGGATCAAGATACTTGATTAATGTAGGAATACTTTTATTTGGAGCAGTAGTAATTTTTCAATTAGTTACTTTACCAGTGGAATTTAACGCATCAAATAGGGCTTTAAGTATATTGGAACAAAGAAATATATTATATGGAGATGAAATAAAGGGAGCAAAAAGTGTACTATCAGCTGCTGCTATGACATATGTAGCTGCTGCTCTTACAGCTATATTGCAGCTAGTAAGACTTATAGCTTTAAGTAGAGATGAATAACTAGGATTGGAGTAAATCTATGGAGAAAAGTAGAAAAGTATGTGTTGATATAGTAGAACAGGTATTAACTAAAAATGCTTATTCAAACATAGTTTTAAGAAACACTTTAAATAAGTTTAAATTTGAAGATAAAGATAAATCTTTAATAACTGAAATTGTATATGGAACTATTAAATATAAGTATACTATTGATGTCATATTAGAACATTATCTAAAAAAAGGAACAAAAGGTATAGACACTTACGTATTAAATATATTAAGAACGGCTATTTATCAAATTAGATATTTAGATAAAATACCTAATTTTGCAGCGGTAAATGAAGCCGTTGAAATAGCAAAAAAATATAAGTCTGTAGGAGCGTCTCAACTTGTAAATGGGGTTTTAAGAAATTATCTTAGAAATTTAGATAAATATTATTATAATAAAGAAAATGTAGTTGAGGCATTATGCTTTAACTACTCTTTTGATAAATGGTTAGTGAATATGTTTATTGATCAGTATGGAATTACAATAACTGAAAAGATTTTAAAAGGATTAAATGAAAAACCAGCAGTTACTGTAAGAGTAAATAATTTAAAGACCACATATGATGAAGCTTTTTCAGCTCTTGAGAAATATGGTTATGATATTGATGAGGGATATGTATCACCAGAAGCGATTATAATAAATAAAGGAAAAAATATAGAAGAGAATCCTTTGTTTAAAGAAGGGAAAATAACTGTTCAAGATGAAAGTGCTATGCTTGTAGCGCCATCCTTGGATGTTAAAGAAGGATTTGAGGTTCTAGATTTGTGTAGTGCTCCAGGAGGGAAAACGACTCATATTTCTGAGTTAATGAACGATAGTGGAGTTGTAAGAGCTTTTGATATTCATGAAAATAAACTTTCACTAGTAAAGGCAAATGCAAGAAGACTCGGAATAAATAACATAACTTATGATCAAATGGATGCAACCATATTTAATAAAAACCTGGAAAATGTAGCCGATGCAGTTTTAATTGATGTGCCTTGTTCTGGGCTAGGCATAATAAGAAAAAAGCCTGAGATAAAATATACTAAACAGGTAAAGGGAATTAAGGATATAATAAGAGTGCAAAGGGAAATAATGAAGAATGCATCAAAGTATGTAAAGGTTGGAGGAACGCTGGTATATTCCACTTGTACAATAAACAAAAAAGAAAATGAGAATAATATAAACTGGTTTCTAAAAGAGTTTCCTCAATATTCAGTAGAAAAATTATATTACGGAGAGAGAGAAAACATCGTGTATAACGATAACGGATCTGTAACTATCTTACCAAACAAATATATGGATGGATTTTTTATTACTAAACTTAAAAGAATTCGGTAGGTGCAAATAATATGAAAAATATTTTAGATTTTAGTTTAGAAGATTTAAAGTTATGGATGGAAGAAAACAATGAAGGAAAGTTTAGAGCAAAACAGATATTTGAATGGATATATAAAAAAGGAATATTTGATTTTGATAATATGACTAATATATCAAAAGATATCAAGAATAAATTAAAAGACAATTTTTATATAGGAGTTCCACAAACGGTAAATAAGTATACATCCAATATTGATGGAACTCAAAAATTCCTTTTTAAATATAGAGATGGAAATATTATTGAATCTGTTATTATGAAATATAAATATGGAAATACTATATGCGTATCCACTCAAGTAGGATGTAGAATGGGATGCAAGTTTTGCGCGTCTACTATAGGAGGAATAGTAAGAAATTTGACCCATGGAGAAATAGCAGGACAGATATTAAGAGCGCAGTCAGAAATCAATGAAAGAATATCTAATGTGGTACTAATGGGAAGTGGAGAGCCTCTAGATAATTATGATAATGTAATAAAGTTCATTAAATTAATAAATTCTGAGGAAGGCCTAAATATAGGCCAAAGACATATTACATTATCAACTTGTGGAATAGTTCCTAAAATAAAAGAACTAGCGGATAAGGAACTACAAATAACTTTAGCAATATCTTTGCATGCTCCAAGTGATGATATAAGAAAAACCATGATGCCAATAGCAAATAAATACTCTTTAAATGAAATAGTAGATGCTTGCAGATATTATTCTGTTAAGACTAACAGAAGAATAACATTTGAATATGCTCTTGTAAAAGGAGTTAATGATAAAAAAGAGCATGCTAAGGAATTATGTAATCTATTAAAGGGACTTTTATGCCATGTGAATTTAATACCTATAAATGAAATAAAAGAAAATGATTATAAAAAATCAAATATGAAAGATATAGATGCATTCAAAGAAACTTTGACAAGATGTGGAATTGAAACTACAATAAGAAGAGAAATGGGTTCAGATATTAATGCAGCTTGTGGTCAATTAAGAAAGAACTATATGGAAAGTAATTAATGTTATTTATAGTATGCGATGGAGGGTATATTTTTATGGGTGGTAATAAATTTTGTTCGGATGAATATCTGGTAGGATACATATCGGATAGGGGAAACATAAGAGATATAAATGAAGATTATATTGATTACTATGAAAATGATAAAATAAGACTTTATATTGTGGCTGATGGTATGGGAGGCCATAATGCAGGAGATGTAGCAAGTAAAATTGCAGTAGAATCTTGTATAGAGTATATAAAAAATGAAGATAAAATAGATGATAAGGAAGCTTTATTAAAGTCAGCAATTAGCTATGCTAATGAAAAAATATATATTAAATCTAAAGAAAACAGTGGATTAAATGGTATGGGGACAACCATTACAGCATGCTTAATAGATGAAGAAGAAGCAATTATTGCTAATGTGGGTGACAGTAGCTGCTATGCTATATATGCTGATACTATAAAGAAAATTACAAAAGATCACTCTTTAGTACAAGAACTAGTAGATGAGGGAAGTATTACAGAACAGGAAGCTTTAAATCATCCTAATAAAAATATAATTACAAGAGCTTTAGGTACTAAAGAAAATGTAGAGATAGATATTTTTAGAATAAAGACAGATAAAATTTTAAAGTTTTTACTATGTACAGATGGATTATCAAATGAGGTTAGTACAAAAGAAATGTTTGATATAGTGATAAAAAATAATAATGAGGAAGCATGTAAGCTTTTAGTTGATTTGTGTAAAAATAAAGGTGGAAGAGATAATATTTCAGTTATTGTATTTGGAGGAGAGTGCAAAAATGACGGGGACCATTCTAGGTAATAGATATGAATTAATGGAGAAGATTGGAGAAGGTGGCATGGCAGAAGTATATAAGGCCAAATGTCATCTATTAAATAGATTTGTAGCAGTAAAAATATTAAAGTCTCAGTATTCGGATAATATTGAGTTTGTTAATAAGTTTGAACAAGAAGCTGCAGCTGCTGCGAGTTTATCTCATAGCAATATTGTTAGTATTTATGATGTAGGTTCTCAAGATGGTATTAATTATATTGTGATGGAGTATATAGACGGAAAAACTTTAAAACAAATCATCAATGAACAAAAGGTTTTAAAATATAATGATGCAATTATTATTGCTATTCAAATTGCTAAAGCTTTAGAATGCGCTCATAACAACAATATTATACATAGGGATGTAAAACCACATAACATATTGGTAACCAAAGAAGGTGTGGTAAAAGTAACTGACTTTGGTATTGCAAAAGCTACATCTTCAGTAACTATAACAAACTCTGATAGGATAATAGGATCAGCTCATTATTTTTCGCCGGAGCAAGCCAAAGGAAATTTTGTAGATTGCAGGACAGATATATATTCTTTAGGTATTATATTGTACGAAATGGTTACGGGAAAGCTTCCTTATGATGGAGATAGTCCGGTATCTGTTGCCTTAAAACATATACAAGAACAAGTTGTGCCTCCTATTGAAGTGAACTCTAATATTCCTGAAAGTTTAAATAAAATAATACTTAAAGCAATAGAAAAGGAACAGTATAAAAGATATCAAAGTGCGCATGAGATGTTAATGGATTTACAAAAAATCAAACAAAATCCAGATGTTGATATTATTATGAATAATTTCGAAAATGAATATACTAAAATTATGAAGCCTATAACTGGATATGATGAAGTTAAAGAAAAAGATGTGGATGAGAATCAATATCAGTATGAGCATGAAGAAGATGATATAGGTGATATAAATTATACAAACGGTATAGATAATTATATCGAGGAAGATGAAGGTAATAATAATAGAAGTAAAAATAGAATAAAAAATAAAGTGAAAAATAAAAAAAAGATAACTAGCTTAATTGCATTAGGGGTTATTATAATTGGATTTATATCAGCCTTTGTTATTCTAAATAAAGAGTTCGATGGACATAAAACAGGAAAGGCTGTAGTACCCAATATAATTGGATTAAGCAAAGAGAAAGCGCAAAGTTTGGTTGAAGAGCAAGGATTAAAATTTGTAACTACAACCCAAAGCAGTGATAAACCTGCAGGAGTTGTAATTGAATGTTATCCATCGCCAGGTACAGAAATGGATTTAAGTGAAAAAGATGAGGTTAGAGCAATAATAAGTTCTGGCCCTAAAGTAGCTACTGTACCAAATCTTATAGAAATAGAATTAGAAGCTGCAAAAGAATATTTAAAAATATATAATTTAAATTTGGGAAAAGTATCTTATACATATAGTGATACTATTGATGAAGGAAAAGTCTGTGATCAATATCCTAAGCCTGAAACCGTAATAGGTGAAAATACGACTGTTGACTTAGTTGTAAGTAAGGGACCAAATAAGAAGATTACAGTTGTGCCTAATTTAATAAATAAAAATTTAGATGAAGCTCAACAATTATTAAAAGATGCAAATTTGAGATTAGGAAACATTACTAAAATTAATACATTAGATAAATCTTTAGATGGTATAGTTACTGCTCAAAGTATTAAGTCAGGTAAAAAGGTACCAGAAAATACAGCAGTGGACGTAAGCTATTATGTATATGGAGATAAAGCTATGACAATAGTACCAAACTTTGTTAATAAGACTGTAAGACAAGCAAGAAACTTGGCTGCTGAAAATAACTTGATAATAAAGGTCAAGGGTAGAGATGACTTTATAATAACATCACAAGATAAAGCACCAGGGATGGAAGTAAAGGAAGGAACAGTGATAACTCTAACAAGTGAGCCAAATCCATGATAAGCATTTGTAGGAGGAAATATGGAAGGAATAATTATTAAAGGTATAGGCGGATTTTATTATGTAAAAACAGACAATGGCGTATATGAGTGTAAAGCTAGAGGAAAGTTTAGAAATAAAAGGCTAACTCCAATGGTAGGAGATTCTGTGATAATTACTGTTAAAAATAATAATGGAGCTATCGAAGAGATAAAAGAAAGAAAAAATGAGCTTATAAGGCCAGCAGTTGCTAATATATCTCAGGCTTTTATAGTATTTGCACTTAAAAATCCTGATATAAATTTAGAGCTTCTAAATAAGTTCTTGTTGCAGTGTGAGGTGAAAAATATAAAATCTATAGTTTGTTTTAATAAGATTGATTTAACAGATAATTATAGAGAACATGAAGCTGTTAAAATGGTAGATAGTGCTGGATATGAATATATATTTTTAAATGCTAAGAACAAAATAGGATTAGATAAGCTAAAAGAAAAGCTAAAAGAAAATGTTACTGTTTTTTGTGGTCCTTCAGGAGTAGGAAAATCTACTATATTAAACGGTATAACGGGCAGAGAAGTAATGAAGATTGGAAATATCAGCGATAAACTAAAAAGAGGAAAACATACAACTAGACATAGTGAGCTAGTAGAAGCATACGGAGGATTTGTAGTCGATACACCGGGATTTTCCACATTGGAATTAAAGTTTGATAATAAGGAAGAAATTCAAGAGTATTTTCCTGAGTTTTTCGAATATAGGCAAGAGTGTAAATTTAACAGTTGCTTACATTATAAAGAGCCTCAATGTGAAGTAAAAAGTGCAGTGGATGAAGGAAAAATCAATTTAAATAGATATACATTTTACTTAAAGACATTAGAAAAAGTTACTAAAGGAGGAATAAATAAATGATAAAGATATCGCCGTCTATATTATCAGCAAATTTTGCGAGATTGGGAGAAGAAGTAAAAGAATTAGAAAAATACGGTGCTGATTTAATACACATAGATGTCATGGATGGTATGTTTGTTCCTAATATATCTTTTGGTATACCTGTAATAAAAAGTATAAGACCAATCACTAATTTGCCTTTTGATGTACATCTAATGATTGAAGAGCCAGCTAGATATGTAGAAAACTTTGTAAAAGTAGGAGCGGATATAATAACAATACATTATGAAGCTGATAAACATTTAGATAGAACTATAAACTATATAAAAAGCTTTGGCATCAAAGCAGGTATAGCACTTAATCCTGCTACTCCCGTAAGCAGTATAAAGCATATAATAAGTGAAGTTGACATGGTATTAATAATGTCTGTTAATCCAGGGTTTGGAGGACAAAAATATATAGAATACTGTGGAGACAAAATAAAAGAGGTCAAAAATTTATCAAACACATATAATAAAGATCTTTTAATAGAAGTTGATGGTGGAGTTGGAATAGAAAACATAAAAAAGATAGTAGAATGTGGGGCAAATGTAATTGTTGCTGGCTCTGCCGTATTTAAGAACGGTAATATAGAAAAAAATATAAGAGACTTAAAAGAAGGTTTTTGATATGAAAGTAGTTATAGTATCAGGCGGAAAAGCCCCTTCATATGATATTGTTAAGCAAGAACTAAAAGGCAGTTCTTGCTTAATATGTGCTGATAGTGGAGCGAATTGTTTATATGAATATAATATTTCTCCTAACATTATAGTGGGGGATTTAGATTCTATAAATCATGATGCTTTAGACTTTTTTGTGAAAAAAAACATTAATATAATAAAATATCCAAGAGAGAAAGATTTTACAGATACAGAGGCAGCTGTAGATAAGGCTATTGAATTAGGAGCTAGAGAGATAACTATATTAGGGGCAACTGGAAGTAGGATAGATCACATATTAGGGAACATAGGTATATTACTAAAATGTATGAAATTAGGAGTTAACTCTATTATAAAAGATGAAAATAATATAATAAGATTAATTGATAAGCCTATAAAATTAAAGGGAAATATAGGAGATACATTTTCATTGATTCCATATTGTGAAACCATAGAAGATTTAAGTATATATGGTGCTAAATATCCATTATGTGATTATAAGCTGGAGATTGGAAGTTCACTTGGAATATCCAATGAGTTTTCAAGGGAAGAAATATCTATAGAATTTAATAATGGTATTTTAATACTTATATGTTCAAAAGATTAGTAGAAAGTTCGAAATTTATACATGCTTTTGTAACGGATAAAAGGCATTAAGAATATAATGGATATGGGATTATATAGTTGACAGCTATTAATAAGGAGGTCACTATGAGAATAATAGCAATAAAAGTACCTAGAGTAATATCAAAAATTATAAGGATTTTTAAAAAAAGCTAAAAAATAAAATGCAATTGATTTTTCAATTGCATTTTTTTACCTTATATAGCACGTTGAACTTTTCCAGAACGAAGACATCTAGTACAAACATTTATTTTTTTAGGTGCTCCGCTAACTATAGCTTTAACACTTTTTATATTTGGAGACCATTTTCTCTTTGATTGACGATGAGAATGGCTATATTGAACACCAGATATAACGCCTTTTCCACATATTTCACATCTTTTTGCCATCTAATAACACCTCCTAAAATTGAAGATAATAATTCCATACGATAGAACGTATTATATTTTAGCATAATGACATGGTATTGGCAAGTAAAATATAATGTCAATAGTAAGAATTAGTATTTGTATCATTAATTTTCTTGATTATATTAATTATATATTATAAAATAAATATTATGTATAGTCATTAAGGAGGAATAAGTATGCTAGCAATTACCAATGAATGTGGTAGTATAAATTACTCTGAGGAAGCATTGGCTAATATAGTTGGAGTTTCAACTATGGAATGCTATGGAGTAGTAGGAATGGCTTCCAGAAATGCTAAGGATGGACTTTGGGAATTAATTAGAGGAGAAAGTCTAAGTAGAGGAGTTAAAATTAATAGCAAATATAATAAGTTGAATATAGAATTATATATTATAGTTCAATATGGTACTAAGATTTCTGTTATAGCAAATAATGTAATACAAAAAATAAGATATAATGTAGAAAACTATACAGAATTAAAAGTAGCTAGTATAACAGTAAATGTTCAAGGCGTGAGAATCTAAGGAGGTACTTAAATTGGAATGTTTTAAAATAGATGGGTATGATATGCGTAATATGGTCATTACCGCATCGAATAATCTTCAAGAAAAGAAAGAATTTGTAAATTCTTTAAATGTATTTCCTGTTCCGGATGGAGATACAGGCACAAACATGTCTATGACTCTTAAAAGTGCTGTATCAGAGGTAGAGAATATTAAGGAAAAATCTATTTCTGAGGTGGCTAGACGTATAGCAAGAGGTGCCCTAATGGGAGCTAGAGGAAATTCGGGGGTAATTCTTTCTCAAATTTTTAGAGGAATAGCTAAAGGATTAGAAGGAAAAGATGAAGTTGATGCTATAGAATTTGCAAAAAGCATAGCTGAAGGTTCAAATTCTGCATATAAAGCAGTTATGCGCCCAACTGAGGGGACTATATTAACTATAATAAGGGCTGCTGCTGAAAGTGCAATGAATTCAAATGAAACTGATATTATAAAACTGCTAGAAAAAGTATGCAAACATAGTGAAAATATTCTTAATAAAACTCCAGACATGCTTCCTACTTTAAAAGAGGCCAAAGTAGTTGATGCAGGTGGTATGGGATTGTTAATCATACTACAAGGAATGCATAAAGCCTTGAGTGAACATATAGAGGCCGAAGTTGAGAATGTGGAGGAATCTGTAGAGAAAATTACTAAATCAGTACAATCTACTATAGATGCTAAGGATATCAAATACGGATATTGTACAGAATTTTTCATTTTAACTAAGAATGCTTCAGATAAGGTCCAAGATTTAAAAAAATTATTTAATCCTATGGGAGATTCAATGATAGTTGTAGGAGTAGATGATATTATAAAGGTTCATATTCATACAAATGATCCAGGTTGGATATTATCTCAAGCTGTAAAATTGGGAGAGCTATCTAAAATTAAAATAGATAATATGAGAGAACAGCACAGACAAATTCTTGAATTAGAATACGCACCAACTCAAATTGGAGAAGAAGATGACATAAAAGAAGAAAGTAGACCAGAAAAAGAATATGCTTTTATATCTGTATCAATGGGAGAAGGTTTAAAAAGAATTTTTGAGGATTTAGGAGTAGATTCTGTAATTGAGGGCGGTCAAACTATGAATCCTAGCACTCAAGATATTTTAGAATGTATAAATTCATTAAATGCTAAAAATATATTTGTATTACCAAATAATAAAAATATATTTATGGCTGCCCAACAAGCAGCTGAACTTTCAGAAAAGAATGTTATAGTAATACCTACAAAAACAATTCCACAGGGAATAACAGCTATAACTTTATTTAATGGAGATAATAGTATTGAACAAAATATAGCGATTATGAATGAAGCAATATCAAATGTTGTTTCAGGGTCTGTAACATATGCTGTAAGAGATACAGAAGTGGAAGGTAAGGTTATAAAAGAAGGAAATATATTAGGATTAATAGATGGCAAAATAAGTGAAGTAGGAAAAGACATTTATGAGGTTTGCAACAAATTGCTTTCTAATATGGTTAATGAAGATACAGAACTTATTACAATATTTTATGGAAAAGATTGTGATGAAGATAAGGTTGAAGAATTTATAAACATATTAGAAGACAAATATCCGGATATAGATATACAATTTTATAGTGGAGGCCAACCTTTATACTATTTTATTGTATCTGCTGAATAAAAAAAGCCCTAGGGCTTTTTTTATTGCAGGATTTTAGGAGAGAGATGTATGCACATTAATGATGATATAAGCATTTTAAAGGGTGTAGGACCAAAAACTAAAGAAACTTTAAATAAATGCGGAATATATACAATATTAGATCTGATATTATATTTTCCTAGGGATTATGACCAAATTACCTATTGTAATGATATTGAAGAAGTTGTAGATAATAAAAAAATTGCAATAAGAGCTACAGCAATTAAAATTAATAAAGATATTCAGATTAAAAAAAATATGATAATTTCTACTATAGTTTTTAGAAATAATAAATCAATTTTTGAGTGCAAGTGGTTTAATCAAGTTTATATGAAAAGTAAATTTAAACTTGGACGAGATTACCTTTTATCTGGTAATGTTGAATTATATAAAAATAAAAAAATTTTAGTAAATCCAGTAATAGTTGATCCTAAAAGTATTAGTCGTTCAATTGAGCCTAAATATTCTCTGAAAGGAAGTCTTACTAATAATTTTTTTGTCAAGGCTATATCGAGCGTATTAAATACTATAGAAATAAAAGAAAATCTTCCTAGTCAAATTATAAAAAAGTATAATTTATGTTCCTTAGATGAAGCAATTAGAAATATACATAATCCTAAAAAAGAAGAATTCCTAAAAAAGGCCATAAGAAGATTAAAGTTTCAAGAACTTTTTACTTATTCTTTAAAATTGCTTATGATAAAGGAATATAGGAATAGTAGCGGAATAAGTTTTTCTATAGCCCCAGAACTAAAATTATTAAAAGAGAAATTGCCTTTTACTTTAACTTCCGCTCAGAGTAGAGTAATTAGAGAAATTCTTATAGATGAAAAAAAAGATAGACCTATGAACAGATTAGTTCAAGGAGATGTTGGAAGTGGCAAAACTATAATCGCTTTAATAGCTCTTTTTAATGTAGTCAAAAACGGATATCAAGGAGTTCTTATGGCTCCAACAGAAATATTAGCTAATCAACATTACGAGGAAGCAAAAAAGGTATTTAAAGACTTTAATTTAAATATTGCTTTATTATGCGGAAGTACTACTGACAAAAATAAAAAGATGATAAAGGAAGATTTAAAATTAGGAAGGATTGATATAATAATAGGGACACATGCATTATTAGAAGATGATGTAGAGTTTAGTAACTTAGGTATGGTTGTTACGGATGAACAACATAGATTCGGAGTAAGGCAAAGGACTACTTTATGTAATAAAAATAGAAATATAGATGTACTTGTTATGTCAGCAACTCCAATACCACGAACCTTAGCATTATCAATATATGGTGATTTAGATGTATCAACTATAGATGAATTACCTCCAGGTAGAAAAAAAGTAGACACTTTTTATGTAGATAAAAGTCAGAAAAAAAGAGTCTACAATTTTGCTCTAAGTGAAATACAGAAAGGAGCTCAAGTATATATAGTATGTCCACTAGTCGAAGAAAATAAAAAAATAAAAATTACATCAGTAGAGAAACTATATGAAGAGCTAAAAAAGAGTTATTTTAAGGATATAAACATAGAAATACTTCATGGTAAAATGACAACTAAGTTAAAAGACGAAGTTATGGAAAAGTTTAAGAATGGAGATATAAAAGCTTTAATCTCTACTACCGTTATAGAAGTTGGAGTAAATGTACCTAATGCAACGATTATGATAATTGAAAATGCGGAAAGGTTTGGACTTTCTCAGCTTCACCAGTTAAGGGGAAGAGTAGGAAGAGGAAATAAAAAATCATATTGTATTTTAATAAGTGATTTAAAAAGTGAAATTTCAAAAAAGAGAATGGAAATCATCACCAGTAGCAATGATGGATTTTTTATAGCAGAACAAGATTTAAAATTACGTGGAACTGGAGAAATTTTTGGATTAAATCAACATGGGGATGATGGGTTAATTATAGCTAATCTTATAGAAGATTCTGATTTACTTAGATATGCTAATTATGAAGCAAAAGTATTAATTAATAGTAATAAAGAAGAAGACATATTTATAAAAAATCAAATTTTAAAGAGACTTGAAAATACTTCTAAATATATTTGTTTCAATTAATTTATAAAATATTTTTGTGCAATAAATTGATATATGTTAAAATATGAAATAAGACTGGATGTATCCATTCATAAGGGAGGATAAAAATGAGAATCATTGCGGGAATAGCTAAAGGTAAAAAACTTTTACCACCAGATGGTATGCAGACAAGACCAACTTTAGATAGAGTTAAAGAAAATATATTTAATATAATACAAAATAGAATTGAAGATGCAGTTGTTATAGATGTATTTGCAGGAACAGGGAGTCTAGGATTAGAGGCTGTAAGCAGGGGAGCAAAGGAATGCTACCTAGTTGATAAACACCCAACTACATTCAAAAGATTAAAAGAAAATGTGAAAAACTTAAGATTTGAAGATAAATGTATGTGTTTAAATAAAGATTCATATATGGTGTTAAAAGATTTAGGAAAAAAGAAAAAAATATTTGATTTGATATTTATAGATCCACCTTATGCTAAAGAAATGATTCCTCCAGCAATAAAAATAGTACAGGAAGAATCACTTTTGCATAAAGATGGTCTAATAGTTACTAAGATAGACTCTTCTGAAAAAATATATGAAGGTGATGAAAAAATTAGAATAGTGGATTATAGAAAATACGGAAAGACTACTGTTTGTTTTTATAAGTATAGGGAGGAATAAAATGAAAATAGCAGTATACCCAGGAAGCTTTGACCCAATTACTAATGGACATTTGGATATAATAGAAAGGGCTGCTAAAATATTTGATGAAGTAATCGTAGCAGTATTAATAAACCCGGATAAAAAAGGACTTTTTACTATAGAAGAAAGAGTAGAGTTAATAAAAAGAGTTACTAAAAATATAAAAAATGTAAAGGTTGAAAGCTTTTATGGACTTCTTGTAAATTATATGAAAGAAAAAAATGCTCAAGTTATAGTAAAAGGATTAAGAGCGGTCTCTGACTTTGAATATGAATTTCAAATGGCACTTATGAATAAAAAATTAGATGCATCCATAGAAACTTGTTTTATGATGACTAATGCTAAATATTCATATCTAAGTTCATCCTCTATAAAGCAAGTAGTGATGTTTGGAGGATGTATAGAAGATCTAGTTCCAAGTGAAATAGTAAATGATATTGTGGACAAAATTAATAAAAAGTAGGATGATGAACAATATGGAGGTTATAAAGTTATTAGAGTATCTTCAAGAAATAATAGAAACATCGCATAGTTTGCCTATAGTTGGGAAAATAGTGGTAGATAGAAAAGAGATTATAGATATCATTGAACAAATTATAAACTATTTGCCGGATGAGTTTAAAAAAGCTCAGTGGATATGTAACGAAAAAGAAAGAATTTTAAAAGATGCTTATGCTCAAGCTGAACAAATAAAAATAGACAGCTATGAAATATTGAAAAAGGAAATAGAAAAACATAGTATAACAAAAGAAGCGGAAATTAGAGCAAAAGAAATAATTGCTTCAGCCAAGAAAGATTCTAAAATTATAAGAATAGGTGCAAGAGAGTATGCAGATGAAATACTGTGTGAACTAGAAAAAGAAATAAGTATAAAAAGTGAACAAATGCTTCTAAGTATTAAGCAAAGAACAGAGGAGTATATAAAAAACTTAGAAGCTAGTACATCATCTATAACTAATACTATAAGAGAAAACATTAAAGAATTAAGAGATACGGTGAAATAGATTAATTAGTTTTGATATAAAAATAGGAAGTAATAAAAGTATAATTTGGATAGCAAATATAGCAATTAAATTAACATTATTATATGTAAGATTGTTTAAAACAGAAGTTGATATTGATAATTTAAATATATTCAAGGTATATAATAGAAAAGATAATATGCTACATATAATGCCTTGTATAAGTTTTCTTTTAATATATTTTTTAGCAGAAATATTAGTTTTATATGTAACGGAAAAAGTTTGAGAAATTATAGACAAACCACTGAAGCCTAATAGAAAACTTATAATAATAATTTTATATATACTGTCTATATCTAATTTTGAAATTAGACTGCATCCATTTGTCATCTCTAATAATCCTAGAAAAAAACTTTGAAATATTTCTTTTTTATAATTAAAAATTAAGGAAAGTTTTTTAAAAACAATATCGAATAGGATATTGTTTTTTATTATGGCTGTTAAAACTGAAAAGAAAATAATAAATCCTCCTATAGAAAATGAAGTTTTTAAGGCATTGTCTACACTAGTTTTGAGAATATCTCCTAAAGAATTTGGAGTATGTATATAAGCAGGATTGTAGGATTCTTTTTTTTCTTTATAAGCTCGATATAAAGAATTATTAGGAGGTATAATTATAGCCATTACAATACAAGATAAGTAACAAGATATTAAAAGTAGAAATCCTATAGATGAATTATTAAGCATAGATGTTCCTACAGCACCAAGAATAAAAAGAGGGCTAGGATTAGATGCTATATTAATAAGTCTTTCACAAGTTTGAAAATCTATAATTCTTTTTTCGTACAAATCTGAGGCATATTTAGCACCTAAGGGATATCCGCATAACATACTTATAATTATGACTACAGAACAATTTTTGGGAAGCCTAAGAGGCTTACATAATATGTTACCTAAAAGTTTAGAATAAATATTAATACCATCATAAGATAATATCATGTTAATTAGTACTAAGAACGGAAATACAGATACAAATACTGATGTAATAAATAATTTACTTCCTTCTAAAGCTGAATTTAAACATATTTTAGGATTAAATATAATACCTAGTATAAAAACTGTACAAATGGAAGTTGCTATAAGGTTTTTAGTTAGACTGACTTCTGTACTTTTAATAAGGTCAAATATGAAAAACACTATTAGAAACAAAATTAGTAGCAAACAAAAAATTATAATCATATATATCCCCTCGAAAGTATTAATTAGCTTTTAGAATTTTAATACTAAAAGCTAATATAATTATATTTTAGAGTAGGTCATTAATATTACTTCTAAAATAATCGAATAGGGGAGATTGTAAAATCGCTATTAAAAGATATAGATTTATTAATAATACTATAGGCTTTAGTTCCCTGTACATCTATTTGAAGCATGGTATTCAAGTTTTTTGGAAGTTTAGTATATATAGGGATAGAAGCAGTTCTCTTAATTTCTCGCAATATTTCTCTTCCACGATTATTAAATCCAAGAATTCTGGCATATTGAGCTGGTAATTTTCTTAATTCAGCAGTATTATATTCTTCTAATCCTATAAAATATTGACACAGTATTCGGCTAATACGGCTATATGTATATCTTTTGCTTTTTACAGTATTAATTAATTCTTCATATGAACTAGACGAAGATAGAGCTGAGTATAACTTATTATGAATTCCCTCTGAAACATCTGGTAAATTTTCAAGGTTATTTTTCGAGGTAAGAGCTTTATATTTAATATAATTAAAAATAGATTCTTCAAATGCTAAGTTTTTATTATTATAATTTGTGTATAATATATTGTAGGAAGATGAAGGCAATGTATTCATAAGAAGCTCAATGTTTCCTTTATTTTTAAGATGATTGCGTATTGATGTAGCGCTTGAAAATTGTTTTTCTAAATTTATATTATTATAGGATGAGCCAATTCTTTTAATAGTATACGGAACTATAGCACTATCTAGCTTTATTAAGCTTTTGCAATATTCTATAGCTAGGATATTATTAGGATGTTTTAAAGTTTCTATTATATCCAAATCTTTTTTGAAAATATGAGATAGAGCTTTACTTCTAGCAGCAGGGTAAGAAAGTCCTTTGTTCAAATAAGATTTTAAATAGTCTTTGAAAATTTCAGGTTCTTCATATAATACTGAGGCTATTTTATATATTGATTTTATATTTCCGCTTTCGCTGCCAAAACACAAATTATTTACAATTCCTAAGTTGTTAAGCAAACTTACTGCACCGAATGCAAAAAATTCTGCTGAAGATAAACTGTATATAAGAGGAAGTTCTATAACTAAATCTACCCCACAGTTTAGTGCAGTTTTTGCTCTATCCCATTTAGAAATAATAGAAGGAATTCCCCTTTGGGTAAAATTGCCGCTCATTACGCAAATGATTCCATCACAATTGGTTAAATTTTTAGCAGATTCTATATGATATAAGTGTCCCATATGTAGTGGATTATACTCTGCTATGATTGCTGTTAAGTTCATTTAATCACCTCTTAATATATTTTTAGACATTTATATTAAAATTATATATGAATTAATGTAAAATGCTACAAAATAAAACAAAAATAATAAACAACAATAAAAAAACTTTATTTTTTATTGAAAATCATATCAAAATCGGTGTATATTATTATGTAGGGTATATTATATAGCTTAAATATATTTGTTTATGAAAATCGAAAGGAGAAATTATAAATGGGATTTATAGAAAAAATGTGGGATTTAGCAAAACAAGATTTAAAAACAATTGTTCTTCCAGAAGGAGAAGAAGATAGAAATCTTGTTGCTGCTGGAAAAATAAATGATAATTCTCTTGCAAAATTAATTTTAGTAGGAAATGAAGAAAAAATAAGAAAAAGAGCAAAAGAATTAAATTCAAATATTGAAGGAGTAAAGATAGTTGATCCAGAGACATCTGATAAAACATTATTATATGCTAAAGAATTATATGAATTAAGAAAACATAAAGGAATGACAGAAGAAAAGGCATTAAAGATAGTTAAGGATCCTTTATACTTTGGAACTGTTATGGTTAAAGTAGGGGATGCAGATGGTATGGTATCAGGTGCTATACATACAACAGGAGACTTATTGAGGCCAGGATTACAAATTGTAAAAACAGCACCAAATATATCAATAGTATCTGGTACTTTTGTAATGCAAGTTCCTAATTCTGAATATGGCGAAGACGGATTGCTTTTATTTGCTGACTGCGCAGTAAATCCTAACCCAACGGCTGAGCAATTAGCTTCAATAGCTATTTCAACAGCAGAATCAGCTAAAAAATTATGTGGAATAGAGCCTAGAGTTGCTATGCTTTCATTTTCAACTATGGGAAGTGCAGATCATGAACTTGTTGATAAAGTAAGAAAAGCAACTGAAATTGCAAAAGCAGAAAGACCAGATTTAGCAATAGATGGAGAATTACAATTAGATGCTGCTTTAGTTAAAGAAGTAGCAGATTTAAAAGCTCCAAATAGTCCAGTAGCAGGAAAAGCAAATGTATTGGTATTCCCAGATTTACAAGCTGGAAATATAGGATATAAGTTAGTACAAAGGTTTGCAAAAGCTCATGCTACAGGTCCTATTTGCCAAGGATTTGCAAAACCTATAAATGATTTATCAAGAGGATGCAGTGCAGAAGATATAGTAAACGTTGTAGCTATAACTGCTGTTCAAGCCCAATAATATAAATGAATTAAATTTTATCTATAACATAGATAAATTAAAATATAGAGGATTTTAATTAGGAGGAAGATTCATGAAAATACTAGTAATAAACTGTGGAAGTTCATCTTTAAAATACCAACTTATTGATATGACTACTGAACAACCTTTAGCACAAGGTCTAGTAGAAAGAATAGGTATAGAAGGATCTGTTTTGACACATAAAGTCAATGGAAACAAATATGTTATTGAAGAGCCAATGAAGGATCATAAAAAGGCAATTGAATTAGTACTTAATGCTTTAATCGATAAAGAACATGGTGTAATAAGTGATATGTCTGAAATATCTGCTGTAGGTCACAGAGTTGTTCATGGCGGAGAAAAATATGCAGAATCTGTTCTTATAGATGAGGATGTTATGAAAGCTTTAGATGACTTTGTAAAACTTGCACCTTTACATAATCCACCAAACATAATAGGAATCAATGCATGCAAAGAATTAATGCCAAATACTCCTATGGTTGCAGTATTTGATACAGCATTTCATCAGACATTACCTGAGCATGCTTATATGTATTCATTACCATATGAATTATATAAGAGCCATGGTGTAAGAAAGTATGGATTCCATGGAACATCTCATAAATATGTATCTAGAGTTGCTGCTGATATGTTAGAAAAAGATATTAAGGATCTAAGAATTATAACTTGCCATTTAGGAAATGGGGCTAGTTTAGCTGCTGTTAAAAATGGAAAGTGTATAGATACAACTATGGGATTTACTCCACTTGCTGGTTTGACAATGGGAACAAGATGTGGTGATATAGACCCTGCAATAGTTACTTTCTTGATGAAAGAATTAAATCTTTCATTAGATGAAGTTGATAACTTAATGAATAAAAAATCTGGAGTCTTAGGAATATCAGGAGTAAGCAGTGATTTTAGAGATATTGAAGCTGCTGCAGCTGAAGGAAACGAAAGAGCAAAATTAGCTTTAGATATATTTAAATATAAAGTTGTTCAATATATCGGAGCATATACTGCTGTAATGGGTGGAGTTGATGCTGTAGTATTTACAGCTGGACTTGGAGAAAATGGAATTGAAACTAGAGAAGAAATAGCAAATGCTCTAGGTTTCTTAGATACTAAAATAGACAAAGAAAAGAACAATGTAAGAGGAAAAGCTTCAATAATAAGTACAGATGATTCTAAGGTTAAACTATTAGTTATACCAACAAATGAAGAATTAATGATAGCGAAAGATACTAAAGAAATAGTTGAAAAACAAGCATAAAATAGCAAAGCTATAATAAAATACTTGACTTTTTATTAGCATGTTTATATAATAGGTTGTGGCTAATGAATTCTACAATTTTGTAGGTATTTGTTAGCCCATTTATAATAATTGAGGTGTATTATGCTATTAGATATTTCTGATTTAACAGGTAAGAGACATACGCGAAAAGAAATCGATGTATCTTTTGAAGGCAATAATATTACATTTGAAGATGAAAAAATTGTTTTTGTAGAACCTGTTAATATAAATGGAACTTTTACATTAACAGGTGATATAATAAATTTTGATGGAACAATGAGTACTACATTAAATCTTGTGTGTTCCAGATGTCTCGAGAATTTTGACAAGTACATACAAGTTGAAATTCATGAGAAGTTTTCTAAGTTTAATCATAATAAAGATGATGATATTATCATTATAAATAATGATAAGGTTGATTTTTCGCCAGTCATTGAAACTAATATCATTTTGTCACTACCAATGAAAAAACTTTGCAGTGAAGAATGTAAGGGTTTATGTTCGGTATGTGGCACAAACTTAAATCATTCTAAATGCAATTGTAAAAAGGATGATGTTGATCCAAGACTTGCAAAGTTGAGAGACTTTTTCTCAAATAACTAAGGAGGTGAAAACAGATGGCACATCCAAAAAGAAAAACATCAAAAGCTAGAAGAGATTCAAGAAGAGCTCAAACTTTTAAGTTAGGCCTACCTGGAATTGTTGAATGTCCACAATGCCATGAAATGAAGCTTGCTCATAGAGTATGTAAAGAATGTGGATACTATGATGGTAAAGAAATAGTTTCAATTGAAAAATAGCAAAAAGAAAGTCATACGACTTTCTTTTTTTGAATTTAAATGAATTTAATCTTAATTTAAAAGAGAGGGAAAGAGTATGAAGATAGCTGTGGATGGAATGGGAGGAGACTATTCACCTCATGCAGTCATAGAAGGGTGTGTAGAGGCTGTTAAAGAGTATAAAAACATAGATATAGTAATTACAGGTCCCAAAGATTTGATAAGCCAAGAATTATCTAAGTATGAATATAATAAGCAAAAAATAACTATGCTAGATGCTAGAGAGATAATCAGCAATAATGAACATCCTGTAATGGCTATAAGACGTAAAAAAAATTCTAGTATATATAAAGCTCTAGAATTAGTTAAAAATAAAGAAGCTGATGCTGTTATATCGGCAGGAAGTACAGGAGCATTTTTAGCAGGAGCAACTTTAGTTATAGGAAGAATAAAAGGAATAAATAGACCAGCTTTAGCTCCTATAATGCCAGGCAAAAATGGTCCTTTTATGATAATCGATTGCGGTGCTAATGCTGAATGCAAGCCTATCAACTTAGTTCAATTTGCTCAAATGGGTGAAGTTTATTTTAAAAATATTTTAAATATTAAAGAACCTACTATAGGATTGATTAATATTGGCAGTGAAGAAGAAAAAGGAAATGAGCTTACAAAAGAAGCATATAAATTATTAAAGGAATGTAGTTTTAATTTTGTGGGAAATGTAGAGCCAAGAGAAATTCCTGAAGGGAAAGTTAATGTTCTAGTATGCGACGGGTTTGTTGGAAATACAGTGTTAAAGATGTATGAGGGAGTGGCTGGAACAATATTTACTAAACTAAAAGAAGATATAATGGCGTCTTTTAGAACTAAGTTAGGTGGGATGTTGCTTAAACCAGTATTTGTGAAGTTTAAAAGAGATTTTGATTACAAGGAATACGGAGGAGCAGCTTTTCTTGGTGTAGATGGTATATGTATAAAGGCTCATGGAAGTTCAGATAGCAAGGCTTTTAAAAACGCTATAAAACAGGCTATAATATTTTATGATAACAAAGTGATTGAAAAGATAAAGGTACATATTGAAGAAAAAATGGTATAAGGAAGTTGGAAAAATAGTATTATGTTATTGACGATGTATAAGTTATGTAATATTATCATATTGTAGAATTTGTATTGGAGGTGAAAGTGGTGGTTTTTGAAAGGGTAAAAAAAATTATAGCAGACCAACTTGGTCTTGATGAGAATACAATAACTATGGATTCATTATTTGTAGATGATTTAGGAGCAGATTCACTAGATGTAGTTGAACTTATAATGGCTTTAGAAGAGGAGTTTGATATAGAAATTCCAGATGAAGATGCAGAAAAGGCAACTAAAGTTGGAGATGTAGTGGAGTATATAAGTTCTCATATAGAGGAATAATATTTGATAAAAGTCCCGTTACTACGGGACTTTAAATTTATATAATTATAGGAGATGTTTTGATGAAAGAATCTAGAAAAGTTATCCTTAATGAACTAGAAAATAGACTTAATGTTAAGTTTAATAATATAGAATTACTAGATACTGCTTTAACTCATAGTTCTTTTGTAAACGAAAATAAGAGCATTATATCAAATGAAAGATTAGAATTTCTCGGAGATTCTATTCTTCAGTTATGCATATCGGAATTGCTTTATAATAAGTATAAAGATAAACCAGAAGGATTTTTAACAAAAAAAAGAGCATTAATTGTTTGTGGTAATTCCCTACACTATGTGGCTATGAAATTGAAAATAGGTGAATATATAAATATGAGTAAAGGTGAAGAAATGACTGGAGGAAGAACTAGGGTCTCAATACTTTCAGACTGTGTAGAAGCTATAATTGCATCTATATATTTAGATCAAGGATACGAGAGTGCAAAGAGATTTATTATAGATAACTTTCAAGAATTAATCGATAAAGCAGATAATGATGAAATAATATTAGATTATAAAACAAAATTACAAGAAACTATTCAAAAATTCGGGGAATATAATATAGAATATAATCTATCTGGATTCGAAGGCCCACCTCACAGAAGAAAATTTTTTACTGAAGTTATAGTATCTCCTTTAGTGAAAGGTGTAGGCGAGGGATACTCTAAGAAAGAAGCTGAGCAAAATGCTGCAAAAGAAGCACTAGAAAATTTAGGTGATATTTATGAATAAGTTACATTATATTATTCCTATTTTTGTACCTCATGAAGGATGTCCTCATGATTGTGTTTTTTGTAATCAAAACAGTATAACCGGAGTAACTGATAATAAGATTAATTCGCAAACTGTTGAAAATACTATAGAAGAATACTTAAGCACTATAAAAAGAGAAAATTCCATTGTGGAAGTATCATTTTATGGCGGAACATTTACAGCTATAGATATGGATAAACAAAAGGAATTATTAAGTGTAGCAAAACAATATAAGGATAAAGGTATTATTGATTTTATACATTTATCTACTAGACCAGATTATATAAATCATAAAATACTTAAGAATCTAAAAGAATATTCAACAGATATAATTGAATTAGGGGTTCAATCTATGGATGATGAGGTGTTAAAAAAATCTGGAAGAGGACATACTTCTAATGATGTAGTTAAAGCTTCTCAGCTTATAAAAGAATATGGATTTACATTAGGACATCAAATTATGCTGGGATTACCAGGAGATACATTTAAAAAGGATATAGATACAGCACGAAAAATTATAGAATTGAAACCTAATATAGCTAGGATTTATCCGTCCCTCGTTGTAAAGGATACTCCAATAGAAAGAATGTATAATGATAAAGTATATAGTCCATATACTTTAGAACAGGCTATGAACATAAGTAAAATAATATATGCTATGTTTATAGCTAATGATATAAGTGTAATAAGAATTGGCTTACAACCTACTGAAGAAATTAATTATGGTAAAGACTTAATTGCTGGTCCTTTCCATCCATCTTTTAGAGAATTGGTTGAAGGAAGTATATATAATGATATTATACATGAACAAATAAGGAATTATAAGAATAAAGAAATTTTTATAGTAATTAATAATAAAGATATATCTAAATTATATGCATATAAAAAGAAATTTTTTAACGACATAAAGGTTAAAAATAAAACAAATAAACTAAAGGTTTTACAAGATAATTCTTTAGAAAGAAATACTTTATCGTTGGAAGTTGATGAAAAATATAAAAAGATATCTATAAAAGAATATTTAAAGAATAAGTATAAAGAAGGAAAATTAAATGTTTTATAGAATATATTCCCTATGAAAGATGTAGTAATATACAATAATAATTTTTGTAGGGAGGATTTAAAATGGAAGTATTAAAAGTATCAGCTCAGTCTCAACCAAAATCAGTAGCAGGAGCACTTGCAGCAGTTTTAAGAGAATGCGGAAGCGTTGAAGTTCAAGCTGTAGGAGCAGGGGCAGTAAATCAAGCAGTTAAAGCATTAGCGATTACAAGAGGTTTTGTAGCACCTAATGGTATCGATTTAGTAGTTATTCCTGCATTCTCTCAGATATCAATTGATGGAGAAGAAAGAACAGCTATAAAGTTTATAGTGGAACCTAGATAAACAAAATCAAACCGTGGAAACACGGTTTTTTATTTTTATTTATTCTGTTTATTTATATGATAATTGATATTTTCAATGATATACTTTAAAATTATAGGGTACTATCGTAAATTTAAAATAGATTATATAGATTTTATGCTTTAGCATAAAATCTATCATACATATAAGAAGGAATTCTTCATTAACGTTTAAATTAGGAGAGGTATACATGCTTTTAAAATCAATAGAGATAAGAGGATTTAAATCTTTTGCAGATAAAACAGAGTTAGTTTTAAAAGATGGAATTACAGTTATTGTAGGACCAAATGGAAGTGGTAAGAGCAATATATTAGATGCTGTTAAATGGGTTTTAGGGGAACAAAGCATAAAAAATCTAAGAGGAGGGAAAATGCAAGATGTAATTTTTGCTGGAACAGAATTTAGAAAACCTCTTGGATTAGCTCAAGTAACCCTTGTATTAGATAATAGTGATTCACAGTTACCTATAGAATATACAGATGTAACCATAATGAGAAGGCTTTTTAGATCTGGAGAAAGTGAATATTATATAAATAATACTAAGTGTAGACTTAAAGACATTCAAGAATTGTTTATGGATACGGGTATCGGAAAAGAAGGATATTCTATAATAGGACAAGGTAAAATAGAGGCTGTTTTAAGTGGAAGACCAGAAGAAAGAAGAAGTCTCTTAGAGGAAGCAGCTGGAATTGTAAAATTTAAAACAAGAAAAGAAGAAGCTGAGAAAAAGCTTTATAATACAGAACAAAATCTTCAGAGGATAAATGATATTTTTAGTACATATGAGGAAAGATTAGAGCCTCTAGAAAAAGAAAGTGAGAAAGCTAAAAGTTTTTTGGAAATATCGAGGAAATTAAAGGCTAAAGAAGTAACATTAATTTTAAACAATATTGATGCTATAGAAAATAAAATTCATAAATTAAAAGCTGAATTGAATGATAATGAACTTAAATTAAAAGAGTTACATATAGAACGTAATAAATATAAAGAAGATTTACATATATTAAATGCAGAATTAGAGAAATTTGAATTAGAGAATAATGAGGAAAGAAAAGAGTATTATAATAGAAAAACTGAGAGTCAGAGATTATCATCAGAAATCGATTTGCTAAATGAAAGAGTGAAAAATTTACAAAATGCTACTAATAAGTCTTTAAAGAACTTAAATTATATTAAAGAAAAAGCTGAAATAGTTAATAAACAAAAGCTTGATGAAGAATCAAAAAATAAAGAACTATTAGAAGTTCAAAGTAATTTAGCTAAAGATATTAAAAAGCTAGAGTCATTAATTATGGAAAAAGAGATTTGTATAGAGAAGATTAATAATTTGTTAAAGAAAACAAAGTCTTATGGGATAGAATTAGTAAGTGAAATTACACAGAATGAAAATGAAATAACCATACTAAAAAATGATATATCCATGTTAGAGGGTAAACTCGAAGAGCTTCAAGCTTCAAAAGAGGCGTATATAAATTCAATTAAAATAAATCATACGACTAAAGAAGTACTTAAAAATGAAATAGTAGAGTTAGATAAAAAAATTAATAAGTATGAAGAAGAAATAAAAGAATATAAGAAAAAGATATCATTAGAAAATAGAAAGTTGACAATTAATGAAAATAAACTTAAAGAAGTTTCTATGAAGCATAGTAAAGCCGAAGCTAATTGTAATGCTCTAATTAATTTAGAAAAACAGCATGAAGGGTATAATAAGGCTGTAAAAACATTAGTACAGCACATTGAACAAGGGAAGATAAATGAAAATATAGAGAATGTACGTATACTAGGAGAAGTAATACAAGTAGATAAGAAATTTGAAATAGCTATTGAAGTTGCCTTAGGTGCGGCTATATCTAACATTATAACTAAAGATGAAGTGATAGCAAAAAAGTTAATTTCTTATTTAAAAAATAATAATTTAGGAAGAGCAACATTTTTACCATTAACTATAGTAAATGGTAAAAAAATAAGCCTACCAAATAAAATTAAAGAGTTAGATGGATATTTAGGCATAGCTAGTGAGCTTGTAAGTTTTAATAAAAAATATACAAATGCAATAGAGTATACATTAGGAAGAACTATTATAGCGGAGGACATGGATACTGCATTAAATATAGCTAATAAAGTAGATTATAGTATTAAAATTGTAACTTTAAACGGTGAAATTATAAATCCTGGAGGAGCTTTAACAGGGGGAAGCTTATATCATAAAGGTTCTAATATTATAGGAAGAAAAAGAGAAATACAGGAATTACAAGAGATATTAGTAAATTATGATAATGAAATTAAAAATATAAATCAAAATATAAATGAAAGCAAAAAAAGTATTAAAGAATTAGATGATAATTGCTTAAACTTAAAAGATGAAATTTACTATCAAAATATAGAAAAAACTAAAATAAAAGGGAAGATTAGTGCTATAGATAATGAAACAGAAAAATTAAAAAGAGATTTAAATATAACTAGCAATGAAATTTATATGCTTAGAGAAGGCTTAAATAATAATTTTAATGACCTAAGTTCTAAAGAACAAAAAGTTATAGAAATAAAGAGATTAGAAAAAGAAAACTTATCCGAAATTGAGAAATTAGAAAAACTTTTAGAAAAAGAAAAAAGTGAAATTAACAATGCTAATGAAAAAATTACTTCTTTAAGAATAAAGAAAGCTCAAATTGATGAGAATATTTTAAGCAGTAATAAGGAATTAGAACGTTTTAATAATGAAGTAAAAGAGTTGGAAGTACAAATAAATTCTATAAAAAATGAAATAAATGACTTTAATAATAAAATTCTTTCTTCAAAACATAGAATAGAAGAAAATGCAAGTAAAATAAAGAGTATAGCCTCTACTATATTAGAACTTGAAGAAAAATTTAAGGAAAGTGATGTAAAAAAAGCAAAAATTAAAGAAGATATAAAAAAAGTTACTGATAACATAGAAAAAATTGCAATTATATATGATAAAAATGAAAAGGCTAAAAACAATATACAAATTTCTCTTGCAAGATATGAGGCAGAAAAAGAATCTATATATACAAAGTTAAATGAAGAAATGGAGTTGACTTATGCCGAAGCGCTAGAAATTAGATTACAGGATGAAAATATTGAACAATGTAAGAAAGATATACTTTTATATAAAGAAGAGATATCAAAACTAGGAGTAGTAAATTTAGCCGCTATTGAGGAATATAAAGAATTAATGGAAAAATATAAATTTATGAGTGCTCAAAAGGAAGATTTAATAAAGGCGAAGGAAGAATTATTAAATGTAATTAAAGAAATGACAATTAAAATGAAAACTGTATTTCATGAAAACTTTAATAAATTGAGGAAAAATTTTAATGAAACTTTTAAGGAACTGTTTAAAGGAGGGAATGCTGATCTAATATTAGAGGATGGAGATGAATTAAGTGCTAATATAGAAATAAATGTTCAGCCGCCAGGCAAGAAGCTACAAAATATAAACCTAATGTCAGGAGGAGAAAAAGGATTAGCTGCTATAGCTCTTTTATTTGCTATTTTAAAAATGAAGCCTACTCCATTTTGTATACTAGATGAAATTGAAGCGGCATTGGATGATTATAATGTAGTGAGATATGCTGAGTTTCTTAAAAAATTCTCTAACAATACTCAGTTCATAATTATTACTCATAGAAAAGGTACTATGGAAGCAGGAGACATTTTATATGGAGTTACTATGGAAGAGAAAGGAGTATCTAAAATAGTATCTGTGGATTTAAGTAAATAATTATAAATAGGAAAGAGGAGATAATATGTTAGGAAATCTATTTGACAAGTTAAAAAGTGGATTAACAAAAACTAAAAATAATTTTACTGAAAAAGTAGCTGATGTTCTAAATTTAGCTATAAAGATAGATGATGACCTGTATGAAGAGCTAGAAGAAATATTAGTAACCGCAGATATAGGTGTTGAGACATCTATAGAAATTATTGAGAAAGTAAAAGAAAAAGTGAAAGAAAAAAAGGTAAAAGATCCAAAAGAAGTTTATACTTGTCTTAAAGAAGTTCTAATTGAGATTTTAGGAGCAGAAGATAATGCAATAAATATTGAAAGTACTCCAAAAGTATTTTTAGTAATTGGTGTTAATGGGGCAGGTAAAACTACATCTATAGGCAAGGTTTCATATAAGTTAAAAAATAAGGGATATAAAGTTATTATGGCAGCAGCTGATACTTTTAGAGCTGCAGCTATTGATCAATTAGAGGTTTGGAGTGATAGGGCAGGAGTAGATATTATAAGACATCAAGAAGGAGCAGATCCTGGAGCTGTAATATTTGATGCAATACAGGCTTCGAAGGCAAGAAAGGCAGATATTCTAATATGTGATACTGCAGGAAGACTTCATAATAAGAAAAATTTAATGAATGAATTGGAGAAAATTAATAGGATAATTGATAGAGAATATAGTGAAGCATCAAAAGAAACTTTACTTGTATTAGATGCTACAACAGGACAAAATGCTCTTCAACAAGCTAAGCAGTTTACAGAGGTATGTCCTATAAATGGAATTATATTAACTAAGTTAGATGGTACTGCAAAAGGCGGAGTAATAATATCAATAAAGCACCAATTAAATATTCCTGTTAAACTTATAGGAGTAGGAGAAGGAATAGAGGATTTACAGGAATTTAATGCAAAGGATTTTGTAGAGGCATTATTTTAAAAAGTGTTAAGTAAAAATACTTGACACATATAAAAAACTTTGATATTATATCTTTTGTCGATAGTTGGTGATTACATGGAAGACAGGATAAAAATATCCATACTTATGGATTATTATAAAGAACTTTTAACTGATAAACAAAAAGACATAATGGAGCTTTATTATAATCAAGATTTGTCTTTATCAGAAATATCAGAACTTACAGATACAAGTAGACAGGCGATACACGATTTAATAAAAAGATGTAATAAATTGTTAATAGATTATGAGTATAAGCTGAAACTTGTAGAAAAAAGTAATAAATTAAGAAAGGTTAAAGATATAATTATTGAAAAAATCAATAGGCTTGAAGAGCAAAGCGATAGCGAGACGTTTAAAAGTTCACTACAAGAAATAAAGAATACTATAGTTGAAAATATTTAGGAGGATTAAGATGGCATTTGAAGGATTAGCGTCAAAACTTCAAGATACCTTAAAAAAGTTAAAAGGTAAAGGTAAGCTATCCGAAAAAGATATAAAAGAAGCTATGAGAGAAGTTAAGTTAGCTTTGCTTGAAGCTGACGTTAACTATAAAATAGTTAAAAGTTTTATAAAAAGTACAGGAGAAAAATGCCTTGGTAAGGAAGTAATGGAAAGCTTAACTCCAGGTCAACAGGTTATCAAAATAGTTAACGATGAATTGAAAGAATTAATGGGAAGCACAGAAAGTAAAATGGAATTTTCTACTAACGGAGTAACTGTTATCATGCTGGTAGGACTTCAAGGTGCGGGTAAAACTACTATGGGAGGTAAACTAGCTCTTGAGCTAAGAAAAAAGAATAAGAAACCTTTATTAGTTGCATGTGATGTTTATAGACCAGCTGCTATAAAACAGCTTCAAGTAGTAGGAAAACAGATAGATGTACCTGTTTTTTCTATGGGAGATAAAGTAAATCCCGTAGATATAGCAAAAGCTTCTATAGAACATGCTAAAAGTAATGATTTAAATGTAGTTATTATAGATACAGCTGGAAGACTTCATATAGATGAAGATCTAATGGCTGAACTAAAAAATATAAAAAATGCTGTACAACCAAATGAAATATTATTAGTTGTAGATTCAATGACTGGTCAAGATGCTGTTAATGTTGCAGAAAGTTTTAATAATATGTTGGATATAACAGGAGTTGTGCTTACAAAGTTAGATGGTGACACTAGAGGGGGAGCAGCTCTATCCATAAAGGCTATTACAGGAAAGCCTATTAAATTTGTGGGATTAGGGGAAAAAATGAATGATCTCGAAGTGTTTCATCCAGATAGAATGGCATCTAGAATATTGGGTATGGGTGATATATTATCTCTAATAGAAAAGGCTCAAGAAGCTATTGATGAAGATAAGGCAAAAGAGCTAGGAGATAAAATGATGAATCTAGAGTTTAATCTAGAGGATTTTAAGGAGTCCATGGCTCAGATAAAGAAAATGGGACCTATGACAAAATTACTTGAGATGGTTCCGGGAGTAAATGCAAAGCAATTAGAAGGTATTGACTTAAGTCAAAGTGAAAAAGAACTAAAAAAAATAGAAGCAATAATTGATTCTATGACTGTAAAAGAAAGAAAGGATCCTGCTTTAGTTAGCAATTCACCTTCAAGAAAGAGAAGAATTGCTAAGGGTTCTGGAACTACAGTACAACAAGTAAATAAGTTACTTAAAGATTTTCAAATGATGAAAAAAATGATGAAGCAGATGAAAAATCAGCAGAAATCATTTAAAAGAGGAATGTTTGGAAAAATTCCATTCATTAAATAGATATATTATTTAAGGAGGTGAAATTAATGGCAGTAAAGATAAGATTAAGAAGAATGGGAGCAAAAAAAGCTCCATTTTATAGAGTTGTTGTTGCTGATTCAAGATCTCCAAGAGATGGAAGATTTATTGAAGAGATAGGTTATTATAACCCAGTATCAGAACCAAAGACTATAAAAATAGACGAAGAAAAAGCTATTCAGTGGATAAAGAATGGTGCTCAACCAACAGATGTTGTAAAGAGACTTTTCACACAAGCTGGAATAACTGAAAAGCTTTCTAAGTAATAACCAGGGGGTGTGGTAGATGAAGAATTTACTAGAAGTAATAGCTAAAGCTTTAGTTGATAACCCAGATATGGTTAGTGTAAATGAAATTGTTGGTGAACAATCAATAATTCTTGAATTAAAAGTTGCCCCAGAAGATATGGGAAAGGTAATTGGAAAACAGGGTAGAATAGCGAAGTCTATTAGAACTGTAATTAAAGCAGCAGCTGTAAAAGAAGATAAAAGAGTTGTTGTAGAAATTATCTAATTATATATAATTACTTTGGTTTAAAAGAGTTAGGAAATTCCTGACTCTTTTTTAAAATATTTTGGAGGGAGTATAGGAATATTATGGAGCAGTTTTTAACTGTAGGGAAAATAATAAATACTCACGGAATAAAGGGAGAAATTAAAGTATTGCCTGCGACTGATGATGTTAGGAGATTTGAACAATTGAAAGAGGCGTATATTGATAATAATTTGGTTCAAATTGAAGGTTATAAATTTCAACCAGGAAAAGTTATTCTAAAGATAGAAGGTATAAATTCTATAGATGAGGCTAAAAAGCTTAAAAATAAGTATATAAAGGTACAAAGAGAACAAGCAGTGGAACTTCCTGAAGATACTTATTACGAAGCTGATATTATAGGATGTATTGTATATGATGAAAATGGAGAAGAACTTGGGAAAATAGATGAAATTATTTATACAAAAAGTAACGAAGTATACTGGATTAAAGGAGATAAAGAATTATTAATACCAGCTCTTAAACATATAATAGTTAAAGTTGATGTGCAAAATAAAAAGATAATAATAAAGCCTGTGGATGAATGGCAATGAGAATAGATATTTTAACATTATTCCCTGAAATGTTCCAAGTTCTTAACTATAGCATTATAGGAAGAGCCATAAAAAACAATATAATTAATATAAATACTCATAATATAAGAGAATATTCTACTAATAAACATAAGAAAGTTGACGATTATCCTTATGGAGGTGGTGCAGGAATGGTTATGACACCACAGCCTATAGTTGATGCTATCAAAAGCATAAAAAAATTAAATAAAGGCAAAGTAATATTCCTGGGACCAAGAGGTAAGACTTTTAATCAAGAAATGGCAAAAAAGCTTTCTCAAGAGGATGAGATCATTTTTTTATGTGGTCATTACGAGGGGATAGATGAAAGAATTTATAAATATATAGATGAAGAAATATCATTAGGTGATTTTGTATTAACTGGAGGAGAAATGGCTTGTATACCAATTGTAGATAGCATTTGTAGACTTATTCCGGGTGTCTTATCTTCAAGTGAAAGTTTTATAGAAGAATCCTTTTATAATGGACTATTAGAATATCCACAGTATACTAGGCCAGAGTGTTTTGAAGGAGAAAAAGTACCAGAAGTATTATTATCAGGGCATCATCAAAATATAAGAAAATGGAGAAGAAAACAATCTCTTATCTTAACAAAAAAATTAAGGCCAGATTTATTTAATAAAATATCTTTATCTAAAGAAGATAAAAAGTTAATTAGTGAAGATTTATAGATACAGACAATTATATAAACAATTTATTAACAGAAGTTTCGCAGATTAAAAAATAAATAGGGCGTAGCCCCTTGATATGTAATGGTTTAGATGAATAATAATTGAAATATATAAATTCCGATTTTTACTGGAAAAAATTTAGGGTTTAAAAATGAAAACATCCTTTCTATAATGAATTTTGCTACAAACCCAATAGAAAGGATGTTTTGAGATGAACAAGCGTTATTTAAAACAAATG
>NZ_PVXN01000010.1 GCF_002995795.1 Clostridium thermopalmarium DSM 5974
AGATTAGATTTCCCATAGTTTAACTAGTAAGATCCCTGGAAGACTACCAGGTTGATAGGTCAGAGGTGTAAGTGCAGTAATGCATTAAGCTGACTGATACTAATAGATCGAGGACTTGATCAAATAAAATACACTGTGCAATTTTGAGAGAACAAATTTCTCTTAAAATAATATCTGGTGGTTATAGCTTGAAGGTAACACCCGTTCCCATTCCGAACACGAAGGTTAAGCTTCAAAGCGCCGATGGTACTGCACTGGAGACGGTGTGGAAGAGTAGGTCGCTGCCAGGTAAGAACAAAGCACTAAGAAATTTCTTAGTGCTTTTTTATGTTATATTATATTTACAAATCCCTTTCCTTGTACTTCTGAGGTGTCAGTAATAGATATAAAGGCATTTTCATCAATTCCTCGAATTAGTTGTTTGATTTTTGGCAGCTGTGCTGGAGAAACAATACAATATATTATATTTATTTTTTCTTTTGTATAAGCACCTTCACCGTATAGTATAGTAACTCCTCGATGAAGCTTATTCATTACAGCAGAAGATACATCTTCTGCTTTTTTTGTAACTATTATAAGCATTTTTTGTCTGCTAAATCCTTTAAGAACCTTATCGATTACAGAAGAAGATAGGTACATGACTATAAGAGTGTATAATCCTACTTCAAGTCCAAAAAATATAGCTCCAATAGAAATAATAATAAGGTTTACAACAAAGCTTGCTGTGCCGATGTCCATGTTATACTGTTTTTTGGCTATCATACTTATTATATCTATACCACCAGTAGAGCCGTGATTTGAAAAGACAAGTCCTATTCCTAAGCCGCTTAGAATTCCTCCATAGATACAATATAGTAATCTGTTTATTTCAGATGAAGAAGAAAATACTCTTGTTAGAGGAGATGTAAGCATGATACCAAATGAAAGAACTAATGTTCCTATAATAGTAAACACTGTAAACTTTTTGTTTATTTTTAACATGCTTAAAATAAGAAGAGGAATATTAAGCAGGAGTAATGATAAACCTACAGGAATGTTAAATAGGTAGTGAAGAATAAGGCTTACTCCAGATAAACCTCCGCTAAGTAATTTACTTGGTATTATAAAAAGATTAACACCTATAGCATTTATAAAACTGCCAAGAGTTATCATTAAGCTTTTTTTAATAAACTCTGTTTTAGACATACCTAAAAAATCCATGTTTATACTAATCCTCCCGCTAAAAATCTAATGTTTAGTATTCCCATCAAGCAAAACTTAATTCTATTTTGAATAATATGAAAGGATTAGAGAAAATATAATAAAGAAAAATAAATTGTTAAAAAAGATAGGAGAAGCTCCATGGTGAAATTGACTTCAATTCACTATATATATGTGATAATCATTATATGTATAATTACAGCGATTATTAAAAAAAGAGATGTATCTCTGATTTGTATTTTAGGTACAGGAATAATTGGACTTGTGGCAACGGGGAATCCATTGAAGGCTATAGTGATTATATATACAGCTATAATTGTTTCTGGAAGAGAGTTTATAGACATTATACTTATTATTTCATTAGTCAATGCTATGTCAAAGGCTTTAAGCGATATAGGAGCAGATGAAATTATGATTTCTCCTATAAAAAAGCTTATGTTCAATAAAGCAATAGCTTTTATTATACTTGGAATAACTATGATGATAATATCTTGGTTTGTTTGGCCAACAGCAGCTGTGGTATTTATAGGAGCGATAATGGTTCCCGCTGCAATAAAAGTGGGTCTTCCTAGAATTTGGGCAGCTGTTGTATTGTGCTTATTTGGAAAGGGAGCGGCTCTATCTAGTGATTTTTTTATACAAGGAGCTCCAGCTATAACTGCAAAGAGTGCTGGAATAAAGGATATATCGGGGATAGTTAAGGCTAGCATACCATTTTGGGTTGCCATGTGTGTATTTTCTGCTTCAACTGCTTTTATACTTATGAAAAAAGATGAAAAGTTATTCTTAAAAAGAGAGGAAGCATATGAGGCAGCTTTTACAGAAGATAAACTTGTTAAGGGAGCTAAAGTTATTTCAATTTTGACTGTAATTATGTTCATGCTTAATATAGTTTTTATGCTCATATTTAATATAAAAGGAGAAGAAGCAACAGCTTTAATTGGAGGAACATCCGTATTGATTCTAATACTTTCAGCTATAACTAAATTTGGGTTTTCTAAAGCCCTTGGAGAATTTACAGGGTATATAAGAGATGGTTTTATGGCTGGAATGAAGATTTTTGCACCTATAATCATAATAGGAGCATTCTTCTTTCTAGGAAGTGAAGAAACTGCTCAGAAAATATTGGGATCAGAAGCTACTGGACTATTGACAGACATAAGCATATATGTTTCTTCTAAAATAAAATTATCAAGAATTAGTGCAATAGCCATGCAGGGACTTATAAGTACTTTAGTAGGAGTAAGTGGTTCAGGCTTTGGTGGAATTCCACTGGTTGGAACTTTGGCAAGGGCCTTTTCAACATCAGTAGGTGTAGACATAAAAAGAATAGCAGCCTTTGGTCAAGTTATAACAGTATGGATTGGTGGAGGAACTATAATTCCTTGGAGTGTAGTTCCCGTTGCAGCTATATGTGAAGTAACACCTATTGAACTTGCTAAAAAGAATTTAATACCTGTAACTGTGGGAGTAGTAGCTACATTTATAGTTGGAATGCTTTGGGTCTGAAATTTAAGCTTAGCAATGAAAAAAGGATATATAATCTAGGAGGTGAAAGCTTTGAATAATGAGGTTACAGGAAAAAAATTAAATTTACTTCTTTTTAGTGGAGAATATGATAAAGCCTTAGCAGCTTTAACTATAGCAAATGCTGCAAGGGAGATTGGAGTAGAAGTTACTATGTTTTGCGCTTTTTGGGGTTTATTCCTACTAAGAGATCCAGAAAAAATGACATTAGAGGATAAAACAGCCTATGAAAAAATGTTTCACACCATAACACCAAAGGGACCAGAGCAGCTTCCGCTATCTAAAATGAATATAGCAGGTGTAGGTAAAGCCATGCTTGAAGATATGATGGAAGATTCAAAAACTCCACCACTTATTGCATTTTTAAAAGGTGCAATAAAAAATGGAGTTAAATTTTATGGCTGCAAAATGTCCATTGAGGTTATGGGATTTAAAGAAGAAGAGTTTATTCCTGAAATGAAAATAATGACTGCAAAAGACTACTTAAAAGATGCACTGAATTCAGATATGCAGTTATTTGTTTAAAACAGAATTGAAGTATTTTAAGCGTAAAATACTTTTAAGTGGAGAAAAAGGAAGTTTAGAGAGTTTATAATAATATATTGATTAGGTATTTAAACATCACTTATGGAATTTGCATTGTAGAAAGTATTGAACAAACAATAGAAGCTTTCCTAAATGCAAATCCATAAGTGATGTTATATATCTTGAAGGAGCTTATTTAGCTTATCTGGATAGTTTGTTGTTATTCCATCTACTTCAAAATCTATAAATCGTTTCATAAATTTCCCATCATCAATAGTATATGGGACTATTTCTATTTTAGCTTTTTTTATTCTTTTTATAATCTTAGAGCTATTTACTGCAAGGAAATAGGGATGAAGAGCTTCAGCACCTAAAAATTTTGCATATTTTTCTGGGTGAACAAGTCCAGTCATATATAAAAGCCCTATTTTTATCTTTTTAGAAATTTTCTTTATCTTCATCAAAGAATAATGATTAAAACTAGAAACTGTAACTCTATTATTCATATTATATTTATTTATCAAATCTACAGTTTTTTTTTCAATATTCTCATACTGAACAATATTATTCTTTAATTCAAGATCTAGTTTAAGTTCGTTATGAGATGCAAATTGAAAAAGCTCCTCTAAAGTAGGCACTTTCAACCCTTCGAACTCCTTAGAAAAATAAGAACCAGCATCTAATTTTAAAAGCTCTTTGTAGGTATAATCTTTTACAAAGCCAGTTCCGTTTGTAGTTCTATCCACTCTTTCATCATGAATCAACACCAGGACGCCATCTTTGGTCATGTGAATGTCGGTTTCTATACCTGTTGCACCGAGAGAAACTGCTTTTTCAAAAGCCAGCATAGTGTTCTCAGGGAAATATCCACTAGCACCTCTATGGGCATAATTTATTATCATAAATAAGCTCCTCCTTTTATGACTTATTAAATTTGGCATAAGGTGTGATAGAAGACAGAATTCTGTTCATATTGAATATATATTATAGAATTATATATTATAGAATATCTTTAAATGACACTGTTATAGAAAGGATTTTAATAAATGTTAAAATTAGTAAGGTGCAAATATGATAAATATTAAAAAACTAAAATATGAATTTAATAATAATTATTTAAAATTAAAATCATCTTATAGAAGAAAGTTTAAGTATAGTTTGTCTAAGTAATACAAACAATATTAAAGAAGAGTTGTATACAAGATAATATTAGTTAGTAATACAAAAATAAGAGTCATTAGAGGTGATATAATGAACGAAAATCTAAGGAATATTAGAATAGAAAATGGTGAGACAGAGGAGAATATTGCAGAGCTTTTAAATATACCAGTTTCAGAATATATAGATAAAGAAAAAGGAATTATATCAACAACTAATGGAGAAAAGAAAATACTAGCAGAATATTATGGTGTTGATATTAATAAATTAATTTGATAAAGAGGCTTATTCGGGCCAATATATGCTCTGAATAAGCTTTTTTTTATAATAAATTCGTTCATAGAGGGAAAAATAAATTAGTAGTAACTATTTTAGAGGTGATGGATATGAAAAAAAAGATATTACCTGAACTATTAACATTAGTCTTTATTTTTTATTCAGCGATTGGACTAACTGGGTGCCGCCTTTTAAGCATTATATATAGAAAAGAGCCTATAAATAAAGAAAATACTGTATTTACATTAGAAACAACTCAGGCTAATGGATGGGGCTCAGGTGCTGCAAATCAAGATGATAATTTAACCTTCGAAAAGATGTTGAGATATGCTATTGAAGATGAATATATTAAGAGGACCAGATATGAGTTGATCTCAGAAAAATTTAAAATAGATGAGCCTTTTTATAGTATGGCAAAGTGTGAAACAGGGAATATATTAGCTCTTATAACCTTATTTTCTAAGCATAACATACCTGTTCCTCAAGATAAGTCTTTAGAATATATAAAGACTCCTAAAACCATTGAAGATGCATATAATCTATCTATAAAAGGTGAGGAAAATAATATCATTATGTATGAAAAATTTCTTAAAGATGAATCTTTAGATGAAGATGCAAAAGCAATATTTTCGAAGCTTAGAGATATATCAAAAGAAAATCTAAATAAATTAAGCAAAAGAGAAAATAACTAAATCTATATATACAATACTAATGAAGAAAGGGTGCTTCTCATGAGTACAAGATTATTTATTATTGCTGTAATTCCTGGAATAGCCTTAGCTCTTGCAGCTTATTTAACAGATAGATATGACAGAGAACCTATTAGCCTACTTATGAAGGTGTTTATTTTAGGATGCTTATCAGTAATTCCAGCGGCAATTGTAGAGAATTTTTTAATGTCCTTTAATATTTTTAGATGGCTTTTAGGACCAGCTTATCAAGCTTTTATAGTTGCTGGCTTGACAGAGGAATTTTTTAAAAGAGAAGTAGTTTTAAGGACTGCCTTTAGAAGCCATGCTTTTGATGAAAAATTAGATGGAATAATATATGCAGCCTTTTCAGCTTTAGGATTTGCTACAGTAGAAAATATAATATATGTAGTTTTTAGATTTACTACCAATCCTCATATAGGGATATACAGAGGAGTATTTTCTGTGCCTGCTCATATGTTATTTGCAGTAACCATGGGATATTATTTATCTTTAGCAAAGTTTTCACAAAAAGATATAACTAATAGACATTATCTAAGAAGATCCTGGTTGATTCCAGCAATTCTACATGGAACTTTTAACTTTATTTTAATGTCAAATTTGCCTAGGCTAATGACGCTATTTATACCTTTTGTAGTATATTTATGGGCCATAAATTTAAGAAAGCTTAATAGATTTTATTTAGAATCCAGAGATTTGTTTAAAGTAGAGTATAGTAAAAGGAAAAAAGTTTGACAAAAGAAATTACAATAAATACTATAACAATTATTTTAGTTCTAAAGATATGATTATGCTTATAAAAATATTACAGTAAGTATTTTTGGGGAGAGGCTTTTAGTGGTAGATAATAGAGCCATTATACCTTTGTATGCTAATGAAAATTTGTTAAACAACTTATTTACTGTAGTGGTTCAACAATTTGCTCAAATAAGAACTGTAAGTATTAGAAATCAGCAGACTTTAAGAATTACAACACCATTAGCTAATGTTGTTAAAGGATCTTATATTCAGGGAACATGTGACATAGAATTAATAAATGAATTTGCAAATCAAAGGACAGAAGAAAGAGTTTCGAAGATAATAGTAGTATTTCTTGAAACTAGAGGAATACTAGAAAAGAATAATTTATTAAAAAGGCTGGATAGTAGTGATGATATAAATAAACTACAGGAAAATGACTATGTAGAGTTTAAGTGTATATTAAATAAAAGTCCTCAGATTAAACAAATGGAAGATATTATAAGGTATATGGAAATGGAACATACTTTTTGTCCTAATAATACATCTATTAATTCAGAAATCTTATCTAGAATGAAAAATAGCCTAGAGGCGTGGAAAAATTCGAATAGCTTAAAATTTATTACAGAAGGTCTTGCTGGGACTAACACAAGAGCAATAGTTCCACTGCAATTAAAATATATGCACGACAGTTTAGATGATATTTATAATAATTATGTTACTGTAATGGGAAAAGTAGTAAAAGGCAAAGATAGAGTAAATAAAAATGTAGACTTATCCAGCCACACATACTACGATTTTTTAGACGATATTCATTTTAAAGAGTTTAAGGAGAAGTTTTTAAAAAATGCTCCTATTGATGGAATGTATAGAAATGAATTTGTAAATAATAGCGACTCTTTTATAGAAGTACTGCCAATTGCTATGTATATTTAAGAAATAAATTGTGACAATTCTTAATATTGAACATTCCATATGAGATTTGTATTTAGGAAAGCTTCACTACGCAAAGAAACTCTAATATTTCTGATTTTAAAACCCTTAAACTTTCTAACCTCGCTGTTGCTCAAATAATAGAAGGTTCTTTACGGTGTTTTAAATCTATAAATAAAGAGCTTTTAATGTAGTTCAACGCCTTCTACAATGCAAATCTCATATTCCGGTTCAATATTGAAAAGATTATCCATATTTATTGAACAAAAGTGTTTTTGTAAAAGTAAATACACATACAGACAAAAATAATATTAGATTTACAATCATTAGCGTTTATTTAAACTTGAGATTCAGGTGCACTTAAAAAATGGATTTATAATTACAGTAACTGATAAATTCTTATGTTAGAAGGTTGATTTTTTGAAATTATATAAGACGTACTGGTACAAGCATGGGTACTGTGAAGATCGAAGTAGAAGATCCAAGAGAACTTGTAGATATTAAAACAGCTTTAAAGCAGTATAGAAAACAGTTAGATAAAAAAACCAAACAAATTATGTTATAGAACAAAAATATAAAATTGATAAATTAATAAAAAAATTGGAATTTCAAAATTCATTAGAACTAGAATAAAACTATAAAGATTAGAGAGTGTCTGGATAGATTAAGATTTGACAGATACTCTTTTTGTTTTATAGAAGATATAGTAACCTGGTTTGGATTAACTTACATTTTATAAAAAAATAAAAATGTGTTATAATCTCTATGCAATATATATCATCTGAGGTGTATTAATATGAAAACATGGGACAAGCAAAAGTTTATTATAAAGCATGGAATTTTAGAGTGGGGAATACCTGTTGCCATAATGTATGCTTTTATAATAACTTTGCATGAAAAAGACTTAAATAAAATAATGCTTATATCAAACTACTTTTTAACTAATATATTAATATCCTCTATAGGTTTTTCCATAGGAGGATATTTTTTGGGCTATTTTATGTGGAGAAGACACAAGAAGAATTCAAATAAGATGGAGTAATTATTTAGTTTAGTGTTGATATGGGGGTGGAGGAGAACAAATGAACAATAAGAAAAAGATTTTCAAGAGACTATCTATTGTAGTTTCTATAGTTTCAATTTTTTTCTTCGCAACTATATTAACAGAAGCTAGTGGTATAAAAAGTGAACAAACTATTTATGTAAATAAAGATATTGATAAAGAAGTAACAGAAGATTTTTCTACTGAATCTAATGATAAATCAATTGTAATGGACAAGCTAATAGTCCTACCAGAAGAAAAATACGATAAATTAGAAGCAGAAAAGATGATAGATAGATTAAAAAAGATACCTTATCCTATATTAGAAGAATTATTCCAAAATGATGTTAAAATAATACTTTCTAATACCAATATTACAGATGTAGATGAATATGCACATTTAAAAGGGGTAACGCCAAGAGGATGGGAAAATACAGGAAAGACCTGGGACGATGTGCCAGGGGCAGGAGGAAAACCTGTTGTAGCAAGAATAGGGTACAGCGATCCAGGGGAGGCACACGGTGCTATTAATTTAGAACTTCACGAGACTGCCCATGCTATAGATGCTTATGTCTTCCATAATATATCTTCAAGCGAAAACTATAAGAATATATGGAATCAAGAGGTTTATAACTTATTTGGAAATGATCCTTACTTTGTAAACTATCCAGAAGAATATTTCGCAGAAACCTTCGCTATGTATTATTTAGATGAAGAACAAAACCAAATATTAAAGGAAAAAGCACCTTTGACTTATGAGTTTATTAAAAATCTACAAAGTTAAAGTGAAGCTTTCCTAAGATAAACTTTCCATGCGTAATTTTGCATATAAGAAAATTGATTTGCAATTTTATCATAGTACGTAACTAATGTTACTATATTAATTTTGAAGTTGTGGTATGATTTAGAAAAGGTTATTTAAAAAGAAATTGCTGAGTAGATATTTCAAACATAACAAATACTAATACAAATAGATTTTTGGCAGTGATAAATTGCAATAAAATAAATTATGAAATGGAAAGGAGAAATAAAGATGGATGCTATAGATATAATGGTTCAGGAACACAGCAATATTGAAAGAATGTTGAAGGTTATAAGAAAGATGTGCATTAAGGTGTTAAACCATGAGGAAATAAACTATAATGACTTTTATAAGGTAATAGATTTTGTAAGAAATTATGCAGACAAACATCATCATAGCAAAGAGGAAACTATTCTTTTCACTAAACTATCTCAGGGAGAAGGCAATCATATAGGAAAGATTTCTGTGGAAGGAATGCTAGTTGAACATGATCTTGGAAGACTATTTATGATGAATTTAGAAAATGCCCTTAAAAAATTTGAAGAAGGAGATAAGGACTCAAGAGTTGATATTATATCTAATTCTATAGGATATGCAGATTTACTAAAGAGGCACATATTTAAAGAAAACAATGCATTGTATAAGTTTGCTAGAAAAAATCTATCAGAGGAAGATTTAAAAGAGATTAATGAAAAGTCTAATGAGGTAGAAAAAATTGCACTAGATAAAAAGATTCAGGAAAAATATCTTAATATTCTAGAAGAATTAGAAAGGAGCATCTAGCATTGGGTTTTTATGAAGAATTTAGTAAGTACTATGATATAGTTTTTCCTTTAGGAGAGGCTCAACTGAAGTTTATAAATAAGAGAGCAAAGGGTAAAAAGAAGATCCTTGATTTAGCTGCAGGCACAGGTAATTATTCTATAGCTTTAGCTAAGGAAGGATATGATGTAACAGCTGTAGATTTAGATAGTGAAATGATAAAAAAGATAGATGAAAAGGCTAATAAGGAAGAAATTAAAGTAAAAGCTATAGCTATGGACATGAAGGAAATTGATAAAATAAATAGCAAATTTGATTTGATATTTTGCATAGGAAACTCCTTAGTACATCTAGACAATAAAGATGAAATAAAAGGTGTTATAAATAAACTATACAATCTTTTAAATGAGGATGGAGTATTAATTATACAGATAATAAATTATGATAGAATAATACAAAACAATATAAAGGGTCTTCCTACTATAGATAGAGAGGAAGAAGGGGTTAAGTTTATAAGAGATTATGAACAGAAGAATGGTAAAATTCTATTTAAGACTAAGCTCATGATTAGCAAAGAAGAGAAAGTATATGAAAATTGTGTAGAACTATATCCTCTTTTAGCCGAAGATTTAAAGGACATATTGATATCTTCTGGATTTAAAAACGTAGAGCTTTTCGGAGGATTTAATGAAGCAGAATATAATATAGATTCCATGGCAGCAGTAGCTGTTGGAAAAAGAAATTAGAGGGAAAATTGCACATCAATTTTCCTTTTTTGTTATAAATAATTGTAACATATATGCAACTTTTTAATATTATGATATTAGGCAAAAGATAAGTCACTAGATTTACAAAACACCAATGAAGAGGGACATGCACTATACGAGGAAAACTTTAGGATAAATATGGTTTATATACAGAGAGGAAGGTGATAATGTGAGATACGCTGATGACTTAAAAAAAGCTTGTAATCGTAATGAAAACGATAGAGATGTAGCTGTTATTACACTTTCTTATAATATCGCAACTAATGAGGTTACTGACTTTGATCTTTATCCAAGTGCACCATTTGAAGCTACTCAATGCGATATTGAAGTTGGTCAAGATCTTGCTGATGTAGTTGCTTGCCTACTTCGAAATGGATTTGAGCTTGTTTCTAATGTAGCAGCTACTGCAGGAACTACTACAACCGTTACAGCTTTAGGACACTACACTTTTGTAAAAAGATAGACAAGCTATAAAGCTTTAACTTTGATATAGAGTTTGGCATAAGCTATATTCTTATGCCAAACTCTTATTTTTTGATTAAGTTAAGTTTTTTAATGATATTCTTATGATTTTTGTTTTTTAGATTTTCTGAGGTAACAATAAATATACAAAAATAAGAAAATATATACATTAACAAATATACTATTGAAATTTAATTTAAAGTCTATTATGATATAATTACAATATGTTAACGTGAACAATACTTAAAATTCGAAAAATTAGCAAATAGCTTATTGTTTTCAGTAAAGAGTGCATTTATAATAAATAATTAAAACTTATTATAAATAAAATGCATTTCATAGCTATAAAAAGACAAAAAAGTGTTTATATATTCAACAAAATTCTACAAAACAATAAATAAATTTAAATAGCAATATTGACATACTAGTATACCAATGATACAATAATTATTGTTAACGTTAACAATTCGTCGGTCTAAGCCGTGACCGAATAGGAATGTGAGTTTTTCTAATAATATGATTATGCAAGGCAAGAAGGAGGAAAAGTTATGTTGAAATCTATAAAAAAGGGTATTGCTCTTCTATTGTCTTCAGCTTTAGTTTTTGCTTTAGCTGGATGTGGTGGGGCTGCTGGTGGAAAGAGAATTATCCGTATATCTCACTCACAATTAGAAACCCATCCTCAACATTTAGGATTAGTAGAATTTGAAAAATATGTAGAATCAAAATTAGGAGATAAATACGATGTTCAGATTTTCCCTAATGAATTATTAGGAAGTTCTGTAAAAGCGATAGAATTAGTACAAACAGGAGCAATTGACTTTGCTATTGCAAGTACAGGTAACCTTGAAACTTTCGATAACATTTATCAGGTATTTAGTATTCCTTATCTATTTGATAGCGTAGAGGCTTATCATAAAGTCATGGAAGATAAAGAATTAATGAACAGTATATATAAATCTACAGCAGCAGCTGGTTTTGAAGCAGTTACGTGGTTTGACGCTGGTACAAGAAACTTTTATGCTAAAACTCCTATAAAAACTCCAGAGGACTTAAAAGGTAAAAAAATACGTGTTCAACAAAGTCCTACTAATGTAAAAATGATGCAAGCTTTTGGAGCTGCAGCAGCACCTATGAGTTTTGGTGAAGTGTACACAGCTATACAATCAGGAGTCATTGATGGAGCTGAAAACAACGAATTAGCATTAACTAATAACAAACATGGAGAAGTTGCTAAGTACTACACTTATAATCAACACCAAATGGTTCCGGACTTATTAATAGGAAATCTTAAATTTTTAAATGACTTATCACCTGAAGAAAGACAGGTTTTTGATGAAGCAGCTGAATTAGCAACAAAGGTTGAACGTGAACAATGGAGTGTTGCTACAGATAAAACTATTCAACAGGCAAAAGAAATGGGAGTTCAATTTATAGAAACTGATGTACAAGCATTTAAGCAAAAGGTATTCCATTACATGAAGAATTATTAACAGCAAATCCAAAGCTAAAACCTATATATGATAGCATTCAAAAAGTGAATGATGAAGTAAAGGAGATGAAGTAATATGCAAAGTCTCAAAAATGGATTAAATAAGGTACTAGAAGTAATTTGTATAGTTTTATTTGCATTCATAACTATCGTAGGAACATACCAAATTGTAGCAAGATACGTATTTAATGCACCAAGCACAATTTCTGAGGAATTATTAACATACTCATTCACATGGATGTCATTTCTGGCTGCGGCATTAGTTTTTGGTAAACGTGAACACATGAGAATGGAATTTATTGCAGACAAGTTTAAAGGAAAAGCTGGAATAATGTTAAGTATTATTTCTGAGATAATAGTTTTAGTTTTCGCACTTTTAATACTTGTTTATGGTGGAAGTGCAATTACAAAACTTACAGTATTACAAGTTACAGCATCATTGGGAATTTCAATGTCATATATATACGCTATAGTTCCAATAAGCGGGGTTATAGTATTAATCTATAACGTTATTAATATAATTCAATTTGTTTCACAACTAAATGGAGAATCTAAATAAAAGAGGGGGAGCATATTATGAGCATAGCACTAACATCGGGGCTAATAATAGCTGTAGTTTTAGTTATATTATTGCTTGCAGGTATTCCTATTTCAATTGCATTAGGTGTATCTTCATTATTAGCCATATTACCAACATTAAATTTTAATGCTGCCGTTTTGACAGCTGCACAAAGAACTTTTTCAGGAATATCTGTGTTTACATTAATAGCAATACCGTTTTTCATTCTAGCTGGTAACATAATGAATAAGGGTGGAATAGCTGTACGTTTAATAAACTTTGCAAAAGTTTTATCAGGTAGAGTGCCAGGTGCAATGATGCACACAAACTCAGTTGCAAACATGATGTTTGGAGCTATTTCAGGATCAGGTGTTGCAGCAGCATCAGCTATGGGGACTATTATAGGACCTATTGCAGAACAAGATGGATATGAACGTGATGATATGGCTACTATAAACATAGCCACTGCACCAACAGGATTATTAATACCTCCAAGTAATGTGTTAATCACATATTCTCTAGTAAGTGGTGGAACTTCAGTAGCAGCTTTATTCATGGGAGGATATATTCCAGGAATCCTTTGGGGCCTTGGATGTATGGTAATTGGCTTCTATATAGCACGTAAAAAAGGGTATGTAAGTAAGGAACGTGTTACTGCAAAAGTAGCATTAAAGACAACTCTTGATGCTATTCCAAGTTTATTGCTTATTGTAATAGTTATAGGTGGAATTACAGCTGGTATATTTACAGCTACAGAAGGTTCAGTAGTAGCAGTTGTTTACAGCTTGATATTATCTTTATTCTTCTATAAGACTATAACACTTAAAGAACTATATACTATATTCAAGGAAAGTGCTGAATCTACAGGATTAATAGTATTCTTAATAGGTGTATCAAGTATCATGGCTTGGGTTATGGCGTTCACTGGAATACCTGCTGCGGTTTCAAATGCATTATTAAGTGTTAGCAACAATAAATATGTAATATTATTAATCATCAATATAGTATTACTATTCATAGGAACTTTCATGGATACTACACCTGCAATCCTTATATTTACACCTATATTCTTACCAATATGCCAAGGATTTGGAATGTCAGCAATTCAATTTGGTATAATGATAACATTTAACTTATGTATAGGTACAATCACATCTCCAGTAGGAAACATCTTATTCGTTGGTGTTAAGGTTGCAAAGACTAAGATTGAAAATGTAATTAGTAAGTTAATACCTTACTATGTAGCAATAATCATTGTATTATTACTTACAACTTATGTACCAGCACTTTCTATGTGGCTACCTACATTGATGGGATACAGTAAGTAATAACTTAATAGCAAAATATCAGATAAAAATAAAATAATATTCCCTGTAGTATACTTTAAAAATATTCTACAGGGAATATTACAATAGCGGTATAGGAGGAAAATCTTATGAAAATGACATTAAGATGGTTTGGAAAAGACCATGATTCAGTTACTCTTGAACAGATAAAGCAAATTCCTGGTGTTACAGGAGTTATTACAACATTATATGATATTCCAGCAGGCGAAGTATGGCCTATGGAGAGAATTTTAGAATTAAAGAAAGAAGTAGAAGAAAGCGGCTTAAAGATAGAAGGAATAGAAAGCGTAAACATTCATGACTCTATTAAAATAGGATCACCTGATAGAGAACAATACATTGAAAATTACATTGAAACTTTAGAAAACTTAGGTAAAGCTGGTATTAACATAGTTTGCTATAACTTTATGCCTGTATTTGACTGGACTCGTTCAGATCTTGCTAAAAAAAGAGAAGATGGTTCTACTGTTTTATCTTATGACCAAGATCTAATAGACAAAATTGATCCTGAAAAAATGTTTGCTCAAATTGATAGTGAGAGTAATGGATTTGTAATGCCAGGTTGGGAACCAGAGAGATTAGCAAAGGTAAAGGAATTATTCGAAAAATATAAAGATGTTGATAATGAAAAATTATTTGACAATCTTGTATATTTCTTAAATAGAATTCGTCCAGTTTGTGAAAAGTATGGTATAAAAATGGCCATACACCCAGATGATCCAGCATGGCCTGTATTTAATCTTCCAAGAATTATAAACAATAAAGAAAATATATTAAAACTTTTAAATGCAGTAGATGGAGAATTTAATGGACTTACTCTATGCACAGGTTCATTAGGATCAAATCCTAAAAATGACCTTTGTGATATAATCCGCTCTGCAAAGGGAAGAATCCATTTTGCTCATGTACGTAACATAATTCATCTTGCACCAGGTAAATTTGATGAAGCTGCACATTTATCAAAAGATGGTTCTTTAGATATGTATGAAATAATGAAAGCTTTATATGAAATTGGATTTGATGGACCAGTACGTCCTGACCATGGTCGTGCTATTTGGGGTGAAGTTGCAATGCCTGGATATGGATTATATGACCGCGCATTAGGTGCTACTTATCTAAATGGATTAATAGAGGCTATTGAAAAGTCAAGTAAAGAAAAATAAAGTATTGAAAATATATACAAGGAGGAGAATCCCTTGAAGCTTAGACAAGAAGAATTAAAGAATGTAGAAGTTTGGGAAAAGGCTGGCTTTGAATTACCTAAATTCAATAGAGAAGAAATGATAAAAAACACTAAAGAAAATCCTGAATGGATACACTTTGGTGCAGGAAATATATTTCGTGCTTTCCCAGCAGCTGTTTGCCAAGAACTATTAAATAAAGGAATATTAAATACAGGTATAATAGTTGCTGAAGGATATGATTATGAAATAATCGAAAAAAGCTATAAAAAATTTGATGATTTAAGTGTTTTAGTAACTTTAAAAGCTAATGGAAGCTTAGAAAAAAAAGTAATAGGAAGCATGGCAGAATCTTTAACTGTTGATACAAGCAATTCACATGACTGGAATAGGTTGAAAGAGATTTTTAGAAGTAAGAGTCTAAAAATGGTATCTTTTACTATTACAGAAAAAGGATACAGTCTAGTAGATGCAAAGGGAGAATTTTTAAAAGATGTAGCTAATGATTTTACTAAGGAGACTTCTGCTGCAATAAGCTATAATGGACAACTGCTCTCATAATGGTACTAAACTTCAAAATGCTGTTACTACATTCGCAGAAAATTGGGTAAATAATAAAATAGTAGAACCTGAATTCTTAACTTATGTTAAAGAAGACATATCTTATCCTTGGTCTATGATAGACAAAATTACACCAAGACCTGCTGAATCTGTTATAAAGATGTTAAATGAAGTGGGATTTGAAGACACAGAAGCAGTTGTAACATCAAAGAACACATATGTTGCGCCATTTGTTAATGCGGAAGAATCTCAGTATCTAGTTATTGAAGACAACTTTAAGAATGGTCGTCTTCCACTTGACAAAGGTGGTATTATTTATACAGATAGAGATACTGTAGACAAAGTAGAAAAGATGAAGGTTTGCACTTGCCTAAATCCTCTTCACACGGCATTAGCTGTTTATGGATGCTTGTTATCTTACTCTAAGATTTCAGATGAAATGAAGGATAAGGAGCTTGTAACTCTAATAGAAAACATCGGATATAAAGAAGGATTACCTGTTGTTGTAGATCCAGGCATTATATCACCTAAGGACTTTATTGATCAAGTATTGCAGGTGCGTTTGCCAAATCCATTTATGCCTGATACACCACAAAGAATTGCAAGTGATACTTCACAAAAGCTAGGAATACGTTTTGGAGAAACTATAAAAGCATATGTTAAAGATCCTAATTTAGATGTTAATTCATTAAACTTTATACCTCTTGTTATAGCAGGATGGTGTCGTTACCTAATGGGTATAGATGATAATGGAGATACATTTGAATTAAGTCCAGATCCATTGCTTTCGGTATTAATTCCAATAATGAATGATGTAAAGTTAAGCGAAAATAATGATATCCACAAACCTTTAAGCAAAATCTTATCTAATAAATCAATCTTTGGTGTTGATTTATATGAGGTAGGTTTAGGAGAAAAAGTTGAAGCTTACTTCAAAGAGCTAAATAGTGGAAAAGGTGCAGTTCGTTCAACTCTACAAAAGCATTGCACTCTTTAAATTTAATGCCATATATGATAAAATAAAAAAAGTAATTAACTGCATTAATGCAGTTAATTATTTTTACAATAAGAATATAGTATGGAGAAGGATATGCAAATTACACAACGATTAGAAAAGGAAACTGCAAGAGAATATGCTTATAGAATAATAAAAGATAATATAATATCATTGGAACTACCGCCGGGAAGTAAGGTAAGTGAGAGTATGTTATCAGTAGAGCTTGGAGTTAGCCGAATGCCAGTTCATGAAGCCCTTATTATACTGAATGAAGAAGGATTAGTAGAAGTGTATCCTCAAAGAGGAAGCTTTATTTCATTAATTGACAGCGAACTGGTGGATGAAGTGAGGTTTTTTCGGCTTGTCCTTGAAAAAGCTATTGTGGAATTAGCCTGTGATATTGCAACAAAAGAAGATTTGTTGCCAATAAAAGAAAATTTAAAGTTGCAAGAATTATACTCAGAAGGAAATCTATTAGCAAAAAACTTATGTCTTGATAACGAATTTCATAGGTTGCTGTTTGTAATTTGTAAAAAGGAAAATATATATAGAAGACTGAGAAAAATGACTCCGCATTTTGACAGAGCAAGAAACTTGAGCCTTACAGTAACTGGAGGCAAAAAGAGTATTTCTGAGCATAAAGCTATAGTTGATGCTATCGAGAAAAAAGATAAGAAATTAGCAGAAAAATATATAGTTGAGCATCTTTCTCGTTATAAGGTAGATGAGAAATTATTAAAAGAGAAATATCCGCAATATTTTAAAGAAAATCCTCATTTGTAATATATACATATGAGGATTTTCTTTAATATAAAGGGCTTTTGTGTTGATTTTATAAATTAACCTATTTCTTTTAAAAATCTAAGGGCATTTTTGTAGAATAATTTTTCTATATAATCCTCAGAAAAATTATTGTGTTTTAGAGCATCTATTAATTTATTAGTCTGACCTATATTTTCTATTTCGAGAATAGAGTCTATTCCGTCAAAGTCTGAACCGATACACAACACTTCTATGCCGCCTATATTTACAATATGCTTTATATGAGCCAGCATATTCTCAATCTTACTAAAATTACCACTACCTAAGAATTCTCCATAAAAGTTTAATCCTATAACACCACCCTTAGAAGCTAAAAGCCTTATCATATCATCTGTAAGGTTTCTTGGATGATTAGTTATAGCTCTTGCATTGGAATGAGAAGCTATAAATGGAGCTTTTGAATATTTAGCTACATCATAAAAACCTTTATCAGAAAGATGAGACACATCTATTATCATTTTTAGATTGTTCATCTCTTCTACAACATCTAAACCAAAAGGGGTAAGACCTTTATCATAATATTTATAATCTATATTAGGATAACCTATTTCATTTGGAAAGTTCCAAGTTAAAGTTATAAGCTTAACTCCAAGCCTTTGAAAGTTTCTAAGATTAGAAAGCCTTCCTTTAAGGACGCCGCCTTCTTCTATAGTTAAAAATGCTGATATTTTTCCTTGAGACTTATTAGATATCAGTTCATTATAGTTTCTAGCGATAGCAATAGAATCTTTATTTTTATCTAGTTCTAAATAAAACCTATCTAGCATATTAAGACATTTTTGAAGAGGATCATTAGTGCTTTTTAGATCCACAAATAAAGCAAAAAATTGAACTAAGGAGTTTCCAGCCTTTAGCTTATTTATATCAACACTAAAATTATTATTCTTTAACTCAGAATTTTCTTCATATATTTTTAAAATTGTATCACAATGAAAGTCAATTATATCCATGTATTCCACCTCGTTTATAAATAATAACTGTCATTATACTATATTATTATATAATTTTATTATGCAAAAGTGGCGACAACTACTACAACAAGCTTGACATATATAATTTTTAATAATATAATCTTCTTTGAATAAAATTTTGATATAGTGATAAAATATGTATGAATACATATATTTAAAGATAATGAAGAGGAGAGTAAATATAGAAATTCAATCCTAGCGAGCTGACGATGGTGAAAGGTTGGCATTGAAACTATATGGAAGAACACCTCAGAATCTCTAACCCAAATTGTGACATTAATGGCACGAAAGTAGGCTTAGACGGATCCAAACCGTTAAGAATTGGAGAGTATACAATTGATTGTGCTCGTTAAAGTGGTCATGTTTTTATGACAAATTAGGTGGTACCGCGAATATTTAACCTTCGTCCTGATATTAGGATTGAAGGTTTTTATATTTTAAATTATACAAAACTAACTAGTTGATAATTACTGATTAATGGTTAATCTCTTATTTTAATTTAGCTTCTTTTAGAAAACAGTGATTAGAGACTAGAGATTATAAAACTAGGAGGTAGGCAATGGAAAGCGTATTAATTAAGAAACTTTATAGAGAGACAGACAAGTTTTTAGGCAAAGAAGTAAAGATTAGTGGTTGGATTAGAACAATTAGATCTTCTAATAAGTTTGGATTTATTGAAGTTAACGATGGAAGCTTCTTTAAAAATCTTCAAGTAGTCTTTGATGAAAAATTAGAAAACTTTAAAGAAATTACAAAATACTCTATAAGTTCAACTATAAGTGTAGAGGGAGAGGTTGTAAAAACTGAGGGGGCAAAACAGCCTTTTGAAATACATGCTAAGAAGGTAACTTTAGAAGGTAAATCTCACTCAGACTATCCTCTTCAAAAGAAAAGACATACATTTGAGTACTTAAGAACTATAGCTCATTTAAGACCAAGAAGCAATGCTTTCTCAGCAGTATTTAGAGTACGTTCTATAGCAGCTTATGCAGTACATAAGTTTTTCCAAGAGCAGGGCTTTGTTTATGTTCATACTCCAATAATAACAGGAAGTGATGCTGAAGGTGCAGGAGAAATGTTTAGAGTAACTACTCTAGATCTTGAAAATCCACCAAGGGATGAGAAGGGAAATATAGACTATAAGAAAGATTTCTTTGGAAGACAAACTAACCTTACAGTAAGTGGTCAGCTTGAGGCTGAAATATATGCTCTTGCTTTTAGAAATGTATATACCTTTGGACCAACTTTTAGAGCAGAAAACTCAAACACATCAAGACACGCATCAGAATTCTGGATGATAGAACCTGAGATGGCCTTTGCAGAATTGGATGATTATTTAGAAGTAGCTGAAGCTATGGTTAAATATATAATAAACTATGTGAGAGAAAATGCTCCAGAAGAAATGGAGTTCTTTAATAAATTTGTAGATAAGGGATTATTTGAAAGATTAGATAACGTAGTTAACTCTGATTTTGGAAGAATTACATATACTGAAGCTGTAGAGCTTCTTAAAAAGTCAGGTGAAAAGTTTGATTATCCAGTAGAGTGGGGAATAGATTTACAAACAGAGCATGAAAGATATTTAACAGAGAAGATATTTAATAAACCAGTATTCGTTACAGACTATCCAAAGGATATCAAAGCCTTTTACATGAGATTAAATGATGATGGTAAAACTGTTGCAGCAGCAGATCTTCTAGTTCCAGGAGTTGGAGAAATCATAGGTGGAAGCCAAAGAGAGGAAAGAATTGATGTTCTTGAAAAGAGAATGGAGGAACTTGGGCTTAATAAAGAAGATTATTGGTGGTATTTAGAGCTTAGAAAATATGGAGAAACTAAGCATTCTGGATATGGCCTTGGATTTGAAAGAATGATAATGTATCTAACAGGAATGAGTAACATTAGAGATGTAATTCCATTCCCAAGAACTCCAGGAAACGCAGAATTTTAGAAAAAAATAAGCAATATTTTTATTATGTTATCATGTGCACAATTGAAATTTTAGCTATTATAAAGAGGCGCAAAAATTCTTTGTTAAAAAGGTTTTTGTGCCTTTAATTTTTTTATTCTATAAAATGTTATTTCCGTTCTGTTTTGTGTCAATAATACAAGATAAGATGGCATGAAAGGATGGTAGTATGTTCAAGATTATAGGAAGGTTATTAGGATTTGCTCCTGAAGAGATAAAATATGATAAAGAAATATTAAGCTTTATGCTAATAGGTACAATTATATTTTTATTCTTGGGAATAATTCATACTGAAAAAGGTGCAAAGTTTTTATATACCAATAGATTAACTGTGAGTATAATGTCAGCAGCAGAAAAAGAAGGAATAACAAATGAGGCTGTGGATAAGTTTACTTATAGCTTTAAAGAGTATATTCCTATAAATGCAAGAGAGTTTGAGCTGTATGATATAAAAGATAGATTACAAAACTATATAAATGATTTAAAAAATGAAAATAACTCTAGTTTTGATAATATAATAGATACCTTAGAAAACATATATAAAATAGATGATAAAGAAAAACTACTTAAAGAATTAAACGATATAAATATAAAAGATATGCTAACAAATATTAGTAAAGAAGAAATCGTAAAAAAGGATCTAGAAGAGACAGTGGAATGGCAGACTAGCATATTTTTATCAAATTTTTACTTTGCTTTAGGTACTTTTCTTGGATTTTCAACTATTGTAGTAAAGGTAATATGTGAAATTGAACTTGTAGAAAAAAAGAATAAAAATTTAAAGAAGAAAGAGCAGATATATAAATAAAAGTATAGATAAATTTTAAGCTATCTATACTTTTATTAACTATTTTGCTAGATTAAATATAGCTATAATATCTTCCTTATTAAGTTTTACAAAGTTACCTAAAGGCCCGTTTTCTATTGCTTTTTTAGCCATTTCTTCAAATCTATCATCTGGTATATTAGCTTCACTTAAAGAAACAGGCATTCCTATTTTCTTAAAATAAGCTTTAGTTTTTTCAATGCCTTCTAAGGCAGTTTTTTCAAGGTTATTTATATCGATTTCTACGTTCCATACTCTGTTAGCAAATTGGGCAAATCTTTTTATATCCTTTTTATATACATATTTCATCCAAGCAGGAAATAATATTGCAAGGCCAGCACCATGAGTGATATCGTAAATTCCGCTTATCTCATGTTCTATATCGTGAGTTGCCCAATCTTCAATTCTTCCTGTTCCAAGGAGACCATTATGAGCTATAGTACCAGCCCACATAATTTCGGCCCTAGCTTCATAGTTTTTAGGATCCTGTAAAACTATAGGTATATTCTTGATTATAGTCTTAAGAGTAGCTTCACTTAGTCTATCAGTTAAATCCACATTAGATTCATTTGTAAAATATCTTTCAAATATGTGTGCCATCATATCTACAGCACCAGCAGCAGTTTGATATGGTGGTAAAGTATATGTAAGTTCAGGATTCATTATTGCAAATACTGGTCTTATAATATTGTCTCCAACTGATCTTTTATACCAACCGTCTTCGTTTGTTATAACAGAACTAGTACTAGATTCGCTTCCAGCTGCAGGTAAAGTCAAGATTACACCAACAGGTAGCGTAGATGATACTTTAGCTTTTCCAGTATAAAAATCCCATACATCACCTTCATAAGTTACGCCTATGCCTATAGCTTTAGAAGAGTCAATAACACTTCCACCGCCTACAGCTAATATAAAATCTATGTTATTTTCACGACATATTTTTATTCCTTCTTTAACTAAACTTAATCTAGGATTTGGTTTAACACCACCAAGTTCAAAAACTTCAAGTCCAGCATCCTTTAGAGATTTAATGACTTTATCATAAAGGCCAAATTTTTTTATACTTCCTTCACCATAGTGAAGCAAAACTCTGTTACCAAATTTTTTTATTTCATCTCCTACTTGGCTTTCAGTATCCTTTCCAAAGATAATTTTTGTAGTATTGTGGTAAGTAAAGTTAATCATTTTTTATGCCTCCCTAGGAATATTTTTTATATAAGTTTATTGTACTACACAAAAAAAGTTTTAGTTAAAAACTTATAAAAAGATTAAGAGGCGACTCAAAGGCTTATTTCCTACGCTGACTTTAGAAAAATAAGTGTAAGCTTTCTTGGCTTTTTTACTCTAATCTTTCCACTCCTCCACTCTCCACTGGCGCTTCAGCGTCCTCACTTCTCCACTCTCTAAGCTAAGAAATAATGATTAGAAATTAATAGGTATACAGAGTTAATTTTTAATAAAAATCATAGTAATTTTCTATAGGTTCTTCATCCGCATCTTTAAATCCTCTTTTGCTTATTTCAACATCATCATTGTAAGCAATTTCAGCGCTGTAGTCATAATCATATCCGTCATAGAATCCAGTTTTGGCTTTAGTTATAAAACGGTAAGGAATCTCTTCAATGGACATAATTTTCACCACCTTTATAATATAAAGATTTGTGGAATTATATAATTAGATTGTCCTTATAAAGAGTTTTTATTCTATTCATAGTTTTTCAGCTATAGATTCTAAAACCTTTATGGAATCGGCGCTGGAGGAAGATAGTTTTTTATTTCTGAGGCTACTACTCCAAGAACTCTTCCTGAGTCTCTAGCTCTTAGCGGCTATCTGAATAATTCATAATTTGATGTCTTTATTGAAATTTAGTATTTTTAAACTAAAGAGCTTAGCTTTTTCAATTAAAAAAATGCGTCGCATTTTACTCAAGTTATGCTATAATGTAGGGGAATAGGTGTTCGATAAAATTTGTTAAAAAGTTGGTGAGAATATGAGTTTAAGATTTATATATGGTAGAGCAGGAACTGGGAAGAGCAGATATTGTGTAGATGCTATAGAAAAGAATTTAAAAGAAGGAGAGAAAGGTCCTTTAATATTAATTGTACCTGAGCAGTTTTCTTTTCAAGCAGAGAAAAGTGTGGTAGAAAAGGTTAAGGGAACTGGAATTGTAAATGTAGAAGTAACAAGTTTTAAAAGAATGGCTTACTCAGTGTTTAATGAAGTTGGAGGTGCAACGCGTAAGTTTATAAATTCTTCAGGAAGGCTTATGCTTATATTTAATATAATAAATAAGCTAAAAGAAGAATTAATAATTTTTAAGACAGCTGCTGATCAACAGGGATTTGTTAATACTATCGGAGATGTAATAACTGAGCTTAAAAGATATGATATAACTCCGCAGGAGCTTAAGTCATCCATAAGTTTAATGGAAGAAGATGAGTTTTTAAAGGAAAAGATTTTGGATATAAGCAATATATTTGAAAAATTTGAAGAGAATCTTCATAAAAATAAAGAATATTTAGATAGTGAGGATGAGTTAGCCCTACTCTATAGTAAGTTAGATAAGTCTACTATGTTTGATAATGGGGAAGTTTGGATTGATGAATTTAGTTCATTCACACCTCAGCAGTATAATATAATTGAAAAACTTTTAAAAAAGACAAAAAGAGTAAATATTACCTTATGTATGGATCATAGTATGGAAATACAAAACGGAGATGTATTTGCGCTAATAAAAAATACGAGAGATAAGCTGCTAGAATTAGCAAGAGAGAATAATATCCCAGTTGAAAATGATGTCATATTAAAGCATAACAAAGAGGATAGATTTAAGGATAGTAAAGAAATGCGATATGTGGAAGCGAATTATTTTAAATATCCATATAAACAATATAAGGGTAAAACAGAGGATTTAAAAATAATTAGAGCTTTAAACCCATATTCAGAAATTGAGAAAGTAGCAAGAGAAATAGTAGAAATGGTAAGAAGTAAAGGTCTAAGATTTAGAGATATTGCGGTTATAAGTAGGGATTTAGAAGCTTATGAGAAAATAGTAAAGACTATATTCACTGAGTATGAGATACCTTACTTTATAGATAAGAAGAGAGAAATATACGATAATCCTCTTATTGTGCTTATAACCTCAGCCATAGATATATTTAACAGAAATTGGTCCTATGAGACTGTATTTAGATACTTAAAAACTGGACTTATAAATATACCTAAAGAAGACATAGATATTTTAGAAAATTACGTTATGGCATACGGTATAAGAGGTAAAAATAAATGGTCGTCTATGTGGAAATATGGAAGTGAAGAAAATTTAGAAAAAATTAATGATGTAAGACTTAAAGTTGTAATTCCACTAATAAACTTTTATTCAAATCTAAAAGGTAAAAAGAGTGCAGAAGAGATCTGCACGGCTTTATATAACTTCTTATGTAGCATTGGAGCTAATGAAACTGTAGAATCTTGGGTAAATAGATTTAAGGAAGAAGGAAATCAAGACTTAGCAAGGGAATATAGTCAAATTTGGAATATGGTAATCGAACTTTTGGACCAAGTAGTAGAAGTATTTAGGGGAGAGAAGATAGAACTAAAAGAATTTGTAAAGATTTTATCCTTAGGATTTGGCGAGTATAAAATGGGACTTATTCCACCTTCTTTAGATCAGGTTTTAGTTTCAGATGTTGAGAGAGTTAGAACTCATGATATTAAACTTTTATACATAGTAGGAGTAAATGATGGGGTTTTTCCAGCAGTAGAAAAGGATGAGGGAATACTCTCAGATGCGGATAGAGATAAGCTTAAAAAGATAGGAATAGAAATTGCTGAAAGCACAAAATCAAAGACCTTTGAAGAGCAGTATTTGATATATAGAACTCTTACCACAACGGGTAAGTATCTTAGAATATGCTATCCTATAGCTGATTTTGAAGGAAAGGCTTTAAGATCATCTATTATAGTATCAAGATTTAATTCTCTTTTCCCTAATATTCAGATTGAAAGTGATTCGTTAGAAATAGAGGATGAAGGAGAAAACTTAGAATTGGTATCTAGAAAAATACCAACTTTTAATAAACTGATATCAATTTTAAGAAAAGACCAAAAAAACATAAGAGTAAGTCCATTTTGGACAGATGTATATAGATGGTATAGTGATGAGAAGAATGGATTTAAATATAGATTAAAAACAGTATTTTCTGCTGCAGCTTTTACGAACTCAGTAGAAAACATAAGCCAGGAAAAAGCAAGAAAGATATATGGAGATAGGCTTTACTTGAGTGTTTCAAGAATTGAAAAATATGTGTCGTGTCCTTTTGCATACTACATTCAGTATGGATTAAAAGCAAAGGAAAGAAAGACTTTTGCACTTACTCCACCAGATTTAGGCACATTTATGCACAATGTTATTGATGAGTTTTCCGCAGTTGTGGATAAAAATTCTTTAGAATGGTATGAGATAGATGAAAAATGGTGTAAAGACAAGGTCTCAGAAATAGTGGATAAAAAGGCTGAAGAAGTTTCAGGAGGAATTTTTAGCAGTTCTCCAAGATACAGATACTTTACCGAAAGGTTAAAGAGAGTGCTTGTAAAAACCATACTTATAATTGTAGAACATTTAAAAAGAAGTGGGTTCCAGCCTATAGGACATGAAATTGGATTTGGAAGTGGAGAAAGTTATCCTCCAATAGAAATAGAACTTTCAAGTGGAGAGAAAGTAAGGCTTATAGGAAGGATAGATAGAGTTGATAAGCTGGACTTAGAGAAAAAAGACTATTTTAGAGTAATAGATTATAAGTCAGGAAATAAGGATTTTAGTCTTTCGGATGTTTATTATGGATTACAACTTCAGCTTTTAACCTACCTAGATGCAATATTAACAAATGAAGAACTAAGAGGAGAGGATCAAGTGCTTCCAGGAGGAGTTCTGTACTTAAAAATTGATGATCCTATAATAAGAGGAAGTAGAAATCTTTCTGATAAAGAGATAGAAGAGGAGATAATGAAGGCATTAAAGATGAAAGGACTTCTTATTGCAGATCCTGAAATTGTAAAAGAAATGGATAGGCAAATAGATGGATCATCATTAATAATTCCAGCAAGAATTAATAATGATGGAACTCTAGGCAAGTCCTCTTCAGTAGGAACAGAAGAACAATTTAAAATGCTTAGAGAACACGTTAAGAAAAAGTTAGTTGAATCATGTGAGTCCATGCTAAGAGGAGAAATAAGGATAAATCCTATTAAGAGTAAGAATTTAGATGCTTGTACTTATTGCGTATATTCTGCTATATGCCAATTTGACAGCAGTTTTGAAGGAAATGGATATAGGACTATTAAGGATGAAAGTGATGAAGAAATATGGAAGAGATTAGAAAAAGAAAAACAAGAAAAGTTAGATGAAAGTTAGCGGTGAGTAATTAAACATAGGGAGGGCTAAAGTTTGGAAGATACAAAATGGACTAAAGAACAGCAGGATGCAATTGATACTCATGACTGCAATTTGCTAGTGGCGGCTGCAGCAGGTTCTGGAAAAACTGCGGTTCTAGTTGAAAGAATAATAAAGATGATAACGGATTTTAAAAATCCTATAGATATAGATAGACTGCTTGTTGTGACTTTCACAAATGCGGCAGCATCTGAAATGAAGGAAAGAATAGCAAAGGCTATAAGTGATGAGCTAACAAAGCATCCAAAATCAAGACAGCTTCAAAGACAGCTTACCCTTATTAATAGAGCTAGCATTACTACAATGCACTCTTTTTGCTTAGAAGTTATAAGGAATAATTTTCACTATATTGATTTAGACCCTAACTTTAGGATTGGTGATGAAACTGAAACTATACTTCTTAAGGGAGAAGTTATAGAGGAAATGTTTGAAGAGATGTATGAATCTGAAAAGTGTAGTCCTGAGTTTTTAAGTTTAGTGGAGTTCTACAGCAGCAATAAAAATGATTTAGAGCTTCAAAATATAGTATTAAATTTATATAATTTTGTAATGGCATCTCCAAATCCTAGAGATACATTAATTAAAATGGCGGAAGATTTTAATGTAGATGAAGATTATGACTTTGGAAAGTCTAAGTGGGCAAAGGTTTTAATGGAAGGTGTTAAGATTGAGGCTATTGGATTAAAGAAGAAGATGGAAAATGCCATTAAAATAATAAATGAAACAGAAGGATTGGAGCCTTATTTAGAAAATTTTCAAAGTGAATTAAATATGATTAAAGAAGTGATAGTGAGTACAGATATATCATGGAGTTCTCTCTTTGATTCACTTGAAGGAGTAAAGTTTGGTAAATTAAAGCCATGTAAAAAGTGTCAGGATAAAGATGCTCAAGATAAAGTTAAGAAGATTAGGGAAAAGGTAAAAAAACGGCTGCAGAATGACATAAAAATGAGGATTATATCATATTCAAGTAAAGAAACAGCTTTAGATTTAAAATCTCTTTACCCTGTAATGAAAGCACTTTCAAATTTGGTGTTAGAATTTATGGATAGATATGCTAAGGCTAAAAGGGATAGAGGTATAATTGATTTTAATGACTTTGAGCACTTTTGCATTGATATTTTAAAACATCCTGAGGTATCCTCAAGGTTAAGGGAAAAGTATGTGGAAATACTTGTAGATGAATATCAAGACAGTAATGATGTTCAAGAAGCTATTATTGATTTTATAGCTAGAAAAGATGAGGCCACAGGTAAGAATATAAATGTGTTTATGGTTGGAGATGTAAAACAGAGCATTTATAGATTTAGACAGGCAAAACCTGAATTATTCCTTCAAAAATATAATACTTATTCTACAGAAGAAGGAGCAGCAGAGAGAAAAATTAAATTATTTAAGAATTTTAGAAGTAGAAAAGAAATATTAGATGGCACTAACTTTATTTTTAAGCATATAATGTCTGAAAGTGTAGGAGAATTAGAGTACGATGAAGATGAAGCTTTAAATCTCGGAGCAGATTATGAAGAATATGAGGGAGATAAGTCCTTAGTTGCAGGACCTATAGAAATAAATATAATTGAAAAAAATTATGAAGATTTAGGAAGTGACGACACAGAGGAAAAGGAAGAAGAATTACTTGATAATATACAGATGGAAGCAAGATTTGTGGCAAAGAGGATAAATGAGCTTGTAAATCCAAAGTATGGTGAACCATTTAAAGTTTATGACAGAGATTTAAAGGCCTATAGAAATATAGAATACAAGGATATAGTTATACTTTTAAGAAGTACTTCAAAGTGGGCTCCTGTATTTATGGATGAGCTTAAAGAAAACTTAGTGCCAGCTTATGCAGATGTAGGAAGTGGATATTTTGAAAGCTTAGAGATAAAAACAATATTATCTCTGCTTCAGATAATAGATAATCCCAGACAAGATATTCCTCTTATTGCGGTATTAAGGTCTCCTGTTGCTTCTTTTACTCCAGAGCAGCTTATAGATGTTAGAATGGCAAGCAAAACTGGAGACTTTTATGAAGGTATTTTAAATATTGCAAATAATGAATATAATGATGGAATACAGAATGAGCTTAAAGAAAAATGCAGTGTATTTTTAGAGAAACTGAAAATATGGAGAGATAAGTCTATTCATATGCCTATAGATGAATTCATATGGTACTTATATACGGATACAGGATATTATGGTTATGTAGGTGCTTTAAATGGAGGAATACAAAGACAAGCAAATCTTAGAATACTCTTTGAAAGAGCTAGACAGTATGAGAAAACTAGTTATAAAGGACTATTCAATTTTATCAATTTCATAAACAGACTAAAGGTAAGCAGTGGAGACATGGGAAGTGCTAAGATATTAGGAGAAAATGATAATGTAGTTAGAATAATGAGTATCCATAAGAGTAAGGGGTTAGAGTTTCCTGTGGTATTTTTAAGTGCATTAGGAAAGAATTTTAACATGAAGGATTTAAACAGAAGAATTTTATTTCATGGAGAATTAGGTTTTGGTCCAGATTATATAGATCTTGAAAAGAGGTTATCTTACTCCACTGTGGTAAAAGAGGCATTGAAAGATAAAATAAAGATAGAAACTTTATCAGAAGAAATGAGAATTCTTTATGTTGCTCTGACCAGAGCTAAGGAAAAGCTTATAATGACAGGATCGGTAAAGGACATAGAAAAGAAGTGTAAGGAATGGAGTTATGGACTTTACGATGATGATGAAAAACTTTCTCAGCATGAGATACTTAAAGCCAAAAGTTATTTAGATTGGATTTGTCCTGTGGTTATGAGACATAAAGATGGTGAGCCTCTCCGAAATAAATCAGGTATACAAGAATATGAAAAAATTACCCTAATAGAAGATGATTCTAAATGGAATGTAGAGTTCTATAATATAAGCAGTGTTATTAATGAGAAAAAAGAAGATATAGGACAGATCGAATTAGAAAGCATAGAAGATATTGAGAATATAAGATTAAATAGTATATATTATGATGAAATCAATGAAAGGTTGAACTGGAAATACTCATATATGGAAGCTTCAAAACTTCCAACTTTGCTTACAGTTACAGAACTTAAAAGAATGCAGAATAGAGATATGTATGATGATTATTCAACTAATATATATACTCCAAGTCTAGTAAAAAGACCATCTTTTATGGAAAAGGACAGAAAGCTCACAGGAGCTGAGAAGGGAACAGCCATACATGCTGTAATGCAAAAGATTGACTATAAAAGAGAGTTAAACAGAGAAGAGATAGAAAAACAAATTAAAGAATTAGTAGAAAATGAGTTAATCACTGAAGAACAGGCTAAAAGTGTAGATATTTCAAAAATACTAAACTTTTTTAATTCAAATATAGGAAAGAGAATGATTAAATCAGAAAAGGTCTATAGGGAAGTTCCTTTCCATATGGAAATAAAAAGTACAGAAGTTTATAGGGACCTTCCTAAGGATAAATATATGAATGAGAATATAATGGTTCAAGGGATTATAGACTGTTACTTTGAAGAGAATGGAAAGGTTATTCTTATAGATTATAAAAGCGATTACTTTAAAAAAGGGGAAGAGAAGGCTATAATAGATAAATATAAGATTCAAATAGAGTTTTATGCAAGGGCCATTGAGAAGATTACGAATAAAAAAGTTAAAGAAAAGTATCTTTACTTATTTTATGGTGATAAAGAAGTAGAGGTAAAATGAAAGGAGTTTTAGTATGGAGATCATGGTAAAATCCATACAGGATTTTCAGGTTAATGATAGAATAGATGGCTTTTTTATAATAAAGAATGCTGAATGCAGAACAGCCAGCAATAGTAAGAAATATTTAGACTTTACTATAGCTGATAAAACTGGGGAGATAAATGCAAAGTACTGGAATTACAATGAAGGTGATGAAGAAATTTATAAACCTAATATACTTATAAAAGTAAGAGGTAGCGTTACTCAATGGCAGAATAATGTGCAATTTAAGATAGACAGGATTAGGCTTACTAATGAGCAGGATAATGTAAATATAGCTGATTTTGTTCCATCAGCTCCATATTCACCAGAATATATGTTTAATGAAATACTTTGGTATCTTAACAAGATAAATAACAAGGATATTAAGGGAATTGTTCAAACTATTATCGATGACAATAGAGATAAAATAATGCATTTTCCAGCGGCTAAGAAAAATCATCATGCTGTAAGGTCAGGACTTTTATACCATACTCTTACTATGCTTAGGGCTGGAGAAAAACTTTGTGAGGTATACACATTTATAAACAAAGATTTGCTCTATGGAGGCATAATACTTCACGATCTTGCGAAGATGGATGAAATGGATTCTAGTGAACTTGGTATAGTTAGTGATTATACTGTAGAAGGTCAGCTTTTGGGACACATAATTCAAGGCATTAAAAATATTGAAGTTGCAGCTTTAAGCATAGGAGCCGATAAAGAGATTACAATGTTATTACAGCATATGGTCTTATCTCATCATTATGAGGCGGAATTTGGAAGCCCTAAAAAGCCAATGTTTCCAGAAGCTCAGATTCTGCACTATTTAGATGTAATGGATGCTAGTCTTTATGATATGCATAAAGCATATAACGAAACGAATAAGGGAGAATTTTCAGAACCTATATGGTCTTTGGATAAAAGAAAAGTATATAAATTTAATACTGAATTTTAAAGGCAATAAAATTTATTTTTTGTTGCCTTTTTTATATATCATTAAATTTTATAAATTTAAATATACTAATAAAGTAAACTTTGGTTTTTTTACATTTGTAAGTTTATTTTTTTAATAGGGGAATATGGATAATATTATATTTGTTTGAAGGAAAAAAATTCTATTTATAGAATATTATATATAATACTAAAGGAGGAAGGGATTTAACTATGAAGATTTTATTTGCAGCTTCTGAAGCCTATCCATTTATGAAAACTGGCGGTCTTGGAGATGTAGCTTACGCACTTCCAAAAGCATTAGTAAAGTTAGGAATTGATGTAAGAGTTATTATACCAAAGTATTCAAAGATACCACAAGAATATGTCAGCAGGATGGAAAAGGTTGGAGAATACAGTGTGCAAGTTGGATGGAGAAATCAATATTGTGGGCTTTTACACTTAGAATATGATAATATTCATTTTTATTTTATAGATAATGAATACTATATGAAGAGAGGAAGCGCCTACGGAAATTTTGATGATGGAGAAAGATTTTCTTTCTTTTCAAAAGCAATTTTAGAAGCTATAAAGTATTTTGGAGATTTTGTTCCAGATATACTGCACTGCAATGATTGGCATACGGCTATTGCAATACCACTTTTAAAGGAACATTACAAGAATGATTCAAGATATAAAAATATAAAAACTGTATATACTATACACAACTTAGAGTATCAAGGAATTTTTCCAAAAGAAATGCTTGGAGAACTTTTAAATCTAGGTATGGAATATTTCTCAGAGGACAAACTTAAATATTATAATGCAATATCTTTTATGAAAGGAGGTATAATTTTTGCAGATATAATAACAACGGTAAGTCCAACCTATGCACAGGAAATAAAAACTGAATACTATGGAAAAGGACTTAATGGACTTTTAAGAAGCAGAGAAAATGATTTATATGGAATAATAAATGGAATTGATACAGATTTAAATAATCCAATGACAGATAAAAACATTTTTCAAAACTATGATGAAAATAATCTTTATGGAAAGGAAAAAAATAAACTAGAGCTTCAAAGGTATTTAGGATTACCTCAAAACAAGGATATACCTATGATAGCTATGGTAACAAGACTTGAAGAGCAGAAAGGATTGGACTTAGTAAAAGAAGTCGCAGAAGAATTGTTTAGAGAAAATATTCAGTTTGTAGTCCTTGGAACGGGAACGCAAAGATATGAAGATATGTTTAAGTTTTTTGCGTGGAAGTATCCAGATAAGGTTTCTGCAAATATTTATTTTGATACTTCTCTAGCTCAAAAGATTTATGCTGGTTCTGATATGTTTTTGATGCCATCAAAGTTTGAGCCTTGTGGTATAGGACAGCTTATAGCCTTAAGATATGGAAGTGTTCCAATAGTTCGTGAAACAGGTGGATTAAATGACACCATATATTCTTTTAATGAATTTACAGGAGAAGGAAATGGATTTAGCTTTAAGAATTATAATGCTCATGATATGCTGTATACCATAAAGAGGGCTATAGGATTTTTTTATGATAAGGGTGCATGGAATTATTTAGTTCTACGCTGCATGAGAGATGATTATAGTTGGAGTAGATCAGCACAACAATATATTAATATATATAATAAGCTATTATGAAGTAATATATAGGAGTGGAATAAATGAAATTAGATAAAGACACAATAAAGAAAGATTTTTCTAGAAAGCTTATAACTATGTTTTCAGAAGATGTAGAGGAAGCCTCAAATCTGCATAAATATTTAGCTTTTGGAAGCTTAATAAAAGAATACTGTGCAGAAAATTGGATGATGAGCAATAAAGCATATACAAAAGGTGAAAAAAAGCAGGTTTATTATTTTTCAATGGAATTCTTAATAGGAAAGCTTCTTAGAAGTAATTTATTAAATTTAGGCATAGAAAAAGAAAGTGAAGAAGCTTTAAAAGAATTGGGTATTGACTTAAATGAGCTCGAGGAATCAGAAATGGACGCAGGTCTTGGAAATGGGGGCCTTGGAAGATTAGCTGCTTGTTTTTTGGATTCTATGGCATCTCTTGAGATTCCAGGACATGGTTGTGGAATAAGATATAAATATGGGCTCTTTGAGCAAAAGATAGTAAACGGATATCAAGTTGAGATACCAGATAATTGGCTAAAGGAAGGAAATGTGTGGGAAACAAGAAAGGATGATAAGGCTGTAGTTGTAAAATTTGGCGGTAATGTTACACCGGTTACGATAAATGGTAGGTTAAACTTCATCCACGAAAATTATCGAGCAGTAAAAGCAGTACCTTATGATACTCCAATAATAGGATATAAAAATAAAACTGTAAATACCTTAAGGCTTTGGAGTGCAGAGACATTTGAAAAGGATAAAGAATTAGATTTCTCATCTTTTAAATATGGAAATTATTCTAAGGCTGTAGAATATAAATCTTCAGTAGAATCTATATCTCAAGTGCTCTATCCAGATGATTCCCAAATAGAAGGAAAAATATTAAGACTAAAACAGCAATACTTCTTTGTTAGTGCAGGAATACAAAGCATAATAAGAACTTATAAAAAGAGAAATAAACCAATAAATGAGTTAGACAAATATGTAGCGATTCATATCAATGATACTCATCCTGCTATAGCTGTACCAGAGCTTATGAGAATACTTATGGATGAAGAAGGCTTAGGGTGGGATGAAGCTTTTGAAATAACTAAAAATGTTATATCATATACAAATCATACTATAATGGCAGAAGCACTTGAAAAATGGCCTATTAATATATTTAAGGAATTGCTTCCAAGAATATATATGATTGTAGAGGAAATAAATAGAAGATTTATTGAAGAGCTCAAGTTAAAATACCATGAAGATTGGAACAAGATAAATAGCATGGCAATAATAAGTTCGGGGCAAATTAAAATGGCTAATTTAGCTATAATTGGTGGACATTCAGTAAATGGAGTGGCAAAACTTCATACTGAAATATTAAAAAAGAGAGAACTTGCAAACTTTTATGAACTCTATCCAGAAAGATTTAATAATAAGACTAATGGTATAACTCATAGAAGATGGCTGTTGCAAGCTAATCCCAAGCTTGCTGAACTTATAACAAATACTATAGGAAATGACTGGGTTAGAAATCCTATAAAACTTGACGAGTTAGAAAAGTACGCTAAAGATAGCGGTTTCCAAGAAGAATTATATAATATAAAGAGAAATAATAAAATTAAGTTTGCAAAAGAAGTAGAAAACAAGTATGGAATAGTTGTAAATCCAGATTCTGTTTTTGATGTTCAAGCAAAAAGACTTCATGCATATAAGAGACAGTTACTAAACGTAATTCATATAGCTTATTTATATAATAATTTAAAAGAAAATCCTAATTTAGATATAATACCGCGAACTTTCTTTTTTGCAGCTAAAGCATCTCCTAGCTATTATTTAGCAAAGGAGATTATTAAACTAATAAACACTATTGGAGATAAAGTCAATAATGATAAGTCAATAAGAGATAAGATAAAAGTTATATTCTTGGAAAATTATAGGGTTTCTCTAGCTGAGAAAATAATACCTTGTGCTGATGTCAGTGAACAAATATCAACAGCATCAAAGGAAGCTTCGGGAACAGGAAATATGAAATTTATGATGAATGGTGCTGTTACTATAGCTACTTTAGATGGTGCTAATATAGAAATTAGAGATAGGGTAGGAGAAGAAAATATTGTGACCTTTGGGTTAACTGCAGAAGAAGTTATGAATTATGAGAAAAATGGTGGATACTGGTCAAAAGAATTATATTACAAGGACAGAAGAATTCATACAGTAATAGATCAAATGACTAATGGATATTTTGGAGTGCCAAGTTCTGAATTTAAAGATATTTATAATCACTTAGTTGAGCAGAATGACGAATACTTTGTATTTAAAGATTTTGATTCTTATGTAAAAGCACAGGAAAAGATAGATTTTCTATATAGACAAAGAAGTAAGTGGATGGAAATGTGCGCAATAAATATTGCAAAATCAGGTGCTTTTTCTAGCGATAATACCATTTTGCAGTATGCAAAGGAGATATGGCACAACATATCCACTAGAGATTAGAAATTAAAAAAGAACAAACCCCATTTGGGATTGTTCTTTTTTAGCTAGATTATTCTGTGTCTTTATCTTCTGAAGTGTTAGGGCTGTTAGCTTCATTTTCCATGTTATTAGAAGAGTTATTATCAATTGAATTTGAGTTTACTGTACTACTTTCAGAATTAGGTATATATATTTCTAAGCCTACGCTTAATGCTGAAGGGTTGCTTATATTGTTTTTGCTCATAATTAAATTAACTGCAGAATTAATTTCTATGTTAGGAAGATATTCTTCAGCTATAGTATAAAGGGTATCGCCTTTTTGAACTATGTACTTTGTGCAGTTAGATGTATCTATGTTATTAACTGGTATCATTAATTTAGAACCTACAGTAAGAAGTTCGCGATTTTTGATATTATTTATGGTTTCTAATGTTTTAACAGCATCTTCTTGGCCTTTCCAAGGCATAGTTTTTCTTGCAATGCTAAATAAAGTGTCTCCTTCTTGTACGGTATAATCTATATACCTTTCAACAGAATTATTATTTGTAGTTTTGCTTTCTTCAATATTGAGTGACACATTGTTGTTCTGCTTATTATGTGAAGTAGTATCTTCTGATGTGTCAGTATTTATATTGTTATCATTTTTATTTGAAGAAGAAGTATCTTCAACACTAATAACATTTTCTTTATCTGAGCCATCTATTAAGTTATTTAAGCTTCTTGCCATGAAAAATACTGTTAGAAATAATACTACTGATGATGAAATTATTATTAATGTTTTTTTAATTTTAGAATTCATATACTAAAATACCCCTTTCATAATATGTACTTATCTTGATTATTGACACATATTATTTTTTTAAACTTGTCTAAGCCAATTTTTTTATAAAAAATTTTACATATTTTAATGCTTTTTATGCAAACTCTTATATATAAATATGTTTTTAAGGAGGTATTTCTATGGATTTACAGAGAGTTCATGAAATTATAAATAGTCCTGAAAAGATAACAGTATTATATAAGGAGCATCCAGTATGGATTGAAGAAGTAGATAATAATTCAAAAACAGTACAGGTTAGGACATTAGATACAAAAAAAGTTATGGGAGTATATGTAGAAGATTTAATAGATACAGGAGAAGTTTATGGAGATATAAACCAATAAGGATCTAGGAGTGAATTGAATGTTTATTAGGAGAGATGTGTACGAAACTAAGATAGGAGATTATTTGTTTGTTATGAATGAAAGTAGAGGAGGAATAGAGGTTTTTGATAATCATAATAATATGATAAAAAACATAAATGAAGTTCCAGAAAATTTTAGAGAGTTCAAAGCAAAAGCACATAAAATATATAAAGAAATACAAGAGGAAGAGTAAAGGTTAGAGAAAAATGTTTGGAAGTTTAGTAGCCGCGTTGAGTTTAGAAGTGAAGAAGGCTAGAGAGGAGTATAAATATGGGGAAAATAATAGGACATTATATAATGCCGCACCCGCCAATCATAATTAAAGAGATAGGAAAAGGAGAAGAAAATAAAGCTATAAACACAGTAAGTGCTTGTAATAAGATAGGAGAAGAAATAAGCAAACTTAGACCAGATACAATAATAATTATAACTCCTCATGGACATTTATTTAGAGATGCATTATCTATCTCTATGCTGCCAAAAGTGAGTGGAGATTTAGGAAGCTTTAACGCTCCAGAAGTCAAGTTCAATATTGATGTGGACTTAAAGCTTACAAAAAAGATAAGAGATAAGGCGTATAAAGAAGGAATAATAACTGTTCCAATTGATGAAAAGGCATCTATGCAGTATGGAACATCACCAGAACTTGACCATGGCAGCATGGTGCCTCTTTATTTTGTAAATAATTATTATATAAATTATCAGATAGTCCATATAACTTATGGAATTCTATCCAAAGAGGAGTTATATAGATTCGGAATGATAATAAAAGAATCTGTAGAAGAAAGCAACAGCACAACAGTAGTAATTGCTAGCGGAGATTTATCCCATAGATTAAATAATAAAAGTCCTTATGGAGTCGCAGAGCATGGAGAAGCCTTTGATAAAAAGTGCATGGAATTACTGCAAAATGGAGATATATTAGGCTTATTTAGTCTAGATAGAAAGATTGTAAAAGACGCTGGAGAATGTGGGTTGAGATCCTTCTATATTCTGTCAGGAACTATGGATGGGTGTGAAGTTAAGGGTGAGACTCTATCTTATGAAGGGCCTTTTGGTATTGGGTATGGTGTTATGAAATTTTATACAAGGGAATGCGAAGAGAGAAAACTTCTAAGTAAAATATCAGATATTAAGAAAAAAGAAATGAAGAGAATCAGAGAATGTGAAGATATATATGCAAAATTGGCTAGAAGTAGCCTTGAACATTATGTGAAAACGGGTAAATACATACATGTGCCAGTACTTTATGAAAAGATGCTTACCGAAAGGAATGGAGTTTTTGTGTCAATAAAAAAAGATGGAGAACTTAGAGGATGCATAGGTACTGTTTTTCCTACTACAGATTGTGTAGCAAAAGAAATAATAAAAAATGCAGTAGAAGCAGGACAAAGAGATCCTAGATTTTTACCAGTGGAGGAAAGGGAACTTCCAGATCTTGAATATTCAGTTGATATATTAATGCCTCCAATAAAAGCAACTAAAAAAGAATTAGATCCTAAAAAATATGGAGTAATAGTAAGAAAAGGCTCAAGGATAGGAATTTTGCTTCCAGATTTAGATGGAGTAGATACAGTGGAAGAACAAATATCAATAGCTTTAGAGAAAGCAGATATAGATGAAAATGAAGACTATGAAATAGAGAAATTTGAAGTCATAAGAAAAGGAAGTAAGTGTTAACAACTAATTGTAAAAATAAGGAAAGATGGTATAATTAAATTATAATCTGTACTAAAGTGATAGTAATTAATGTATAAGTTTAAAAAATATTTTAAAAGCTTAAACACAAGAAGTGGGGTGGGGCACAAGAATATGGATATCAAGCTAAGGCAATATATAGACTCTTTGGATGAAGATGTGTTAAGACTTCAAGTAATTGATATGTACAGAATTTTTCCAGAGGTAAAAAAATACTATGATTTAAAGATAAACCCTGATTTAGAAAAAAAACTTTTAGATCAGTATAAAATGTTGATAAAGAAGAAATTCTTTTTTCATAAAGGAAAGGTAAAAGTTAAATATTCAGATATTAGTAAAATTATAAGAGAATTTAATGATAAAGCAACTATGCCTGATAATGTTGTAGAACTAATGCTTTATTATATTGATTTAGGAATAGAACTTGCCAATACTTATGGTATGGTGGAAGAAGAATTCTATATAAATATTGAAGCTACTTTTGTTAAGGCTTTAAAACACATTTTTAGATACGATTTAAAAGATATATTTAAGGATAAAGTGAAGAACATAGTAGAAAGTATTTCAATTACGCAAGGTGATTTTAAAGATAGTATGAGTAATATACTTTTCTCCTATTATTAACCATTTATGTAAATATAAAAATGACTAATAATTTAAGAAAAAATAGAGAAATATAAATTATGTAATATATATGCCAAAAATATAGGAGGAAAAGTACATATGGAAACACAACAAACTATAACAGTTACAAATGAATTTGGAAAAAAAGTAGAACTAGAATTAGTTGACAGAATAAGTATTGGAAAGGATACTTATGTAATAGTAGCTCAGCCAGGAGCAGATACTGCCAATGCTTATAGAGAAGTTAGCAGAAAAAATGGAATGATAGAATATGCATCAATAGGCTCAGGAGCAGAATTCCAAAGAGTTTTAAAAGCTTATAATGAAAAGAATAGTTAGTAATAGAAGCCACCTTAAGGTGGCTTCTATATATACATATAGATTAATTTTCTAAAACTTCTATGTCTTTAGGCATATCAGATTCTATTAACATTTTTCCCTTTTTAGAAAGACTATATATTTTCTCAGGCTTATCCTTGCTTTGACTGCTTTGTAATAATGAACATTTTTCCAAATCCTTAATTGAAGCTCTAACGATAGCGTGGTACTTTTTTACGAAGTTAGAACATATGCTATTAGCATCTAACTGTTTATCTGGGTATAACGTATTCAGTATTTTCTTTGCATAAGGCCTGTGACTCTTTTTTAATTTATCAAGCATAGTAACACCTTCCTATTTTCATATAGTTAAACTTGATAAATAATATGAAAAAGCATGATATATTATTCTTAAAAAAGAAAAAATTTTACATATACATAATAAACTTATATAATTAAGTTGAAAGAGGTACTAGTTATGATGAGATATGTTATAGTATGCTTATTAAAAGGGCAAGTGCTTGATTTTCATGAGACCATAGTAAATCAGGTATGCAAAAAATTCGATGTTAGAAGACAGAGGCTTTCTGCTCATTTTACGATTAAAGCACCTTTTGAAACTGATAATATTAAAGAAATAGAAAAACTCACAGAAGAATTTTGCAGCAAAAATGTAAAAACTTCAATCAAGATAGAAGGCTTTGGACATTTTAGAGATAATGTCATTTTTATGGATATTCATCCTTCAAGAGATGCTTTTAAGGTTCATGATAAATATATTGATGAACTGAAAAAGTTAAGTTGGTTAGAATGGAAGCAAAATGAAGGTGAGAATAAAAAATTTCACTGCACTATTGTCTCAAAAAGAATAAGAGAAAAGTTCAATGATATATGGAAATATGTTTTAAATTATGAAGCAAATTTTGAGACTTATTTTGATAATATATCTATTTTAATATGGAGAAACTATAGATGGGAAACTTATAGAGAATATAAGTTGAGCTAGGTTATACTAACTTATAAATATATCTATAATTAAAAATGTATAATATAAATAAGATAAATGGTAAAAATAAAAGAGTAATGTATCTTAAAAAAGAAAGGATGAAAATTTATGAAAGCTTTTGTAGACCAAGATACTTGTATTGGATGTGGATTATGTCCTTCAATTTGCCCAGATGTTTTTGATATGGGTGATGATGGCAAAGCACATACAATTGTTGATGAGGTTCCAGGAGATGCGGAAGATTGTGCAGTAGAAGCACAAGAATCTTGTCCAGTAAGTGCAATAAAAGTAGAAGATTAATTAAGTATCAAGTTTTATTAAAATTATAAAAGCCGCGATGTTGTATACGCGGCTTTTATATTATACTTCTTTATGGCCACTTTTTAAATCCTTTATTATGTTAAATAGATTATCTATGTGATAATTATATACAATATCTAAGTCAGAATTAGAAGGTTCTAATTTCTGCTTATCTATATCAAATAAAGCCTTTGCCTTAACAAGGTTTTTCTCATTAAGAAAACATGTAGAATTTAATGAATTAAGCATAAATAAATGGCTATAAGCTTTTTTGGAAAGCTTAAGAACTCTTTGAATATCAGCTATTTTATCATAATTATTTTTCTTAGGTATAATCTCATCCATATAAGATTTTATTAGGTTTTCAAGAGAAGATATTTTATTATTTAAAACTGATAAATCTACATCTTTATTATGGCAGAGTTTATCGCAAAAAAGGTTATCTATTATAGATATTATTTCTTCTTTAAACTTATATAAATTATCAAAATACTTAGGCGGATATATAAAATAATTTACTAAAACCGCAAAAAAAATTCCTATAAAGGTTTCTATAAGTCTGTGTATGCTATAAGAAAGAGGAGTTGTATCGTCTAAATTAACCATAATGGCAATAAAAACAATGCAAGCTATAGATATAGATTTATTATATCCTAGTATATAGCATATGTGAATTAAAATAACAATGCCTATAGCAACAAGGAATGAATTTCCCGGCTGGATTAGAGCAAATATAAATCCTATCAAAGCTCCAATGAAAGTTCCTATCATCCTATTTTTCCCGGTTTTAAATGTTTCATAAACGGAACTTTGCATACATATTACTGCAGCTATACAGGCATAAAATGGAGAATCGAAAGCACGAAACATTCTTATAATCAATATGCATAAAAAAACAGAGATAGCTGTTTTCAGGTTTCTCATACCCACTTTTTTCATGTTAAAATAGTCCTCCCTTAGTAAAGTGAATTGCATTATTAGTATATCATACATAATTGATTAATTATAGTAAATGGCAAATAGAGTAATACTATTGCTCCTTAAAATTATGTATAATTCAATGCTTATAAGCTAATATTAATATTAACGTATAAAAACACTAACCTTTGGTAACTATATGTGAAGTTGTTAATAGTTTCTAAATACTTGGGGGTGCTAATATGGTAAGATCTATTGAATTTATGAATTTTAAAGCTTTTAAGGATTCTGGTAAAGTGGATTTAAAGAAGATAAATATACTAGTTGGTCCTAACAGTGGAGGAAAGTCTAGCTTTATAAAAGGAATACTCTTATTAAAAAATACCATGGAGAGCAAGTATAAAGAAACTGCCATAGATATGAACAAGGAAATAGGAGATTATACAAGTTTAGTTTACAATCATGATTATAATAATAAAATAGGTTTTAAAATAGAATTTAATAAAGATTCTTTGAAAAAAAGCTTAAATACAGAATACATACTATTTAAAATGGCTTATGAAATTAGAAATAAAGCAAAAGAAGATGTAAAAGATATCTTAGACGAACTAATTAAAAAAAGTGAAAGCTATTCTTTAAATGAAATAAGCTTTTTCTTAAATAAAAATGAAAAGGAAAGGATAGTTGTAGATAAATTTAAAGTAAAATATGAAGGAGACAAGGAACTAGAAATATACTGGAATGGGCAAGATTATTGTGTGAATATAAATGACATTATTATAAAGATTCCTAACTTAATAGTCCCTGATAGGTTTTGCTTTAAAATAAATGAAGAACATTTAACAGAGGCAACTATAGATGAGCTTAAAAACATTGCTATAGTGTATGTTACATTTGAAATTATAAAAATAAAATTAAAAGAATTTACGGAAAATATAATTTACATATCTTCTTTTAGAAATAAGCCTGAAAGAGTTGAATACATAACTAAGCTATCCTGCTTTGATACTGTAGGAAGCAGAGGAGAAAATATGATATCTACTCTTATGAGTGCAGAAAACAATACAAGAGAAAAAATAAATTTTTGGCTAAAGGAATTTGATTTAGCTGAAAGCATAGAGGTTAAATCCTTTGGGAATGGAACATATTCTCTATTTATAAAAGATAAGTCTACAGGTATAACAAATAATTTATTAGATGTAGGTGTAGGTACATCGCAGTTGTTGCCTATTATAGTTGAATCTATAAATTCTAAAGATAATAGCACCATTATTATTGAAGAACCAGAGGTACACATTCATCCAGGTGCTCAATCGAAATTAGGAGATTTATTCGTTGAATGCTGTAAAGAGGGAAATAAACAATTTATAATAGAAACTCACAGTATATTTCTAGTGACTCAAATTGAAATATTAGTGGCTCAAGGGAAAATAGATGCTAAGGATGTAGGAGTGTATTACTTTAGATATGGTGAAAATGGTGCCATAGTGAAAGATATGAAACTAAGTTCTAATGGACAATTTGAGGAATCTTGGCCTACTGGCTTTTTTGATGTCAATTATAATTTAGGAAAGACCTTATTTGAATTTATGTAAGATAGGTGAAAGTAATGAGACTAGATATTATTTTAGACAAAAATATTATAAAAAATAAGTTTAATATAGATACAAAATATGATATTCTAAGAAACCGGATAAATAGGCATAGATTAGTGGTAAGCAATGAACTGAAAGCTATATGGGATGAGGATGCTGAAAAAAATAACTATAAAAAGGCTTATGATGAATGGTTTTTATCTATATTAAGAGAAAAAACAAAAGTTAAGAAAGTAAATATAGAAGATCTAAAGAAGGGTGATGATGGAACTTTAGATGAAGGAGAGATATTAATAAAAACAGCTCTTTTATCAGAGGATAAAATATTGATAGGGAACTATTATAATAGCAACATAAAAGGAAGGTATAGTCAAATTAAATTTATATCTGAAGAAATATTCATGAAGGAGGATAAGCAAACTGTAAAGCTTAGCAATATAGAAGATGTTCTTGTTAGGAATAAATATGATATATTATTTGATATTTATGAAACTCCTGTAAGAATAGAAGTAACTTATGGAAATGCAGATATATTAGCAAAGTATTTATCTAAATTTTATAAAAATACAAAGAGTATTACAATAAAAGATAAATATCTAAACAATACAGAAAATGAGAGAAATCTCAATAAATATATATTAAAATATATAAACAAAAAAGACTGCAAAATAAAATTTATAACGTATTGGGATAAAAAAACTAAAGATAATTTAAAGGAAAAGTTTACAAACTATGAAGGATATAATAGTGAGGTCATTTTATCAAAAAAAGAGATGGCTCACAGCTCATATATTGAAACGGATGAATACATAATAGATTTAGGATATAGATTAAAGGTCTTTGGAGGATCGGAAAATGATGGAGAGACTGAATATGAGATAATCAATATAACAAGAAAGTAGAATTTAACAATAATAAATTTTAAGCTCTAGGACACTCTAAATAGTGAGGTTATATTTTAACCAAGAAATTGGAGGTGTCCTATATTGAAAGAGGAGCTAATGAATAATAGAGAAAGTCATGATCATAATAGAAGATTGTTCAATAAAAAGGGATATAAATCAACAGAAAATCAGTTTGCTAAAAATCAAATTGTGCAAACTATAGAAAGTAATGTTTATAACAAGAGTGGAATAGAAGCGAAGAAAAAATATGAGTTAGATTGATAATGTTTTAGGTTTAAAAAGGTAATTACGCTATAAGAATTTATAAGGTGTGATTACCTTTTTTATTATATGCAAAAAGGTATCTATATGTGAAAGAAAATTTAAAAAATTAAAAAAATTATAAAAAAACTTTGTTAAATGATTGACAATATATAAAAAAGATGATATATTATATACAAAGATAAATTAATTATTTTGAAAGTTGATTTAAAACTATAAAAATTAAGGTCATAAAGAAATAAGGTTACAGGGGGTTGGGAAAATGAAAGAAATAAAAGTAAGAGATATTTTAGGAACTAATTTTACACCAGAGGATATTATAGTTTTGAAGCAAATGATGGATTCGCATATAGATGATGATGTGGTATTAGATTTTGAAAATTTTGAACAAGTTTCGTGTTCATTTTTCGCAACATTATTAGTAAATCTTTTTTTCAAAAAAGGAAGAGAACATGTTTTATCACATTTAAAAGTTAAAAATTTAACCAATACTGAAGCTTTCAAGAGAGTTGCTTATGGAACATCCATTTATAAAAACTAAGTAAATAATAATTGCCCACATTAAATTAATAATAAATCCCAAACAAAGAGTGCTTGTTAAAAAGCACTTTTTGTTTGGGATTTAGTTATATAAAGGATAAGTTTACAAAAAATTAAATATACAACTTACTTTACTTTTACAATATTTATGAGATAATAATAGCAATTTCATGCAAAAAGGAGTATGTTGTTATGGGGAAAGAATTCTTAAAGGCGATGCTTAAAGCAACTTCTGAAGGAATTATAATCACTGACGACAGTTTAAGAGTTGTAGAATATAATGATGTAGCTTTAGGAGCGTTGGGGGTTACACGGAATGAACTTAAAAATAAAAATATTAAGGAATTTATAACTAATATTGATTTGATAAATAAATGTATTAAATCGAGAAAAGTTTATAAAAGTGAAGAGTGTATTTTTACTATTAATGAAAATAGAATTAGATGCATTACCAATATAGTGCCAGTAGAAAATGAAGAAAAAGTAATAGGAATTATTATTACATTTAGAGACACAAGACATATACATAGAGTAGTAAATAATGTGGTAGGATATAGTGCCACATTTACTTTTGAGGACATAATAACTAAAAATCAGAATATGAAAAAGATAATTCGATGTGCTAAGAAGGCAGCAAATACAGATTGTAATATTTTGCTTGAAGGTAGTAGTGGTACTGGAAAAGAAGTTTTTGCTCAGGCTATTCACAATTATAGCAAAAGAGCAAGAGGGCCTTTCGTTGCTGTAAACTGTGCTGCTATACCAAGAGATCTTGTAGAAAGTGAACTTTTTGGGTATGAGAAGGGAGCCTTTACTGGAGCTAATAAGGGAGGATATCCTGGAAAATTTGAATTGGCTGAGGGTGGTACCATATTTTTAGATGAGATAGGGGAATTGCCTCTAGATATTCAAGCTAAACTTCTTAGAGTTTTAGATAATCATAAGATAGTAAGGGTTGGTTCCACCTATGAAAAAAAGGTTAATGTAAGAGTTATAGCTGCTACTAATAGAAACTTAATCGATGAAGTGGAAAAAAGAAATTTTAGATATGATTTATATTACAGATTAAACGTAATCGGCATTAAGCTTATGGATCTTAAAGATAGAAAGGAAGATATTGAACCATTAATAAAATATTTTATTTATAAGCTAAATAAGCAGAATATGAAAAATAAAGAAATAGAAAAAAATGTTATAGAAGAATTAAAAGAATATAAATGGTTAGGAAATGTAAGAGAACTTAGAAATTTAGTAGAGAAAGCATATTATCTTTGTGATGATATAATAACTAAAGATTTCATCAATAATTTATTAAGTCATAAACCAAGATTTATGGAGAAAATAAAAAGCAATGATAATGAAGTGGCTTTAAGTAAGGATGATATAATGCCTCTTAAACTTATTGAGGAACAGAGTATAAGAAAAGCTTTGATATGCTGTAAGGGCAATGCTGATGAGGCTGCAAAAATTTTAGGTATAAGCAGAGCTACTATTTATAGAAGAATAAATAAATATGGAATAAAGATTAGCTGAAATATGACATTAAAGTTATAATAAGCGAAGCTTTTAACGTAAAAACTGCAGCATAAGAAAGCTGCAGTTTTTAGCTATTGGATATCTATTTTTCTTCTGTTTTCCTTTCCTTTATTTAATTTAGGAAGCATAATTTTTAAAACACCATCATTAAAAGTTGCTGTTATATTATTTTCATCTACATTGTCTATATAGAAGCTTCGCTTTAATTCTCCATAGCGTCTTTCACGTCTGACGTAATTTTCATTTTTGTCTTCTAAAGATTCATCACGTTTTGCACTAATTGTTAGGTAATTGTTGCTAAAGTCTATATCGATAGCTTCTTTTTTAACTCCAGGTAAATCCGCTTCTACTAAATAATTTTCATCGGTTTCTTTCAAGTCTACTCTAAAACTTCCTTGAAAGTTAGCTACAGCATTAAAGAAGTCATCATCAAAAAAGTTTCTAAATAATGGAGAAAAGAAATCATCTCTTCTAGCTAAGTTATTTCTTCTAAAAGGAATCATATCAAACATTATTAAATCCCTCCAATACATATTTGATATATTTTTAATTTATATCTATATATTAGAACAAAGGTCAAAGAAAGTCAAAGTCTAAAATTGATAGCTTCTTCAACCTATATTAAAAAAAATAATGAAACAGTTTCATAAATTATTTTAAACAAAATTTTAAGAAATAAACTTGGTTGTTTTAAGGAATTTTCAAAATTAAAGTTAAATTTTTGAAAAAATTTTTTGTGAAATTATATTGACAACTAACTATAAAGTTTTTATAATAATAAGAAAATTTATAAACTATTTTATATTTGAAAGCTAAGACGGAGAGAAAAATACCATGTTTTTATCTAAAGAGAGCTAATATTTGGTGAAAGTTAGTGTTAAAAAGGTATATAATGATCACTCCAGAGCTGCTGAACTGAAAAAGCTTCTTTTAGTAGGTGAGGACGGTAGTCACCGATAAATGACTAGGGGCTAAGTAAAAATACTTCGGCCTGATAATGAGGCATTTTTCTGAGTGCAAATTAGGGTGGTACCACGAATATTAATCCTTCGTCCCTATGAATAAATGTTCATAGGGACGAAGGATTTTTTGTAAAAGAGTCTTAAAAGACTGTTCTTACTTGATTAAAGTATGGCACAAGTGTTCAAGGGTAAGGAGGTGTAAAGTTTTTACAAGGGGCATAATCCTTTATGGTTTTTATTTTAAAATAATAGAATTAAATAAAAGGGGGAAATAATGTATGAAAAGAGATAATTTTGCAACTAGATTAGGGCTTTTAGCTGCAGCAGCAGGTTCAGCGGTAGGTTTAGGGAATATATGGAAATTCCCTTATATAACAGGTAAGAATGGTGGAGCAGCATTTATATTAGTTTATTTAGTATGTATTGTTCTTATAGGAGTACCGGTTATGCTTTCAGAATTTGCATTAGGAAGGAAGACACAAGCTAATGCAGTGGGAGCATATAAAAAACTGGAACCTAAAAAGTCATGGTATTTGACGGGAATACTAAGCGTTTTAACTGCATTTATAATATTATCATACTACGCTATAATAGCAGGATGGGTGTTTTCATATATATCTAAAGCTATAACAGGAAAATTAACAAGTGTAGCACCATCTGCTTTAGGGGATTACTTTAATGGAATTATATCTCAAACTGCACAGCCTTTATTCTGGAATTTCGTTGTATTAGCAATAACAGCTTTTGTGGTAATTGCAGGTGTAAAGGATGGAGTAGAAAAGTATAGCAAAATGTTGATGCCAATTTTATTTGTATTATTAATTATACTAATGGTTAGGTCAGTGACTTTACATGGGGCATCAAAAGGCTTGGAATTTTTATTTAAGCCTGATTTTTCTCAACTTACTCCAGCATCTATTTTAGAAGCTGTAGGACATGCGTTTTACTCCCTTAGCTTAGGAATGGGAATAATTATGACATATGGTAGTTATATAAAGAAGGAAGAGAATCTAGTATCCTTATCTCTTCAAGTAACAGTATTAGATACCTTAGTTGCATTAATGGCAGGAATAGTTATTTTTCCAGCAGTATTTGCCTATGGATTAGAGCCAAACTCTGGACCAGCACTTATATTTGTTACCTTACCTGCTGTATTTAAATCAATGCCATTTGGGTCATTTTTCGCAACACTCTTCTTTGCATTAATTGCAATAGCAGCTATAACTTCAACTATATCACTTTTAGAAGTTGTAGTAGCTTGCTTTACAGAACAATTTAGCATTGAAAGAAAAAAAGCTACTATTCTCATTAGCATAGCTTTATTTATAGTAGGAATACCAAGTACTTTATCTTTTGGAGTATGGAGTGACGTTTCAATATTTGGCAAAAGTATATTTGATGCTTTTGATTTCCTAACATCTAATATATTCTTGCCTTTTGCAGGAATATTAGTTTGTATCTTTGTTGGATGGATATGGGGGTCTAAAAATGCAGCAAAAGAAATATCTAGTTATGGAGCATTTTCATTTAAGTTAGAAAAAGTATATAGTTTCGTAGTTAAGGTACTTGCACCAGTGGTTATAGGGATGATCTTTTTATACTTTACAGGAATAATGGATAAATTAAAGAGTGTAGGAACTATGTTACCTAATATAGTTTTAGGAGTAATAGGATTGTTAACTATAATTCTTGCACTTCTACACTTTAAAACTGAAAATTCAAATGCATCAGAAGTATAAAGAAAATGAATTCAAATGCTGAATTGGGAAAATCTCAATTCAGCATTTATTTTTTAATTTAGCATTAGATGCTACGTATTTTAGACTGGAGAATGAGTGGATGGGAATTTAGGAAAACTGAATAGGGAAATAAACTAGAATTGACAAAAAGTCTATTGTATTATATATATTATATTTTTATGTAAAGAAGGGAGAAAAAAAATGATTAAAAAGTTTATAGGATATTATAAACCTCATATGAAACTTTTTATATTGGATATGGTGTGTGCATTTTTGGCAGCTGCTGCAGATCTTTTTTATCCAATGATATCTAGAAAGATTATAAATGATGTAATACCTAATAGGCAATTAAGCCTTTTATATAAGTTAATTATATTCTTAGCAGCATTATATATATTAAAGCTTATATTTAATTATATAGTTGAATATTGGGGACATGTGGTAGGAGTAAGAATGCAGTATGATATGAGGAAAGAGATATTTTCTCATCTTCAAAAGCTGCCTTTTAGTTATTTTGATGATAACAAGACAGGACATATTATGTCTAGAATAGTGAATGATTTAATGGAGGTATCAGAGCTTGCCCATCACGGACCAGAAGATTTATTTATATCTTTAGTAATGCTTGTAGGAGCTTTTGTAGCTTTATGCACTATTGATTGGAGACTTACATTAATAGTGTTTGCTTTTGTACCAGTCATGATCATATTTTCTATAAAGAAAAGGGTCAAAATGACTAATGCTTTTAAAGAAGTTAGAAAAAAGGTTGCTGATGTAAATGCTCAGCTTGAGAACAGTATATCTGGAATAAGAGTTGCAAAATCTTTCACTAATGAAGATTATGAGATGAAAAAGTTTAATGAAGGAAACGATAAGTTTAGAATATCAAGAGAGTTTGCGTATAAAGCTATGGCAGAGTTTTATTCTGGAATACATTTTTTAATCGATGTATTAAATGTAATTGTAATTTGTGTAGGGGGAATATTCACATATAAGGGAATAATAACTTCTGGAGATTTAGTAGCCTATCTTTTATACATTAGTATATTCATGCAGCCTATTAGAAGGCTTACCTCATTCATAGAGCAATATCAATCAGGAATGGCAGGTTTTGAAAGATTTATGGAAATAATGAACATACAACCTGACATAAAAGATAGAGAAGATGCCGTAGAGCTTAAAGATGTAAAGGGAGACATTGAGTTTAGAAATGTTGCTTTTAACTATAATGATAAGAAATCTGTATTATCAAACATTAATCTTAAGGTGGAGGCGGGTAAAACTCTAGCCTTAGTAGGACCATCAGGAGGCGGAAAAACTACTCTTTGCCATCTTATACCTAGATTTTATGAAGTTACAGAAGGGGGTATATTTATAGATGGTAAAAATATAAAAGATTTAACTTTAGAATCTCTTAGAAAAAATATAGGTATTGTGCATCAGGATGTATTTTTATTTACAGGAACCATAAAAGAAAATATCCTTTATGGAAATCCAGATGCTACAGATAAAGAAGTAATAGATGCGGCTAAAAGGGCTAACATTCATGATTTTATAATAAATCTTCCAGATGGCTATGATACTTACGTAGGAGAGAGAGGAATAAAGTTATCAGGAGGACAGAAGCAAAGGATATCAATAGCAAGAGTATTCTTAAAAAATCCTCCAATACTAATATTAGACGAAGCTACATCAGCCTTAGACAATGCTACAGAGATAATTATTCAAAAATCCCTTGAAAAATTATCAGAAGGCAGAACCACCATAGTTGTTGCTCACAGGCTTTCTACTATAAAAAATGCAGATGAAATAATAGTTCTAACAGCTAATGGAATTGAAGAAAAAGGATCTCATGAAGAGCTTATAAAGAAAAACGGAATATACGCTAAACTTTATAATTCACAATTTAAAGGTTATATTCCAGACGAAGTGGAATAAAATGAAGCTTATAAATTTAGAAATAGCAGTTTGCGACTGAAGAATATTATGTTAATTAGAATATTAAGTTTTGACAGTATCATGTTTGATTTGGTCATAGTATAAGCAAATTAAACTCAGTATACTATAGATATGGTAAATGATATAAACATAAATGTTGAATAGATAGAGGGGAGAATTTGAGATGTCAAATATATTGGAACAGTTTTCAATGGACTTCTTTTCTTTAAAAGGAAAAGTAGCAATAGTTACAGGTGGAAATACAGGATTAGGTCAAGGGTATGTTGTTGCATTAGCAAAGGCAGGAGCAGATCTGTTTGTCCCAACTTATGATAATAACTGGGATGAAACACGTGAATTAGTAGAAAAAGAAGGAAGAAAAATTGAATTTATACAAGGTGATTTAACTAAAGATGAATTTAGGAATGAAGTTGTTAATAAATGCCTAGAGAAATTTGGAAAAATAGATATATTAATTAATAATGCTGGAACTATTAGACGTGCACCATTGTTAGAATATAAAGATACAGACTGGGATGCAGTAATGGCAATAAATATTGATGCTGTTTATAAATTAAGCCAGAGAGTTGCGAGAGTTATGGCAGAACAAAAGTCAGGGAAAATTATTAATATTGCCTCAATGTTAACTTTCCAAGGAGGAAAATTCGTACCGCCATATACAGCAAGTAAGCATGCAGTTGCAGGGATTACAAAAGCTTTTGCTAACGAATTAGCTTCTTATAATATTCAAGTCAACGCAATCGCACCAGGATATGTTAAAACTGCTAATACTGCTCCAATCCGTGCAGATGAAACTCGTAATAAGGAAATTTTAGATCGCATTCCTGCAGGACGCTGGGCAGAACCATTTGATTTAATGGGAACAGTAGTATTTTTAGCAAGTCGTGCTTCTGATTATGTTAATGGGCATATTTTAGCCGTTGATGGCGGATGGTTGGTTAGATAGGTTATTGGTGGCTGATTTGTTTTAGCCACCAATAAAAAAAGTATCAAAGAAAACGCTTTCTTAATGATTAATAATTAATATAGAGGGGGTTTAGAAATGCAAATAACAAAAGAAGCTTTGATGGATAAACTTGAAAAGGTAGTAAATAAGTTAGTTAATTTAGATGAACCAAACTTTGATAAAAAGTTGCTAGATGAGGGGGATGCAGCAATTTCAAAAGGTGTAATTGCGCGTGACTTTGGAATAAAAGAATGGGATTGGCCACAAGGTGTAGGAATTCATGGATTATGGCAGCTTGGAAAGTATAAGAAAACAGGAGAATACAATGAATTTTTATATAAATGGTATGTAGACAATATCAATTTTGGACTACCTTCACGTAATGTTAACACAACAGCCCCATTATTAACTTTAGTTGAATTATGTGATGTGTATAATGAAAAAAGATTTGAAGACTTATGTTTAGACTGGGCAAATTGGTTAATGAATGATTTACCACGTACAAAAGAAAATGGATTTCAACATGTAACAACAGACATTAAAAATCGAAATGGCGTAATTTTAAATGAAAGTCAATTATGGATAGATACCTTATTTATGATGGTATTATTCTTAAATAAAATGGGAGTTAAATATAACAAAAAAGAATGGATTGAAGAATCCATTTACCAAGTATTGATCCACATTAAATACTTATATGAGAAGAAAAATGGGTTATTTCATCATGGATGGAGTTTTAAAGAAAATAGTAATTTCGGTGAAGTGTTCTGGTGCCGTGGGAACTCGTGGTTTACAAATGGAATAATGGATTTTATTGAGAATTCAGGAGAGTATTTAGATGAAGGTACAAAAACATTTATCATAAACACTTATAAAGCTCAAGTTGATGCTTTAATTAAATTACAATCTGAAAACGGTTTATGGCATACAGTTTTAGATGATCCAACTAGCTATGTAGAAGTTTCAGGATCATCAGCTATAGCAGCAGGTATTTTAAAAGGCGTAAGAAGTGGCATTTTAGATGAGTCTTATAGAAAGTATGCATTAAAGGCAATTAAAGCTATTTTAAATAATGTTGATGAAGATGGAACAGTATTAAATGTATCTGGTGGAACAGGAATTGGATATAATAAAGAACACTATAAAAATATTATCGTTGCACCTATGGCTTATGGACAATCATTAGCAATTATAGCTTTAACTGAAGCCTTATATCATATCTAGATTTTGTGAAGTTTAGAAAAGTTAAATATATGAAAATAATAGAGGTGAAAGTATGAAAAGAGTAAAATTAATAGGTGTTGCATTGTGTGTGGCAGCAACTTTATTTACAGGATGCGGAAAAACTACTTTAGCAGAAGAAAAAGTAACTCTAAGATTAGCTCATACACAGACACCGGACTCAGAAGTTGCTCAAATAGTAGACAAGTTTGCAGAAGAAGTAAACAATTCAAGTGTTAATTTAGAGATGGAGATTTATCCAAGTGGTACTTTAGGCTCAGAAAGAGATACAATTGAGCTTGTAAAAGCTGGAGTTTTAGATATGGCTAAGGTTGGAGCTTCTTCATTAGACCAATTCAATAGTGCTTATTCTATATTTTCGTTACCATATGTTTTCCAAAGCACGGAACATTATTATAATGCTTTAGAAAACAGTGAGGCTGTAAAGGATATTATGATGAGTGGAAAGGAAAAGGGGTATATAGCTTTAGGATTTTATGCATCTGGAGCAAGAAACGTTTATACAACTAAAGATGAACCAGCTATTGATCCAAGTAAATTAAAAGGTTTAAAAATACGTGTAATGGAAAGTCCAACTGCTAAAAAGATGATTAGTTTAATGGGAGGATCTCCAGTACCAATGGCTGTAGGGGAGGTTTATACGGCATTACAACAAGGATTATTAGATGGTGGAGAGAATACAGAAATGGCACTTACAGTAAATAAACATGGTGAAGTTGCTAAATCATATACATATACTGAGCACCAATATACACCAGATGTAGTTATTATAAGCACCAAGGTTTGGGATAAACTGAATGATAAACAAAAACAAGCTCTACAGGATGCAATGCATAAAAATAGCGAAGAGTATAAAAAATCTTATAATAATATGATTAATAATGCAGTAAAAGAGGCAGAAAAAATGGGCGTTAAATTCTATCGTATAGATAAGAAGCCATTTATTGAAGCTGTACAGCCAATGCATGAAGAATATAAAGCAAAAGGACCTAAGTTTGCAGAATATTACAATGATATACAAAAATACATTCCTGCTAGTACAGAAACTTCAGAGGAAAAAAGCAATTGAAATGCTGTAAAGGAGTTGAAATAATGATAAAAGCATTAAATAAATTCATTGAGTGGATTACAGCTATTGGTATGGGTGCATTAGTAATAGCATGTGTTTGGCAAGTTGTCTCTAGATATATAGTAGGTAAACCAAGTACTATTACAGAAGAATTTATGAGATACGGGTTAATATGGATAACTATGCTTGCTTCGCCTTATGCATATGGAAAAGGTAAGCAGTTGATGATTACATTTGCAGTAAAAAGAGGTTCAGAAAGATTTCAAGCAATTATTGGAGTCCTTGTTGGAGTTATCACTGCGGTATTTTCTGGTGGTGTATTAATTATCGGTGGAACTAGAGTTGCAAATAACGCTGTGGGCCAAGTATCTTCTTCAATGCAAATGCCTATGCAGTTTTTATACTATTCATTAGTTCTTAGTGGCATATTAATGTTGTTATATGCGATTATAGGAATTAAAGATGATATTATGAAGCTACAACACGGAGGCGCAAAAATTGAAAAAGATTATATGAAGTTGAAGAAAGTTTAATAGCAAAAGGAGGTTAAATTTATGGCAGCACAAGCAGGGATTTTATTAGCAATTATATTCTTTGGTATGTTATTCTTTAGCATACCAATAGCAATATGTATTGTAGCAGCATCCTTTGTTACACTTACGGCTTTATTAACATTGGATTTTGGAGTGTTTGTTTCAGCACAAAAATTAATAACAGGTATGGATAGTTTTACATTACTAGCGGTACCATTTTTTATACTAGCAGGTCTTTTCATGAGCAATGGAGGTATTGCACAGAAATTAATAAATTTAGCTCAAATTTTTGTAGGACGTATTCCTGGTTCTTTAGCATTAGCTAATGTTGCCGGAAATGCTATGTTTGGATCAATATCTGGTTCTGGTATTGCGGCTGCAACTGCTATTGGCGGCGTATTAGGACCAATAGAAAAAGAAAATGGATATGATAGAGCTTATTCAGCTGCTGTAAATATTTCAACTGCACCAGTAGGACAATTAATCCCTCCTACTGCAGCATTTATAGTTTACTCCTTAGCAAGTGGGGGAACATCTATAGCAGCACTATTTATAGCAGGTTGGATTCCAGGTTTATTATGGGCTTTTGCTTGTGCACTTGTAGCATGGTACTATGCAAAAAAACATAATTATGTTGCTAGAACTTCAGGATTTAATACAAAAGAAGCTTTTCATGCTTTTATTGACGCTATACCAAGCTTGTTTTTAATAGTTATTATTATAGGAGGTATTACTGGTGGAATTTTTACTGCTACAGAAGCTGCAGGAGTAGCAGTTGCATATACATTTATATTATCAGTATTCTTCTATAAAACAATCAAAGTTTCAGATATACCAAAATTATTAACAGAAACTGCTGTTATGACATCAGTAATTATGCTTATCATTGGAGCATCATCAGTTATGTCATTCGTTATGTCCTTTACAGGAATTCCAACAGCAATTAGTAAGATGATTTTAAGTATATCAGATAATCCTATAATTATATTACTAATTATAAATATATTACTATTAATTATAGGAACTTTTATGGATGTGGCACCAGCCCTCCTGATATTTACTCCAATCCTATTACCTATTGCAGTACAATGCGGAATGGATTCAGTACAATTTGGTGTCATGATGGTATTTAATCTAGCCGTAGGAACAATTACACCACCAGTTGGAAGCGTATTATTTGTTGGATGTAGCATAGCCGACTTAGAAATAGAAGATGTCTTGAAGAAGATTATACCATATTTTGTAGCAATATTAATAGTATTGCTAATGGTAACGTTTATTCCAGGAATCAGTATATGGCTTCCTAAGACCTTTGGTTTGATGTAATAATGATAATATATTAAGTATTAAATTAAGTGAAACTAAATATCAAGTAGAATTTATTCTGTTTGATATTTAGTTCAATTTATTAATCAATCATTTGACTAACTATAAACTTATTATATGAGGAGGAATAAGTATGCAAATAAGATATTCACATCATCCACAATATGTAAAAAGAATGACAACTGAAGAAATAAGAGAAAACTTTTTAATAAAAGAGGTATTTTTAGCTGATGAAATAGCTTTAACTTACTGTTATGATGATAGAGTGATTGCAGGAGGTGCAATGCCTGTTAAAGAAATTTTATCTTTAGAAGCTGGAGATAAAATGGGAGTTGATTACTTCTTGGAGCGCCGTGAATTAGGAGTTATTAATATTGGTGGACCAGGAGTTATAATTTTAGATAGTACAGAATATGAACTAAGCAAAGAAGACGGTATGTATGTTGGAATGGGAACAAAAGAAGTCAAATTTAAGTCTGTAGATGCAAATAATCCAGCAAAGTTTTACTTAAATTCAGCTCCAGCACACCATACATATCCAACTGTTCAAATAACACTAGAGAAAGCAAACAAGGTACATTTAGGTTCAAATGAGGAGTCAAACAAAAGAACAATTAATCAATATGTACATCCATCAGTTTGCAAGTCATGCCAATTAGTTATGGGACTAACTAAACTTGAACCAAACAATATTTGGAATACAATGCCATGTCATACTCATGACCGTCGCATGGAAGTATATCTATATTTTGATTTAGATAATGATTCAAAAGTATTTCATTTTATGGGAGAACCTAATGAAACACGACATATCGTGGTTTCAAATGAGCAAGCTGTTGTTTCGCCATCTTGGTCTATTCACTCAGGAGTAGGAACAAAAAATTATACATTCATATGGGGTATGGCTGGTGAAAACCAAACTTTTGACGATATGGACCATGTGCCAATGAATGATTTAAGATAATGCGAGGTATTTTCATATGATACGATTAGGATTAAGAGCCCATGACTTAGGTGCAGGTACTGTGGAGGAATTAGCGGATAAACTAGAAAAGACCAACTTGAAGTGCATACAATTGGCTTTACCTAAGGCTATTAATAACATTCCTTTTACTCCAGGGACCTTTTCTCCAGGATTAGCACGTCATGTTCGAAAAACATTAGAAGCTAAAGGTATAGATGTAGCAGTATTAGGATGTTATATCAACTTTATGCATCCAGATTTAAATGAGCGTAGAAAAGAGTTTGAAAAATTTAAAGAGCATATTCGCTTTGCTAAGGAATTTGGAGCAATGATCGTAGGTACAGAATCTGGCTCATATAATCCTGATTTTTCTTTTAATAGGAAAAATCATACAGAAGAAGCTTTTGCAGAATTTATTGTAGGATTAAAGGAATTAGTTAAAGAGGCAGAAAAGTATAATACTATTATTGGGCTTGAAGGAGTAACAAAATACGTTGTAAATACACCGGAACGTATTAGACAAATGCTTGACATCATTGATTCTCCTAATCTAAAAATAATTTTAGATCCTATAAATCTTCTTTCTTTTGATAATTATAAGCGGCAGGATGAGATCATAAAAAAATGCTTTGATTTATTTGCAGATGATATTATGGTTATTCATGCTAAAGACTTTGTTGTAGAAAATAATGAAATTCGTGAAGTTGCACCTGGAGAAGGAAAAGGTGAATTTAATTACAAGCTGCTTATGGAATTGTTAAAAAAGCATAAACCTTATATTGAAGTTTTAATGGAAAATACAACAATTGATACTTATGAAAGAAGCGCTGAGTATATTATGTCATTTGTAGATAATGAGTAAAAGGTGTGAGATTTATGGTACGAAAGGCATTTAAAATGAAGCTGTATGATAATATGGCAGAAGAATATAAAAAGCGTCATGATAATCTTTGGCAAGAAATGATAAAAATGATTCATGAATATGGTGGGAAAAATTATTCTATATTCTTAGATGAGGAAACCAACACTCTATTTGGATATATTGAATTAGAAGATGCTAAGCTGTGGGATAAGTCAGCAGAAACTGCAATATGTCAAAAGTGGTGGAAATACATGAAAGATATAATGGAAACAAATGAAGATAATAGTCCTGTTTCTGTGGACTTAAAAGAAGTATTTCATCTTGATTAATAAAAAGGCGGCATAATGCCGCTTTTTTATATAAATTATTGCTTATTCTGTCTATATTCTAAAGGAGTTACACCAAATGCATCTTTAAACTTTTTATAAAAGAAGCTAAAGTTATTATATCCTACTTCTAGGGATATATCTTCTACAGTCATATCTGTATTTTTTAAGAGAGTGCATGCCTTTTTTAATTTTTGTTCATGAATAATTTCTTTAAAAGATTTTCCTGTAGTCTTTTTTAAAAGTGTACTTAAATAATTAGGATGAAAATTAAAAGTTTTTGCTGTTTCAGCTAAAGTAGTACATATATAATTTTTTTGTATATACTCTAAAATTTTAGAAATATTCTTTGTGTTTGCGGTTTCATTCAAAATCTGCACTTCAGGAGTTTGATCTTGATAAATTTGAAGAAGTTCTGAAAAAATTAAGATAATATAGCAATTAATTATTTCTTTTGAACAAATGGAAGGGTCGAAGTATTCACACATTAAGTCTTTCATAAGGCTGTGAAGCTTTTTACGTTTTTTAGAATGAAAAATAATAAAGTTATTGTAGTCTTTACTTTGATAAATAGCATGAACTAGGAAAGTAGAAATTAAATCATTACTAGAAAGTCTGCTTAAGAGTGAAGTATCAAAGTAGTCCTTTCGCATCAAGCAATTTATAATGATGTCGTTTTCTCCTGTTGTTTCTATGGAATGAATAACATTCGTGTCCAAAATACACATATCACCTTGGCTCAAAGTTACCTTTTTTCCATTAATAATTTGAGTACATGATCCTGAATATACATAAAAAAGTTCAATAAAATCATGCTGATGAGCTGGTATAGGAATAAAACGGTGATGCTTAGAAATTGATATATTCTCATCAGGCGGCAGTATGGATTCGCCAGAAAGGACAGGAGTTTCATCATCTTCTTCCCAACGTAAAACGGGGTGAAGGATGGTCATAATTTGTTTATTAGTTAGTGTTCCTTTATGTGATGAATTTATTGAATTTATAATATACTCTTCTGCAGATGTTCGCATTTTTAGTAGTTTATCAAGTTCAGAATGATTCATATAAACACCTCCTCCAATTATATTAATACAATTATATAGAAATAAGGGTTAGAGTTCAAACAAATATTAAGTTTTGATAGTAAACCACTTTGATTTGGTTATACAACAGTTAAAGGTATTCATTTATACTGAAAGAGAACTATAAAAGCAATTTATTTATATCTTAACCATAAAGTAAGACATTTAATTACTGATTTAAGTACTATGGAGGTTTCTAAGATTTAAATATATTAAGAAAATCCAACTAGAAGTTTAAGATTAGTAGATACATATTAAACAATGGATATAGCAAATAAAAATATAGCTAGAAGTGATAAAAGATAAAGGAAGGAGAAGAAGAGCATGTCGAAAGTCTGTATTGCAATTGATATTGGTGCTTCAAGTGGAAGATTAATAGTTGGCACAATGAAAGAAGAAAAAATCATCATAAAGGAAGTCTATAGATTTAAAAACAATATGCTCAAGAAAAATGGAAGCTACTATTGGGATATGGATAAGCTATTCAAAGAGATTATGAATGGGCTTAAAGAATTTGCTAAGGAAGGAATAAATGTGGAATCTATTGGAATTGATACTTGGGCTGTTGACTATGCTCTTTTAAATAGGAAGAATGAGATGATTTCTCAAGTTTACGCTTATAGAGATCACAGAACAGATAGAACTATGGAAAAGGTATTTAAAGAAAAAAGTCCAGAAGCAATTTATGAGAAAACTGGTATACAGTTTCAACAATTTAACACAATTTATCAACTCTATGAACATGTTAGGGCCAATAAAGAAATAGTAAACAATGTTGATGTTTTCTTGATGGTCCCAGATTATTTAAACTACCTATTAAGTGGTAAAAAGGCTGTGGAGTTTACAAATGCTACTACTACTCAATTGTTTAACATAAATAATCTTGACTGGGATGAGGATTTAATAAGTATAGTTGGACTTAGTAAAGATATTTTTCCTAGGGTTATAAAATCTGGAACAATCTTAGGGGAGCTAAGAAAAGAAGTTCAAGAAGAAACAGGCTTAGGTCAGGTAAAGATTATAGCTCCGGCTACTCATGATACTGGTTCTGCTGTAGCTTCTATACCAGCAACCACAAAAGATTTTGCTTATATTAGTTCTGGAACCTGGTCTCTTATGGGAATTGAAAGTGATACTCCTATTTGCACAGAGGAGGCAAGAGTATTTAACTTTACAAATGAAGGTGGAGTTTTCAATACTTATCGTGTTTTAAAAAATATAATGGGTTTATGGTTAATTCAAGAAGTACAGAAACTATATGATTATAAGTATAGTTTTGAAGAATTGGTAACTCTTGCAGAGGAATGCAAACCTTTTAGATCTTTAATTAATCCTAATAATAGTAGATTTTTAAACCCTAAAAATATGATTAAAGAGATTAAAAACTACTGTAGAGAAAGTAAACAAGCTGTTCCAGAAACGCCGGGAGAAATTGCAAGATGTATATATGAAAGTTTAGCTTTTCAATATAAGAACACTTTACTTGAGATAAAGAAAATAAGTTCTAAGCCTATTAATAAGATTCACATAATAGGTGGGGGAGTACAAAATAAGTTCTTAAATCAGCTTTGCGCAAACTTTACTAATTGTGAAGTGTATGCAGGCCCGGTTGAAGCAACTGCTCTGGGAAACCTTGCAATGCAATTTATCACTTTAGGGGAAATATCTTCACTTAAAGAAGCAAGAAGGATCATTTCAGAATCCTTTAATATAAAAAAGTATATACCAATATATAGCAGTGATATTGAGGAAAATTGGGAAAGATTTAAATCATTGCAGTAGACAAAAGTTATATAAGGAGGATAAGAAGATGTTAGATAAAATAAATATTATTGAAGAACATTATAAAATTGCCAAAGAAAAATATGCAGCTTTAGGAGTGGATACAGATGATGTATTAAAAAAATTGGATTCTATTCCTGTGTCTATTCACTGCTGGCAGGGGGATGATGTAAAAGGATTTGAAAATCCTAATGGAGAGTTAACAGGAGGTATTCACGCTACAGGAAATTATCCGGGAGCTGCAAAAACAGCAGAAGAATTAAGAAGAGATTTAGAAAAAGCTTTTTCTTTAATTCCAGGCAAAAAGAGATTGAACCTACATGCTATTTATTTAGAAACTAATGGGGAAAAAGTGGAACGTAATGAAATTGAACCAAAGCATTTTAAAAACTGGGTTGAATGGGCTAAGAAACAACAAATAGGATTAGATTTTAATCCAACATTTTTCTCACATCCAAAGTCAAGTGATGGATTAACATTAAGTCATCCAGATAGAGAAATAAGGGACTTCTGGATAGAACATTTAAAACGCAGCAGAAAGATAAGTGAATACTTTGGAAGAGAGTTAGGAACTCCATCTATAATGAATATATGGGTACCTGATGGGATGAAGGATATTACAATTGATAGATTAGGACCAAGACAAAGATTAAAGGCTTCTCTAGATGAAGGATTAGCTGAAAAGATAGATAAGAAATATCATATAGATGCAGTAGAAAGTAAGGTCTTTGGAATAGGAGCGGAATCTTACACAGTTGGTTCTCATGAATTCTATGAAGGTTATGCAATAGCAAACAATTTAGCTCTTTGCCTTGATGCTGGACACTTTCATCCTACAGAAGTAATATCAGATAAAATATCTTCTGTATCTCTTTTTGTAAAGGATATATTATTACATGTTAGTCGTCCAGTTAGGTGGGATAGTGACCATGTTGTAGTTCTTGATGATGAGTTAATGGCAATAGCTAAAGAAATAATAAGGAACGATTTAACGGATAGGGTTCATATAGGACTTGATTTCTTTGATGCAAGCATAAATAGGATTGCAGCTTGGGTAATTGGAACAAGAAATATGTTTAAAGCATTAACTATAGCATTATTAGAACCAAATAAAGCTTTACAAAATGCAGAGAAGAAATTTGATTTTACAACCCGTTTAGCGATGAACGAAGAGTTAAAATCATATCCGTGGGAAGCGGTTTGGGATTACTATTGTTATACAAAAGGTGTACCAGTTGGTATAGAGTGGCTAGAAGAAGTAAAGGAATATGAAAAAGCAGTTTTATTAAATAGATAGGAGAATAAATATGAGTATAAAAGAATCTAATTTTATGAAAGAAATGATTAAAGTTATTAATGATATGTGGATTAAAGGCTGGGATGAAAGAAATGGAGGAAACGTAAGCTATCGTTTAGTTAAGGAAGAAGTTGAACAGTATAAAAAAGAGCTACGAGGAGAAAGAAAAATAGAACTATTCTCAGAACTCAAAGAATTAGCTGGGGAATATTTCTTAGTAACAGGTACAGGAAAATATTTTAGGAATGTAATACTTGAACCAGAGGTAAACCTTGGAATAGTCCGCATTTCTGAAGATGGAAAGTCGTACACTATACTTTGGGGACTTACTGATGGAGGAAGGCCTACTAGTGAGTTCTCAGCACATCTTTTATCTCATATTGAAAGAATGAAGGTTACAGAAGGAAAAAACAGAGTAGTTATGCATACTCATGCGACTAACCTTATTGCATTGAGCTATGTACTTGATTTAACTACTGAAAACTTTACAAAACAGCTTTGGGAAATGAGTACAGAATGTCTTGTCGTTTTTCCAGATGGTATAGGAGTTATTCCTTGGATGGTACCAGGTAAGGAAGAAATAGCAATAGCTACAGCAGAAAAAATGAGAAAACATAGCATGGTTTTATGGCCTTTCCATGGAATATTTGGAACAGGAAAAGATTTAGATGAAGCTTTTGGACTTATAGATACAGCAGAGAAGGCGGCTGAAATATTAGTTAAGGTATTTTCTATGGGGGGAAAGAAACAAACTATTTCAGATAAAGAGTTAAAAGCACTAGCAGAAGGATTTGGGGTAAAACCTTTAGATGGTGTATTGAAATAATATAAAATTACTTAAATTTAGCGCATTTGAATTATTCAGCTAGTCTCTAAATACTGATAAGTAATTTTTAATTTGACATAGCGGTTAGGGGCTAGCTGTTGATACATAAAAGAAAAAATCATATGTTCTATTTTTTACATATTGAAATGCTGTAGTGATTTTAGTATAATTATTCGGGTGTAAAAATAGAATAAAATTTCAAATTTCTTATCAAGAGAGGTGGAGGGACTGGCCCTATGAAACCCAGCAACCTAGAGCCATGCTCAGTGGTGCTAATTCCAACAGGTGTATTCCTGGCAGATAAGTATTAAGAGTCTTCTTACAATTATCTGTAAGAAGTTTTTTTGTTTTGTAAAACTTTAAGGTAAATAGTAAAGGAGAGAAAACAAAAGATGAAGGAAAATAAGAGTTCAAAATTAAAAGGAACTCCATGGGCATTAATTCCTTTAGCGGTTTTTTTAGTCATGTATCTTGTACCATCTATAGTAACTAATGATTTCTACAAGATGCCAGTTAGTGTTTCATTTATAGTAGCAAGTATGGTTGCCATAGCCATGAACAGAAATGAAAGTATAAATAAAAAGGTGGAAGTTTTCTGTAAGGGGGCAGGTAATACAGATATTATATTGATGGTTATAATATTTATATTAGCTGGAGCTTTTGCAGAGGTTGCTAAGGTTATGGGAGCTGTAGACTCAACTGTTAACCTCGGGCTTACAATTTTACCAGGCAATATACTTCTTGCTGGTGTTTTTATGATTTGCTGCTTTATATCTTTGTCTATAGGCACATCTGTAGGAACTATAGCAGCTCTTGCACCTATGGCTTTAGGAATAGCTGAAAAAACAGGAATTCCAGTCGGACTTGCTCTTGGAGCCGTAGTAAGCGGTGCTATGTTTGGAGATAATCTTTCTATGATTTCAGATACGACAATAGCGGCTACAAGAACTCAAGGATGTGAAATGAGAGATAAATTCAAGATGAACTTTGCTATAGTTATTCCAGCAGCAGTGGCTACTGTAGCAATCTTTTCCCTCATAAACATGGGCAACAGTACTGTCTTAGATGGAAGTTATGGATATAGTATTATTAAAGTGCTTCCTTATATGATAGTTCTTATTGCAGCTTTAATAGGAGTTAACGTAATGCTTGTACTTGTTGGAGGTACGATTTTCGCAGGAGTTGTAGGAATAATTACAAATACATTTGATGTGTGGGGGTTTTTAAAGGCAGTTCAAGATGGAATATTTGGAATGTCTGAACTTATAATTATTTCTCTATTAATAGGCGGAATGGTTGAAGTAATTAAATATAATGGTGGAATTGACTTTCTTCTAAGCTTTATTAGAAAAAGAATAAAAAACAAAAAGGGAGCAGAGCTCGGGATTGCAGCTTTAGTAAGCGTAGTTGATGTATGCACAGCAAATAATACTATTGCTATTGTAATGGCTGGACCCATAGTAAAAAATATTGCAGATAAGTATGAAATAGATCCAAGAAGGGCTGCAAGCTTACTTGATATTTTTTCATGCTTTTTCCAAGGAATTATTCCTTATGGAGCACAAATTTTAACTGCTGTTGGTGTAGCGAGTGCTATGAAAATATCACCTTTTGATGTAATGAAATATTTATATTATCCTTATTTAATGGGAATATGTGCAGTACTTGCAGTAGTTCTTGGTATACCTAAAATTAAGAACTAAGCAAAAACAAAGATATAGGATTAAAGTTTCAATAAGTAAAAAGTGGAGAAATTTATAATTTCTCCACTTTTTATACTTTACTGTTATTTCAATTCTTAATTAAGAAAATATATTTGGTGTTTTTTTACTATTTTCCAAAGACTTGTTCTTTAAGTTTAATCCCTGTAGGTGTAATTGCGAGTCCTCCTTGTGCTGTTTCACGAAGTTCGCAAGGAAGCTGTTTACCAACTCTATACATAGCCCAAACTGCCTCGTCAAAAGGAATCATACTTTTAACTCCGCTCATAACTAAATCTGCCGTAGTTAGAGCAGATACAGTTCCAGCAACGTTTCTCTTTGCACAAGGCACTTCTACAAGTCCTGCAACGGGATCGCATACTAAACCTAATATATTCTTTATGACAATGGCTCCAGCATCTAATGCCTGTTCCACAGTTCCGCCCATCATTTCGACTACAGCACCAGATGCCATAGCTGCTGCAGAACCACACTCAGCTTGACATCCACCTTCTGCACCGGATACTGTTGCATTTTTTGCTATAAGCATTCCAATTCCAGAAACAGTAAGAAGTGCCTTTACTAAGTCATCTTCTGATTTACCTAATTTTTCACCAGCAGAGATTATAACTGCAGGCACGATACCACAGGAACCGGCAGTAGGACAGGCAACTATTTTTCCCATAGCAGCATTAACTTCAGAAGAGGATAATGCTCTAGCCATGGCCTTAACCATAAACTTTCCTGTTAGGGTATTATTGTTTTCAGCGTATTTATTTAGCTTTATAGCATCTCCTCCTATAAGTCCACTTACAGATTTTACGTTATTTTCTAAGGCGTAATTTGCAGAATGTTGCATAACCTGGAGGGTTTTTCTCATTCTTTCAAAAACTTGTTCCTCTGTAAGAGAGCTATTTTCAATCTCATATCTTAATGTGTATTCCCAAATTGAATAATTTTTATCTTTACATATATCAATGAGTTCTTTTCCACTATTTACAAACATATTAAGCCTCTCCTTCTATTATTGGATTTATGAATTTAATATTTTCTATTTCAGGAATTTCTTTTATTTGTTGAATAATATACGGTGGAACTGTATTATCAGTTTCAAGAGCCATAGCAGCTTGAAGACCTTTACTATTTCTATATACTCTCATAGATCCAATGTTTATATTCTCTTTATATAGGAGTGTAGTGATTTTAGAAATTACTCCAGGAGTATCTTTGTGAAGAGTTATCAGAGTTGGATAATCTCCTCTAAATTCTACAGATTGGCCATCTATATCAAATATTAATATGTTACCCCCGCCTATAGAGGAACCGCTAATTTTAGATACTGTTCCATCTTCTTTTGTTATTATAAATTTGACTGTATTAGGATGAACGTCTCCTAAGTCTCCTTCTGTAAATATGATCTCTATACCTTTTTCTTTAGCTATTTCAAAAGAGTTTTTTAAATTTTCATCCCAAGGATCCATCTTTAAAATTCCAGCAACTAAGGCTTTGTCTGTTCCGTGACCTTTATAGGTCTTAGCAAAAGAACCGTGAAGAATAAATTCTACCTTTACAGGATTACCACCACAGATTAGACTAGCAAGCTTTGCAAGTCTTGCAGCACCAGCAGTATGAGAACTTGAAGGTCCTATCATTATAGGTCCTACTATATCAAAAATGCTGTAATTACTCATTTAAATAACCTCCTTTAGTATCTTATAAATAAGTTGTAAAGTATAGCATATTTTATTAATTTCTAATATAGAAGATTAATATTCAAAGTTCATTATAATAAATGGAAGTTAAGCATTTAAACAAATTATCCCTCCTATTCAACATAAGAGGGATAATTATTTTATGTTAATTTAGTTTATGCTTGCTCTATTTGTAGATTCAGATTTGCTCCATTTACGTTGGAAAAAGTCAACTAACATAGCTACAGCTTGGTCTCCAGAAACATTACAAGCAGTACCAAAACTGTCTTGAGCTATATATAAAGCTATCATTAAAGCTGTCATTTGTTCGGAGAAACCTAACATTGAACTTAGAAGTCCTAAAGCCGCCATTATAGCTCCACCAGGAACACCAGGAGCAGCTACCATAGAAACACCTAGCATAGCTATGAATCCAAACATTGTAGCAAAACTTAACTTCATTCCAAATAGCATTGATACAGCCATTGCACAAGTTGTAATAGTCATTGTGCTTCCAGATAGATGAACAGTAGCGCAAAGAGGTATAACAAACTCACGAATTCCTTTTGAAATACCCATTTTTTCTGAACATTCTATATTTACAGGAATAGTTGCTGCAGAAGATTGAGTTCCAATAGCTGTTAAATATGCTTTAATTTGTATTTTTAATGATTTAAATAGATTATTTTTACTAAAACTACATCCAACTGCGAATTGGAAAGTAATCATTGTAAGATGTAGAATGATAATAATTAAAAATACCTTCCAGAATACAGAGAATACTGCTGAAACTTGTCCTGTATAAGTCATATTAGTGAATATTCCACATATGTGTATAGGTAATAAAGGAATAACTACTTTTTCAATAACAGAAGATATTATTTCTTGTACACCAATAAAGGCATCTTTTAATGTTTTGTTCTGAGTCTTTGCTATTCCTAATCCTAGTATAAATGATATTATAAGTGCTGATATAACGTCTGCTAGTGGTGGCATTTTAATTGTAAAGTAAGGAGCTAAATCTTCTTTAGCAGATGCAATCTTGCTCATAGCATCAGAAGTTATTATTCCAGGTAGGAAGGTCTTGCCAACAATTAATGCATAAGTTCCTGAAACAACTGTGAAAATATAAGCAAAAAGAACTGTTATGCCTAAAAGTTTTCCTGCACCTGTTCCAAGATCAGCAATACCGGCAACTATAAATCCTATGATTATTAGTGGAATTACAAAATCTAAAAAGTTCGCAAATATGCTAGAAAATGTAGCAAAAATTCTAGCAAATCCTACTGGCGCAAAGTTGCCGATGATTACACCTAATATGATTCCGATAATGATTTTAGGAATTAATCCTAGCTTTTTCATGTACAATTCCTCCTTAAATTTTTAATATAAATTATAATAATATAATTATTATTAGGCAGTTATAAATTAAAATACATGAAATATAATAAAATTATTAGGCAGTTATAAATTTTAAAATACATGAAATATAATAAATCATATTTTACAAATATTCAAATATAATCTATTTTTATTTTAGCGTTACTATTGCGAGAATATATTCTGTTTACAGAAAAATGAATTATATTTAGTGCAAAAATTCAAATTATTAACTTATAAAAATAATAAAATTGATAATATTTATGAAACGTTTACAACACAAAGTATAGCATATGGAAAGGAGTATTTCAACTAATTTTAAAAAAATAAATTAAATTTTAAGAGAAAGTGTGTGTGTATAAAAAACAAGTAAATGTGGTTTAATCCACTAAAAATAGAAATAAAATTATCATACTACAAAAACTGTACGCTATATAAATACAGGTGTATTCTGTAGGAAAATTTCAAAAATTTTTTAAAATAAAATAGTGACAATTTCTAAATTTAAAGTATAATGAAAATATGTAAAGGTTTTATATGATGTTTGGAATTATTAAAATGAAATGAGAAAATGAATAAATTGCATAATTAAAATATGAGTCTTATATGTTTTTTACTTGCAAATTGAAAAAATACAAATATTATAATTGGGAGGATTATATATGACATTAGACTTAAACAAAATTAAACAAGCACAAAAGAACATTGAAGGTGTGGTAAGAAAAACACCATTAATTTATTCAAGCACATTTTCAAAACAATCTGGATATGAGATATATCTAAAGTGCGAAAATAAGCAAAAAACTGGTGCTTTCAAATTAAGGGGAGCTTACAATAAAATAATGACTTTAACACCAGAAGAAAAGGAAAAAGGAGTATTGGCGTCATCTGCAGGAAATCATGCACAAGGAGTAGCATATGCTGCAACTGCCTGTGGAATTAAATCGACTATAGTAATGCCAGCCACAGCGCCACAAGCTAAAGTAGAAGCAACAAAAGGATATGGAGCTGAAGTAATTCAGCATGGAGAAGTTTATGATGAATGCTATGAAAAGGCTTTGGAAGTTTTAAAAGAAACAGGTGCTACTTTTGTACATCCTTTTAATGATGAGGAAGTTATGGCAGGACAAGGAACTATAGCTCTTGAAATTTTAGAAGAATTGCCTGATGTAGATGCTATAGTAGTTCCGATTGGAGGCGGTGGATTAATATCTGGAATAGCTGTAGCCGCTAAGTCTATAAAACCAGATATTAAAATAATAGGAGTACAATCAGAAATAATTGCATCAACAAAAGCTTCGTTAGAAGCGGGAAAAGTTGTAACTGTAGGTGGTGCTAAATCTTTAGCTGATGGAATATCTGTTAAAACTCCAGGAGACATTACCTTTAAATATATAAAAGAATATGTGGATGAGGTTATAACAGTTTCAGAAGATGAGATATCTTATGCTATGTTCTCATTAATGGAAAGATCAAAGTTAATATCAGAAGGATCAGGCGCTGTACCTCTAGCAGCTTTGCTCGCAAATAAGATAAAGGTAGATGGCAAGAAGATTGCACTTTTAATCAGCGGTGGAAATGTTGACATGGCAATGATATTAAAAATAATAAATAGAGAGTTAATACTTCAAAAAAGAAGATTGCGCTTTAGTGTAGAGTTACAAGACAGAGTAGGAGAGTTAGGAGCGCTTATAAACCATATTGGTAAGTTAGGAGCTAATATTGTATCTGTAAGACAGGATACAAACTGGGAAGAAAAAGGAATTGATTTTGCAAATGTAGTCTTCGAAATTGAATCTCAATCAAAAGAACATTCAATAGAAATAATGAAAGAATTAAAGGAAAAAGGATATAACGTACAAAGTCTAAGCTTATCTTAATCTAATGTTGCTATCTCTCTAAAGAGAGATAGCAACATTTAAAATAAGCATTTTATATTTGTCCTAAAGCTTTTAAAATGATTTGAGATATAATAGCAGATCCTAAGTAGGTTCCTAAGAATACAAAACAAGATACTACAATTATTCTCCAACCAGATTTTTTAAAGCTGTCTAAATCTTTTCCTATAGAAATTCCTACATATGCAAGTATTGGAGTGGTTAAAGTTAGAAAATCTACCTTTTCCATATATTTTGAAATAAGTGCTGAGCATGGAAATCCGGGATAAGTTAAAATGCAGGCTAAAGTAACTATATATGCTACAGCAGGTATTTTTCCTGGAATTATTTTAGCTAATATGATCCCTAAAATAGATATAATTACAAGTATAGCCATTCCAGGAAAGGCATCTATTATATTATTTTTAGCTCCTACCATATTTCCGATTAAGGATAGGATTCCCATAAGGACAAGTATAAATAGAGAATCTTTAATTTTCATAAGCTAAGCCTCCTTGGAAGTTTCTTTTTTCTTTGTTTTGATTTCTGGAGCTTGAATACCATATTTTAATCTATACATTTTTTTATAGAGCCATTCTGTTAATGGAAGAGCAATGAATAGAGACATATAAAGACCATCTAAACCTGATAACATGTTACTTGCAGCTCCAAAAGCGGCAAGAGTTTCTTGCATATCAGGGAACATAGCACTTAAGGAACCAACAGCAGCAGTCATCATACTTGCACTTCCTACTCCGGATGCCATTGCGAGAGAATAAGGATGAAGTGGAGTATAGGCTGCGCAGAAGCTTGCTAATAATCCAAAGAATACTGTTCCGAAAACGGTGCCACAAATATATACTCCCATAACACCTTTACCTTCATCACCTTCTAAGCCGTATATGTCGCTTATCAATGCGACGTTAGGTTCGCGAGCAATAGAATGAGCTGATCCTATGGCTTCTCGCTTTAGTCCGAGAAGTACTGCTAAAGGAACTCCCAAAAATACTGTTCCAATATTTCCGAATTCTTGTAATATCAATGCAGGACTTGATTTTATTATTTTAGGAAGTGTAGGCCCTATCAATGTTCCATACCTTGCCATAAGAAGCATTAATGAAATTGTAATTAAGGAGCCTGCATCCTTCATATCTTTATCATTGACCAATTTTAGAAATTTAGGACCTAAGAATATGCCTATGATGAGTGCATAAAGCATGGGAAGAAACACCAAGGTACCAGGACCAAGTTTAAAATTTATTACACCTATAAGTTCTGATATAATAACTAGAACAAGTACAATTATATGATTTTTCCAATTTTTCACTTAATTCGCCTTCCTTTCAAAACATCCTTCTAAGAATTTTATATATTCATCTTTACTTTTAAATGTAGGTTCATAAGAATCTATAATTTCTTTTGCAGCTTTTGCATTGTCATATAATAAGTCTATTATCGTCATTGCCATAAGTTTAGCTGGAAGAATTAGGGCTGCATCATAATCTTCTACTTTAAAGTCTTTTGTGTGAAGATTTCCAGAAACTCCTCCAATAAAAGGATGTATAGCTGGTATTAAATTTGATACATCTCCCATGTCTGTTGAAGCTGCAAAATGCCCAGCGTCTATTATTTGCTCTTCGGGAAGAAGTTCTCTTGCGTTATTTCTAAATAGGTCATTTAATCTTGATGAGCATTTTAAAGGAAGATGACCTGGAATTGTATTTATGACGGTTTTTGCTCCTATAGCATAGCCACCAGCTAATAAAGCTCTATCCACTTTATCATTAGTGTTTTTTATAGCCTCTACTGTTTTAGCTCTTACATAGGTCTCCATTTTTACATCGGAAGGAACGCTGTTTACTGTATCTCCACCTTTGGTTATTATAGGATGTACTCTTATAGAATCTTCATCTCTAAATGTTTCTCTCAAAGCGTTTATTCCCATTATTCCAAGCATTGCTGCGTTTAAAGCATTTATACCATCATGAGGAGCTTCTGCAGCATGGGCTGCCTTTCCTGTGTATTGTACGGTTTTACCTAAGAATCCATTACTGCTGTCGCCAATAGCTACAGTAGGTGTTGGACAATTTTTTAAAGAGTGGAACATCATAGCTATGTCTATATCATCAAACTCTCCCCTATATATCAATTCTTGTTTTCCTGCTAGAAAGTGTATCTTTCCTTCTTCTCTTAATTTATTTCTATATTCTATTTCTATATACTCTTCTGAAGGTACTGCCATAAAGGTTACATTACCACATAGATTATTTTCGATGCCTGATAACTTTAAACCTAGTGCAGCACCTAGCATTGCAGCAATCTGTAAATTATGTCCACATGTATGAGATGCTCCTGTTTCTTTGTTTGCATTTGGACTGTCGAAACATATGACACCATCTAATTCCCCTAATATAGCTACATTAGGTCCGTAACTTTCTTTTTTTAGACTGCCTTTTACCCCAGTTAAGGCTAAGCCGCTTCTGTAATTCAAATTTAATTCCTTCATAAAATTGCAGACCTTTTCAGAAGTTTTAATCTCTTTATAGCCTAGTTCAGGGCAGCTTTCTATATCTTTGGCTAAAGTTATAATTTTGTGTGCATTTTCATCGATAGATTTACACACTAGCTGCTTCATTTCATCCTTTTTCAAGTAAATCTCCCCTTTAAATAAAAAATTCACTTCATGGAAATATGACCAGATATTAAAGTTCAAATTTCTATGAAGCGTATAAAAATAACATGAACTTATTGATAGTATTATGGGAAATTATACCACAAGAGTACATGGATTTCAATACTTAAGTAATAATATTGCAGGTAAATTCATAAAAATTCAGTCTTAACTATTCTAAACATTAATGGTAATATAAATATGAATTTAACTAATAAGATGAGGAGAAGATAAATGGGTAAATTATTAAAAGTATTTATAATGTCAGCTATTCCGCTTATAGAGCAGAGAGGGGCAATCCCTTTAGGAATAAATGTATATAACTTAGATCCTATGATTATATTCTTAGTTAGCTTTTTAGGTAGTATGCTTCCAGTGCCTTTCATACTTTTATTATTTAATCATATATTTGATTGGATGAAAAAATATAAAATTTTTAGTAGGTTTAATAATTTGATAGAAAAAAAAATAAATAAAAACTCAGCTAAAATGGAAAAGTATAAGGAAATAGGACTTATAACATTTATCGCAATACCTCTTCCAACAACGGGAGTTTGGACAGGAACCGCAGTAGCAGCATTTTTAAAATTGGATTTTAAGAAATCTATGATTTGTGCAGCTGTTGGTGCCATTATTTCAGCATTTATAATTACAGTATTATGTGTAGTTTCTCCAGCCATTTTATCGAGCGTTTTTAGAGCTTAAGGTGGGGTGTAATTAGTGATAGAGCTGATAAAAAGCCTTTTTAATAATATGGGATATATCATATTGATTGGATTTGTAGTATCACATACAAATAGTTTTAAAAACATAATACAAAAGGATAAATTTCAAAAGAAAGATTTAATTATTTTATCTTGTATATTTGGAGCTTTTGGAATATTAGGAACTTATATAGGTACGGATATTAATGGAGCTATAGCAAACACTAGAATTATTGGAGTTATGGCTGGCGGTATACTCTGTGGGCCTTTTGTTGGAATCCTGTCAGGTCTTATAGCAGGAATACATAGATTCATTATAGATTTTGGAGGTATCACAGCTTTCCCTTGCGCTATGACAACTATTACTACTGGTTTTTTGTCTGGAGTGCTTTATAAAAAATGTAAAAACAAAAATGAAGACAAGTCAAGTTATGGATTTGTAGGTGGAATTTTAATGGAAAGCATGGAGATGATCCTTATACTGCTATTATCTAAACCTTTTCACGTAGCCTTAGATATAGTTCAACATATATATATTCCAATGGGATTTACTAATGCTATTGGAATAGCCATACTGATTTTATTGATACAAAGTATATTTGAGGAAAAAGAAGAAATAGCCGCAAAACAAGCTAAAATAGCTCTAGAAGTGGCTAATAAAACTTTACCTTATTTTAGAGAATTTGAAGGCAATTCTTTTGATAAAATATGTGAGATTATAAAGGATTCTATAGATGCAGATGCAGTATCTATTACTGATAAAAAATATGTTCTTGCTCATATAGGAATTGGTTCGGACCACCATATAAAAGGACAGGAAATCCAAACGGAAGCTACTGGGAAAGTAATTAAAACTGGGGAAATTTTAGCACTTACTAAGCCTGAGCAAATTAATTGTCCTCATAAACACTGTCAGCTTAAATCAGCTATAATAGCGCCTTTAAAAGATGGAGATGAAATAGTAGGCACACTAAAGATATATTATTCAAAGGAAGATGCCATATCCTTTAGAAATAAAAATTTAGCTATTGGTCTTTCTCAAATTATTTCTACCCAGCTAGAAATAAGTAAACTTGGAAAACTTAAAGAAATGGCAACAAAAGCAGAGATAAAAGCATTACAAGCGCAGATAAATCCTCACTTTTTATTTAATGCCTTAAACACAATTATATCTTTTGTTAGAATAGATCCAGGTAAGGCTAGAGAGCTAATAATCAATTTATCTACATTTCTTAGGTACAATTTAGAAGCTGGGGATAATTTTGTAGATATATATAAAGAATTAGAGCAAGTTAAAGCTTATGTTGAAATTGAAAAGGCTAGATTTGGAGATAAGTTAAATGTGATTTATAATATAGATGAAGACTTAGATGTTAAAATACCAAGTTTAATAATACAGCCTTTGGTAGAAAATTCCATAAAACATGGAATTTTAGTAGATAGTAATAGGGGTACTGTAAAAATAAATGTAAAAAAAATTAATGATCATAATATTAGTATAATTATAGAAGATAATGGTATAGGAATTTCAGAAGAAGTTATAAATAAGGTATATGAAAATAAAATGCAGGAAAATAAGATTGGAATATGCAATGTAAATAATAGATTAAAATACATCTATGGCAGAGGACTTAAAATAGAAAGGCTCAATAGAGGAACAAGAGTTAGTTTTATAGTGCAAGCAAAGAAAGGATGATTTTATGAATTGCATAATTGTGGATGATGAATATCCTGCAAGAGAGGAATTAAAGCATTTTATAAATGAATTTAGTTCTATAGTCATAGAAGCAGAATTTGATGATTCTATAAAAGCTTTAGAATATATAGAAAAAAACAAGCCAGATGTTATATTTTTAGACATAAATATGCCTAAGCTAGATGGTATAGCATTAGGACGCATAATAAATAATTTTGAAAAGAAAATAGATGTGGTATTCATAACAGCTCATAAGGAATATGCTGTAGATGCTTTTGAAGTAGAAGCTTTTGATTATATTTTAAAACCTTATTCAGAAGAAAGAATTATGAGTACTTTAAAGCGACTAGAAAAGTCAAGAGATAGTAATAATATAAAACTAAATAATAAGATAACTCTAAAAAAGGATAATAAATTAAAAGTAATAGAAGTATGCGATATTTGTTATTGTGAAGCTAAGGAAAGAGAAACTATAATCTATACCTCTTCAAATAGATACGTAGAACATTGTAGTATATCTGAATTTTATAAAAGACTTCCTAAGGAGCACTTTTTTAAAACACATAGATCTTATATAGTAAATTTAGACAAAATAACAGAAATAATACCATGGTTTAATAATACCTACATGATTAAATTAAAGGGAATTGACGAAGAAATACCAGTGAGCAGGAATAATATCAATAATTTTAAGCAATTGATGGGCATATAAAAGCACTTTATGTGCTTTTTTTGTTCTTTAATGTTATATTTGAATACTAATTTAAAAATAATGATATAATTTAGTGCGTAATCATTATAACGTTTAGGAGGTATACGCTATGATATCATTTATAGTATGTGCTATTGCTTTAGTAGTTGGATATATCATTTATGGTAAGGTTGTTGAAAAGGTTTTCGGAGCTAGTGACAGTATAGAGACTCCAGCAATAAGACTTGAAGATGGTGTTGACTTTGTTCCAATGCCAGAGTGGAAGATATTTTTAATTCAATTTCTAAATATAGCAGGACTTGGACCTATATTTGGAGCTATAGCAGGAGCTATGTGGGGGCCAGCAGCTTTCCTATGGATTGTATTTGGATGTATCTTTGCAGGAGGAGTACATGATTATTTCTCAGGAATGTTATCAGTAAGACATGATGGAGCAAGTATACCAGAAGTTGTTGGTATGTATCTAGGAAATGGTTTTAAACAATTTATGAGAGTGTTCTCTGTTGTATTACTTGTTTTAACAGGAGTTGTATTTGTAAGTGGACCTGCAGGTATATTAAATGGATTAATACCTTCAGTTAGCACACAAACCTTCTTATATATAATATTTGCATACTATGTAATAGCAACTCTTGTACCAATAGACAAGCTTATAGGAAAGATTTATCCTCTATTTGGTATATGTCTATTGATAATGTGTTTTGGGGTTGGAGGAGCTATAATACTTGGCGGATATGATATACCAGAAATACCAACTCATCTTTACAATATGCATGCTAAAGGATTACCATTATATCCAATGTTATTTATAACAATTGCTTGTGGAGCTATTTCAGGTTTCCATTCAACTCAATCACCATTAATGGCTAGATGTATAACAAAGGAAAGCCAAGGAAAAAGAGTATTCTATGGAGCAATGATAGCAGAAGGCATAATTGCCTTAGTTTGGGCAGCAGCATCAATGAGTTTCTTTGGTGGAGTAGAAGGACTTGCTAAATTCATGGCAGAAAATAATAGTAATGCT